>JBFHRI010000010.1:0-23726 GCA_041591755.1 Oleiphilaceae bacterium
CTTACAGAGACTCAATCTACCCCCAGCCTTGCTGCGCGTCGCTCGCACCCCCATCAACACGACCATAACCTCGCGTCGTCGCATTGAACATATTGCCGTACCCCTCACCAAGGTCCGCGCCATTCGACGCCAGTTACCTCACGTGACCACCAACGACATTTTGATGGGCGTCTGTGCTGAAGCGCTCTCTAACTTCGTCAATGAGCATGCCGAAACGCTGCCCCGCATGCCCCTGGTTGCGCTCGGTCCGATTTCCGTTCGCTCGACCAGCTTGAATTACAAGTCAGGTACGCAGTTGGCCGCAAAACTATTTTCACTGGCCACGACTGAGCCCGACCCCATTTGCCGGATTCAGCTGATTCACGAAGCGGCCAAATCTTCCGACAGCTACAAATCCGCAATTTCTGCCAGTCGCCTGTCCGAGTTGGTGCCCAGCTGCGTAGCGGCGCTCTCAGCCCGCGCGTACAGTGAGTTTTTACTCACGCAGAAATACAAACCGATGTTTAATCTACCGATTACCAACATCCCTGGCCCACAGTTTCCTCTATACCTGGAAGACTCCGAACTCCACACGTTCGTTTCGGCATCGCCCTTGTTCGATGGCATCGGACTGGCCCTGATGATTGTGAGCTACAACGGCAACTACCACATCTCGAGCACCTACTGCCCTGATATTTTGGCCCACGAATTTAGCTTCAACACCTATATTGAAGGCGCCTTTGAAACCATTCTACAGCTCGCCGAACAACATCAGTTCAGCAAACCGAAGGCTGACGACAGCAAAGCCGCCTCAGGCTTGATTGAGGATATTATGGGACTATTTAACGACATTCTGTCGTTGGGACCAAAGAAGAGCGCGAAGCAAACTGTGGAGAGTAAAGAGGAGTGAGCGCATTTCCCTCGCGCTCACACATACCTGAACTGAAGGCCGAACCTTCAGTCCGAAACGGAAAGCCAACTCAAAACATAGAGTAATTCGATACGCGATCCGACAATGCAGCCAAAGCACACGCAGCATTGGACCAAGAGAACGTCTGAAACTCCGCTGTCGTACTGAAGAGCTGACCTACCACAGAATCCGCTACGCTACTCAAACGCCCAAGACAAAAACGCCTTCTTTTCCTCAGCAGACAGGCGCGACCACAACACCTTTAATGCATCCAAACGGGAAACATCGCTCTCTGACACGCCCGCGATCGCTTGGGCCTGCTTGAGCGGCTCGGTGTCCGGCAAGGTATAAGTCCCAGCTGGCACCGACTTTGCGACGACTCGGCCTTGCGCATCCACTAACTCGGCACTGAAGGTCGCAGCAATCGCCTCGGCATCCCGCAGATTACCGGGCGTGGGATAGCGAAACGTCAGTTGTTGTCCAGGCTCTACGCGCACACGCACCTGCTGCGGCTCAGAGCTGACAACGCGTGAGGGCGAGCTGTTCTCAGCCTTTCTAGCCACCGCCCAAAGGGTTTCGAATTTGAATTCCAGAATATGTTCACCGGGCAGCAAACTGTATGTTGTCGTCAGGCCCTGCAATAAATAATCCGGCATCGCCTTGCCATCGACGGCCAGCAAGGTGATGTGCTCCGGCGCCGTGAGCAAGGCCAATTCATTGGCAGGCTTTTCATCACCCTCCCAAGTTTTGACAATCTTGCCACTGGAGCAAGCGACCAAGCACAACGACAACAAAACCAAGGCAACAGCCCGCACGAGGGCGCAATAATTACTTAACATGATGAAATTCCTTGCGAAGAGATCGATCCGGCGAAAACGCAATAACATGCCAAAACCTGACCTGAATGAAAAGGCTTGATCATTACTATTAAACGCGTAACCGCTTAGCTTAAAACAGCGCGGCGACTTTTTGTGTCATGCGTTCGAAATAACTCTCTGAGTCGGCCAAAGACTCGTTGACTTGCGTCTTGGTCTGCGGACTGGAGCTGAACACCGGCAGTGTTTCACCGTACAGGCCGGTACTGAGGGTGCGCTTCTCATCGGCCAAAATGTCATGGCGCACTTTGATGCCAAACGGCGCCAAAGTGGTCTCGAGCTCCACCGCACGCTGGCGAATTGCCCTGCGCGTCATTTGGTAGGCCTCTTCACACATCATTTTTCGCGCCTTGAAGCTGAACACACTGGAGAAGAACAAACGTGCATCATTACGCTCAGGTTCAAACAGCAGGATTGAGCGATCCCGGTAGTCTCGCCCCACTACTTTCATACCTGCGCGCAAGCGCGAGAACACCATGGTGCGATAGGCCTGGGAAAGTACGATCGGCATGCCGGAGTTCACCAGATCATCATGTTGCATGGTGTCTGCGGCGACCGCACTGAATACATCGATCGGCACCACCGGGTTAATGGCCAGCACTACATCAGCGCCTTGCTCTAAGGCCACAGAGGAGTGCAGCCCCTTATTTAAGGTACCATCGACATAATGACGCCCCTGAATCTCGACCGGCTTGTAGATACCCGGAGCCGCCATACTGGCCTGAATGGCCTTCGAAATCGGTATCGTGCGATGCCCCTGATCGCCAAAACTAACGGTTTCGCCGGTAAACAGGTCGGTCGCGATGATGAACAGCTTCTTTTTCAGGCGGCGAAAATCATTGGTCCTGCCGACCGAGCTGTAAGAGCGTGATAAGTAAGTATCAAACCCATCATTATCAAAAATACCCGAAGGAATCGCCTTGGCTAACACCGTGAGCGCTTCCAACACACTCTGGTCATTGGGGTGGCGTACCAGATTGAACATGGCACTGGCCAACAAGCCTGGAACGGCGGCGACGCGACGCATGAACTCTTCATAGGCCGGGCGATAAAAGACACCCGGGTGAAATGGATGCACGTCTGCCTCATTGCGTACGAAGATCCGACACATTTGTGCCGGCGTCATTTGATTCGCCAGATTGGCCGCAATAAAGGAACCTGCATTGACACCCACATAGACATCAAGATCATTGAGATTGAGGCCTGCGAGCGACTCATCCAATGCTCGCAGCGCGCCAATTTCATAAATGCCGCCAAACGGGCCTCCGCCCCCTAAAGCAATGCCAAGCTTGGGCGGACCGTTACGTCGATTTTTTGCTTCGTGGGTTTTCAACATCTTTTTGCCTCAGATTTATACTTGGGCACGCCTCTCGAACACCATTCAAGGCAAGCCCTAGCTCGCCGCGCAAGATTCTACATATCTTCCAAACGCTTGCTGGGGGGCAACAAGTGCCCAAATCCCACTTCTTTCAGCGCCAAATTCATCGTACTTTCGACAATATAGGGCGAATCCAACTGCAACACATTGTCGAGCAATCGGCGCGCCCATGCCATATCAATTCCGCGCACCACCGACTTCACCTTGAGTAAGTTCGAGGCATTCATCGACAGCGCATCATAGCCCATGGCCAACAACAAGATCGCGCCCGCGGGGTTGCCGGCCAGCTCACCACAGATACTCAACTGCGTATTGGACGCTCGCGCGTCTTGCGCAATTTTATTCAACGCATGCAATACCGCCGGGTGGAATAAGTGATAGAGCGAGGCCACCCGGGGATTGTTGCGGTCGACCGCTAATAAATACTGCGTCAGATCATTCGAGCCGACCGACAGGAAATCGACGCGCTCGGCCAACTCCTTGACCTGATAGACCGCCGCCGGCACTTCGATCATGACGCCAACTTGCGGCATCGAAATATCAAAGCCTTCGCTACGCACCTCGTGATACTCACGGTAAATCAGGTGCAGCGCCTCTTCTACCTCATTGACGCTTGAGATCATGGGCAACATGATACGCAGGTTATTCAAACCCTCACTCGCCTTCAGCATAGCCCGCATTTGCACCAAAAAAATCTCTGGATGGTCCAAAGTGACGCGAATACCACGCCACCCCAAAAATGGGTTTTCCTCGGTAATCGGAAAATAAGTCAGTGCTTTGTCGCCACCGATATCGAGCGTGCGCATGGTCACTTGGTTCGGCGCAAACGCCTCTAGCTGCTCACGGTAACACAGCATCTGCTCGTACTCACTGGGGAAACGCTCATTAATCATGAAGGGCACTTCGGTACGGTACAAGCCCACCCCTTCAGCCCCCTGATGCAACGAACGCACCACGTCAGTCATCAAGCCGGTATTGACCCAGGCGCAAATGCGGTGGCCATCGCGCGTCTCACAGGGCAAGTGTTTGAGCTTTTCGAGATTCTCGTCGAGCAGGCGCTCTTCATCGATAAGATTTTGGTAATACGTGCGTAATTCACGACTGGGGCTGGCGAACAGATTACCGTTGTAGCCATCGACGATGATCTCGCGGTCATCCAGCTGGCTAAGCGGCACATCAACAACACCCATGACAGTAGGAATGCCCATGGCACGTGCTAGAATCGCGACGTGAGAGTTGCCGGAGCCTTTGATCGACACCAAGCCAACCAACTTCTCGCGAGGTACTTCGCCCAGCATCGTGGGCGTTAATTCATCGCTGACCAGAATGGTGCGCTCGGGAAAATCGAGTTCTGCTTGCTCGTTTTCCTGCAAGTAGGCGAGAATTCGGCGGCCGAGATCTTTGATATCGACCGCGCGCTCGCTGAGGTAGGCATCGCTCATCATCTCGAAATGCCGGGCGTACTCCTTTACCACCAGTCGCAATGCGGTTTGCGCGCTCTTGCCGGCGCGGATTCTGGCCACAACTTCGCCGGCAATCGCGGAGTCATCCAACATTCCCAAATACACATCAAACAAGGCTTGCTCTTCAGGGCGCAATTGATCAGACAAGCGCTCACCGACCTTGCGAATATCTTTACGCACCGCCTCAACCGCCGCTTCGAGCTTGGCAATCTCCTCGTCAACATCATCGGCATTACGGTCAGGTACCGAGTCGAAATCGGCCGGCGGGAACATCGCCACACTATGCCCAATGGCGACACCCGGTGCTCCGGCCACACCGCGAAACGTAATATCACGCGCTTTACGACCGGCCGGCGTCACGCCCGCGATAACACTACGCGCTTCACTGTGTGCAATCACACTCGCCAACTGTGCCGAGACCGTAACCAAAAAGGCTTCTTCGCCCTCGTCAAAGCAACGACTATTGCTGGCCTGCTGAACCACGATCACACCCAGCACTTTTTTGTGGTGGATGATCGGGACCCCAAGAAAGCTCTCGAAACGCTCTTCCCCGGTCTCGGGAAAATAGCGATAACGCTCATGCTCTTGCGCATGCTCGAGATTGATCGGCTCTTCACGTACGCCGACCAGACCCACCAAGCCCTCAGAATAGGCCAAACTAACCTTGCCCACCGACTCCGGATGCAAGCCTTTAGTCGCCATCAGGACATAACGATTGCTGTCGGGGTCCAAGAGATAGACGGAGCACACATCGGTCTGCATGCTCGCTTGCACGCGTGTCACGATGATCTGCAGCGCGTCACTCAGACTCCCTGCCTCGTTGACCTCCTGAACGATGCTTCTCAGTACATCGAGCATGCCCTGCAGTCCTCAGTCCAGCGGTTAGTTGTGTGAGCCAGAATGTTTGAATAAATCAATGGATAACTCTTTCATTGCGCGTCGATAAACTTCCCGCTTGAACGATACGACCTGGCCCAGGGGATACCAGTAGCTGACCCAACGCCAGCCATCAAATTCAGGACTGTCCGAATGACTGACGCTGACACAGCGATCGTCACTCTTCATGCGCAGCAAGAACCACTTTTGCTTTTGACCGACACAGACAGGGTGGGAGTGATGTCGCACCATACGTTTAGGCAGGCGATAGCGCAACCACCCTTTGGTGGCTGCGATAATTTCGACATCTTTCTCACTCAGACCAATCTCTTCGTTCAGCTCGCGGAACAGCGCCTGCTCCAACGATTCATGTGCCTTGATACCACCTTGCGGAAACTGCCATGAATCCTGACCAATGCGTCGGGCCCAGAACACTTCGTCGTATCGATTCGCTAGGATAATTCCGACATTCGGGCGAAACCCGTCAGAATCAATCACTTCCTACCAAACCTTGTTAAATTTACATTCACTGCATTCTTCCAGAAATCCGTTATATCGGCAATCAACAAAAGGGCTTGCCAATACCGCGTCGGACAATGCAAAGCCTTTCCTAAGCATAAGCCAGTTCTGCTATGCTTCAAGCCTTTGAAATGCGTGGAGATCAGAGCCCCCATGGCGCTGGCAATTTTTGATTTGGACAACACCCTGCTGGCCGGTGACAGTGATCACGCCTGGGGCGAGTTTTTAGTGAGCAGAAACATCGTCGATGGCGCGCTATACAAGCAAACCAACGACCGTTTTTTTCAAGATTATCAGTCAGGTAGCCTAGACATCCTGGCCTATCTGGAGTTTGCATTAAAACCCTTGGCAGCACACCCCTTAGCCCAACTGCATGCCTGGCGCGAAGACTTTATGCGCACTTTCATCGCGCCCATGATCCTGCCCAAAGGACGCGCGCTCATTGAGTCACATCGTCAACGCGGCGATCAGTTGCTGATCATTACGGCAACCAATCGCTTCGTCACCGAGCCCATTGCACAAGCGCTGGGCATTGCGCATTTGATCGCCACCGAGCCTGAATTTACGGGCGAGCGTTATACCGGTCGCATTGCCGGCACCCCGAGCTTTCGCGAGGGTAAGATTACGCGCCTGAATGAATGGCTGAGCGCACAACAACATGATTTGGCCGGTGCGACTTTTTACAGCGACAGCCACAATGACATTCCGCTGTTGGAACAGGTCGATTTCCCGGTCGCCGTTGACCCCGATGACCAACTACGTGACGTCGCCCGGCAGCGCGCTTGGCCCGTCATCACGCTGCGGGAGACCGCATGAGTCAGCGAGCCCTTGCTAGCTTCACCCGGTGGCCAAGCGCATGGGCTCGGGGCCTGAAGTTATCCCTGGCACTACTCGGTGCCGCCCTCACGTCCTGCACACCCAATGAGGAGCCGACCTCCGGCGAAAGCACTTTGCAAGCAAGCACTGAGACCCGCCTGAGCGAATCGCAAGCAAGCCATCGCGCAGGCGGCAATAAAGCCGCAACGAACGCGCAACTCCGGCAATTTATTGAGGTGGCACAAACGACCTACCGTGATGCACTGGCGGAAGCGGAACAACTAAAACTGGATGTCGGGGAGTTTGGCGCTAATCCAAACGCGGATACGCTGCAACGCGCCCGCCAGCAGTGGCTGCGCAGTCATGACGCCTACGCTTTGACCAGCGTTTTTCGAAAGCTGCCCCTAAGTCATCCAGAGCTGGATCGCCAGGCCAATGAACCGGAAGTCATGCATAGCATCTCCGTGCGCCTGGATCGCCGCCCCATTATTCCTGGCTATCTGGACGAGGTCGACGGCTACCCCAAAAGCGGGCTGATGTACTCCGACACCCCTCTAGATTTTGTCCACTTGAACCAGGAACACCAGTTCAGTGATCCCTACTACGTGACGCTTGGCTTCCACGCCTTGGAGTTTATGTTATGGGGCGAGACAGAGGCCGCTGCCGCGACGCAACTGTCTCGTTATATTCCACCTGCCCAGGGTGCCGACGAGGAGTTGCTGCAGGTGATCGCGCGCCGCAAACATTACTGTGCGTTTCTGGCGCAACAAATCGCCCGCGACATGCGCTTGTTGTACGAAGCCTGGTCCAGTGATGAGGCCTGGTATCCGGCACAATTGCTGTCGGCCAAAACGGCGCACTGGCAAAGCCTAATCAACCGCGCGCTAGAGCGCGAAGCGCAACGGCTGCTCGAAGACTACCATCCGGACTTCGAACACAGTTATCGCCGCCTCGATAGCCAAGCGGCCCGAGAAGCACTCTATCTGCGCCTCTCGCGCCTATTTAGCAAGGTCGCGACAAGTGGTTCCGAGCGCGCGGACTAAACCTGAGGCATCACGCGCACAAAGCTGGCTTTCAAATATTCGGTTTCAGGAATCGCGGGTAGCACTGGGTGATCCGGCCCCTGCCCGCCCTCTTCCAATATTTGTACACTCATCCCAGTCTTGCGACCGGCGGTGCGGATGACATCGCGCAATTGCTCGCGCGCTAAATGCATCGAACAGGAGCCCGAAACCAGGACGCCACCCTCATCCAGTAAGCGCATAGCCAACTGATTTAAGCGATGATAAGCCTGCAGGCCTTCTTTCTCGTGCTTTTTGCGCGGAATGAGCGCCGGCGGATCGGCAATCACGATATCGAAGCGCTGCCCTGAATGTCGCAATTGCTGGGCGATATGAAAGGCATCACCTTGCAGCGCCTGCACTTCGGCACATTGGTTCAGAGCCGCGTTTTGCGCTACATAATCTAAGGCCAGCGCCGAAGCATCAACGCAGGTCAGTGAGGCCGCACCCGCTGCCAGAGCCTGAATACCCCAGCCACCCACATAGCTGAATAGATCCAGCACGCGCTTGCCGCGTGCATAGCTCTGCAAACGCAAACGGCTCATACGGTGATCGTAGAACCACGCAGTTTTTTGACCTTCGGTCAGGGGCGCCAGGAAGCGCACGCCATTCTCTTCCAAGGCGACGCTTTCTTGTTCTGCCCCCAGTGCGAACTCTACATATTCAGTCAGCCCTTCGATCGCGCGCATCTTGCCATCGTTCTTGAACACGACACAGCGCGCTTGCACTAATTCTTGCAAAGCCGACACGATCGCAGATTTGTAGAGTTCCATCCCCGCCAACGAAATCTGCACCACACACACATCGAAAAAGCGATCAATCACCAGGCCCGGCAAACCATCGCTATCTCCATAGACCAAGCGATAGCACGGCACCTCAAACACTTGCTCGCGCAAACTGAGCGCCTGCTGCAGACGTTTGCACAACAGTTCGTCGGTCATCAGGAGCCCGGCTTGCCGACTGACCAGGCGACCGCAAATCAAATTGTGTGGAGAGATAAAGGCAACGCCCAAACACTCTCCGTCTGCCGTCACCACCTGAACTTGCTCGCCGGCAGCAAAGTCGGTCAGCGCCGAGCGCTGGCGATCGACCTCATTACTGTAGATCCAAAGGTGCCCCTGGCGTAGGCGTTTATCGCATTTTTTATTCAGGAAAAGCGTTTTATAATTCACATTTGTTCCATATTTTACAATGAGTTATATAAATAAATCACACACCAGAAGCTGTTTTTTAACATAGCTTTTCGTTCAAGACCATCTACACTAGAACAGACTTACGTTGAACTAAAGCGCCGATAAAGTAGTGGTCTACCTATGGCAAACCAACTTACCCAAGAACAGATCAATCAGATTCTGCAGGGCATTCGCGTCCCGCCGCAACCGCAAATTTTGGTCGACCTGCAAATGGAGCAAATCACCCCGCTCCCCGACCTCAAGCGCATCGCCGCCTTGATCGCCAAGGACGTGGGGCTCTCTGGAACGATGCTGAAGGTGGTGAATTCTCCCTTCTATGGACTGACCAGCAAGATTTCCTCAATCGAACAAGCGGTGTCTTTGCTGGGCATCAACACTGTCGTCAATATCCTCAACGGACTGGCCATCAAAGGCGAAATGTCAGACGAGAATATCGTTGCCCTGACACGCTTTTGGGATACGGCCAACGACATTGCACTGGTGTGTGCCACCGTTGCGAAGAAGGTCGGTTATCGAAACCCCGATGAAGCCTACACCCTGGGTCTGTTCCATAACGCGGGCATTCCGCTGATGATGAAGAAGTTCAGCAATTTCCTCGAAGTAACCCAAGAAGCCTACGCCAGTCATCTGGAGCGGGTGATTGATCTTGAGAATGAGCGCTTCAACACCAACCACTGCGTAGTCGGCTATTACATCGCAAAATCCTGGAATCTACCCGAAGACATTTGCCTGGCCATTGCGGAACATCATAACACCGCCCGCATTTTTGCTTCCAAAGACTACCGTAATCAGCAACAAAAAACGTTATTAGCCATTCTGAAATTGGCAGAACATATCTGTGGCAATTATTTGATCTTTGGCAATGCCGAAACAGACCTGGAGTGGGATAACAGTGAGGCCGAGATCCTGGAGCATCTCGGCCTCACCAATTACGACATCGAGGATCTGAAAGAAAACTTCAGAGCCATGGGTGTCAATGTTTTCTAGGCTTCTGCCACCCGACCGCTAAAACTGTAATTCACATCCAGCTCGCGCGCTGCACGCACGTCATCAAGTCGACGCACGGGCTGCGTCAGAGGCGCACCTTTAACGAGTTCGGGCGAATTCTCAGCTTCGGCACGAATCTGCGCCATCGCTTTTACAAAACCTTCCAACTCATCGATCGACTCCGTCTCTGTGGGCTCGATCAGCAAGCATTCCGGCACCAACAAAGGAAAATACGTCGTGGGTGCATGGTAGCCATAATCAAGCAGGCGCTTGGCGAAATCCATCGCGTTGACACCGAATTTCTTCAACTCTGGACTCATGGTCAAAATAAACTCATGCGTCGCACGTCGCTGAGGATAGGCCAAGGTGAACCCGGCCTGCTTCAACAGCGCCGCCATGTAGTTGGCATTGAGGGTGGAGAACTCGCCGACGCGGTGCATACCCTCTTTACCCAGCAACAGCGCATAGGCGTATGCGCGCAGTAAAATTCCCGCATTCCCCATGAATGCACTCAGACGCCCCATACTCTGTGGCAGGTCGTCCATACCCAGCCAACGATAGACTGCTTTCCCATCACGCTCTTCACGCCCCACAATGGGGGTTGGCAGATAGGCTTGCAGGCGCGGGCCCACCGCGACCGGGCCTGATCCTGGCCCCCCACCGCCATGCGGTGTGGCGAAAGTTTTGTGCAAGTTCATATGCAGCACATCAAAGCCCATGTCGCCAGGACGCACCTTACCCAAGATAGCATTCAAGTTGGCGCCATCGTAATACAACAAACCACCCGCCTCATGGACCGTCTTGGCGATTTGTTCGATCTGCCGCTCAAACACACCGCAGGTCGAAGGATTCGTCATCATGATGCCCGCAGTTTGTGGTCCTACGGCCAGCTTCAAAGCTTCGAGATCGACATCACCATCGCCGCGCACCGGAATCTCGCGCACTTTGTAGCCACACATGACTGCCGTCGCGGGATTGGTTCCGTGGGCGGCTTCAGGCACGAGAATTTCGTTACGCGCGTAGTCCTGACGCGCATCGTGATAGGCACGGATCATCGCCACGCCGGCAAATTCGCCTTGCGCACCGGCCATGGGACACAGTGAGACACCGGCCATGCCAGTGACTTCCTTAAGAATCTCTTGCAAGTCATAGAGGCACGCCAAAAAGCCTTGGCTTTGGGCTTCGGGCGCTAAGGGATGGCGTTTAAGAAAGCCTGGCAGACTAGCCGCACGATGCGCTCCGCGCGGGTTGTACTTCATCGTGCAAGAGCCCAGCGGATAGAAATGCGTATCGATCGAGAAATTTTTGCGCGACAAATTGGTGAAATGACGCACCACCTGCAACTCGGACACTTCCGGCAACTTGGCTGGGGTCTTACGCAGCAAGTTGGCAGGCAAGCCTGACTCTCCGTGACGCGCCTCCGGACGCTGTGCACTGGCACCCCGGCCCTGACTACCTTGTTCAAATATCAACATTTACTGGCCCTCCGTCAGCACTGACTGCATGACTGCGACATAACGCTCAAGATCCTGTTCGGTTTTGGTCTCGGTGACACACACCAAAAGCTCATTATCGCGTCCCGGTAAAAACTCACCGAGCGCCAGGCCCGGCAGTATCCCTTGCGCCGCCATGGCCGCAACGACGGCTTGCGCCGACTTGGGCAAGCGCACCACAAATTCGTGAAAAACGGGCTGATCGAGATCGACGCGCAGGCCTTCCAACTGTGATAAGCGCTGACGCAAAGCCTGCGCCCCCAAATGAGAGCTCTGTGCCACCTGATGCAAACCGCTAAAGCCCAGCAAGCTCAAATAGATGGTCGCCGCAGTCACGGCCAAGCCTTGGTTGGTACAGATGTTAGAAGTCGCTTTGGAGCGGCGAATATGTTGCTCGCGCGCCTGCAAGGTCAGGGTAAAGCCAGGCTTGCCCTCAAGGTCGACCGTGCGTCCGATAATACGACCTGGCATTTGACGCACCAGGGCTTCCTTACAGGTCAAAAAGCCGAAATAAGGTCCACCGGATGCCAATGGCAAACCAAAGGGCTGCCCCTCACCCGTCGCAATATCAGCTCCATTCTGGCCCCATTCGCCGGGTGCACTTAGAAGCGCCAAGGCCATTGGGTTCACACAAGCGATCACTAACATGCCTTGCGCGTGCGCCCAGTCGGTCAACGTGTGGACGTCTTCCAAACGGCCAAAGAAATTGGGCTGAGGTACGACCAGCGCGGCATAATCCTGCCCGGCCTGCTGTTCCAGTGCAGCCATGTCCAGCACATCACCCTGCAAGGGCAAGACTTCCAGCGTAATTTGCTGATGCACCACAATGCTCTGCACAGCCTGCAAATAGTTTGGATGCAAACTGCCCGCGACCAACACTTTTTTGCTTTTGGATTTACGATTGCCGCGAATCGCCATCAAGACCGCTTCGGAGAGGGCTGAAGCGCCGTCATACATCGAAGCATTCGACACATCCAGCCCAGTCAGCTGGCACATCATGGTTTGGAATTCATACACCAACTGCAAGGTGCCTTGACTGGCCTCTGCCTGGTACGGCGTATACGCCGTCATAAACTCGCCACGCGTGGCGATATCCCAGACCGCCGCAGGCACATGATGCTCATAAGCTCCCGCACCGATGTAACAGGCGTAACCGTCGTCTTGCGCGGCACGCTCACTCATCAGCCGCAGCATGGCCATTTCGGAGAGCCCGGGCTGGATGCCATCGAGATCACGGCTGCGCAAGTGCACGGGAATTTCATCAAACAGCTCGTTGACCGAGCCAACACCGATCGTCTGCAACATCCGGGCGATGTCGTGTTCGGTATGCGGAATAAAAGGCATGGTATTCCTCTGGATCGCAGGATCCGTCTATTCATTCAAAAAAGCGGTCGTCTGCAAACGACAAGAGGATGTATTTTGCAACACATCCTCCAGCAATTGCGTCATGGGCAGGCACAAAGCACTCAGGCTCATTTACCTGCCAGGCGCGTGGATCAATCTTCGGCTTCCGCCTCGCAAATCTCGGCGTAGCCATCCGCATCCAGCAATTGCTTCAACTCGGACTTGTCGGTAATCCGCACTTTAAAGAACCAGCCATCATCATAGGGATCACTGTTGACCAGTTCCGGCGATTCCTCAAGCGCTTCGTTGATTTCAATTACCTCACCACTGACCGGCGCAAAAATATCCGAAGCGGCCTTCACCGACTCGACCACACCGGCCTCATCGCCGGCGGACAATTCGGCTCCCAGCTCGGGCAGTTCGACGTAAACAACATCGCCCAGCAGTTCCTGCGCATGGTCGGTGATGCCAATGGTGACGGTCTCACCGTCATCCTCCAGACGCGCCCATTCATGGCTAGAGAGATATTTCAGGTCAGAAGGGATCTGGCTCATAGTTGGGTTTCCTCAAAAACAGAGTCGAGTAGAAGTAGCATACGAAATTAGTCTATGGGCAAGCCACATGGCCAGGATTGTAGTCGGCGCGACGGCATTTGCCACGAATTGTAATCATCCAGCCTGCTTTACGCGATGCAGGATTGACCATGACGAACAAAACAGGGCTTCACAATGCGCGCGGGCAGCAAACGATTCCGAATCTCCACCTCGCACTGCGCAGCGTCACCCGCTGGGATACGCGCTAGCGCAATCGAGACACCCAAAGTAGGCGAAAAGGTACCACTGGTAATTTCACCCTCACCCAAGCCTGGCACGCGCACTTTGTAGTGGGCACGTAAAACGCCTTTGCCTTCCAAGACCAAACCCACCAGTTGTTGCGCGGGACCTTGCGCTTGCTCCTGTTGCAATGCTGTTTTACCGATGAAGTCGCGATCGTTCAAAACCACGGTCCACGCCATGTTCGACACCAAGGGCGATACGCCCTCATTCATGTCCGAACCATACAGGTTCATGCCGGCCTCCAGGCGCAAGGTATCGCGTGCACCGAGACCACAAGGCTGCACGCCAGCGGCCAGCAAGGCTTCCCAGAACGCACCCGCCTCGACTTCCGGCAACATCACCTCAAGACCGTCTTCGCCGGTATAACCGGTGCGACAAAACATCCAATCGCCGAACACTTGGTCGGAAAACACCTTGAGACTTTCGATCAGTGCTGCGGCCTGCGGACAAACACCCTGCACTTTCGCGCGCGCCTGCGGCCCCTGTATCGCAATCATCGCCAGATCTGGGCGTTCTTGCAGTGTGGCGTCAAAGCCACTGATGACTTGCTGCATCCAAGCCAGGTCTTTTTCACGGGTGGCACAGTTGACGACCACGCGGTAGGCGCCGGCGGCCATCCGATACACGATCAGATCATCCAGTACGCCGCCCTGTTCGTTCAACATGGCACTGTATAGCGCTTTGCCCTCTTCCTGCAAACGCGCCACATCGTTGGCCAACAAATAACGCAGATACTGTTGCGCTTGGGCACCGCTAACATCGACCACAGTCATGTGCGAGACATCGAACATACCGGCGGATTGCCGCACCACGTGATGCTCTTCCACCTGCGAGCCATAATGCAGCGGCATGTCCCAACCCCCAAAATCGACGATTTTGCCAGAGGCTTTGAGGTGTTGCGGATAGAGTGCTGTGCGCGCGCCCACGGTTTTCTCCCGTTCGATTTATCAGTGCAGCTTGAAGGCGTGCATTCTAGCGATAGGAAACGTGAAAAACTACCATCGCTCAATGCGAACTGAGCAGAAAATCGGCAATTGAAGGAAGTGTCGCGTCGAAATCATCAAAGGCATGCGAGCCACCGAACTGTGCCCACACCTTTGCCCCAGCCAGATGCTCGATGGCCTCGCGCCAATCGAGCGTTTCATCGTGGGTTTGCGTCAACAGGTAAAGCCGCGCCGGATCGACACGCAAGGGCAACTGCAAGTCTTGTAGCTCTTGCATATGCTGCGGCAAGACCTGATATCGCTCACCGGTGTAATAATTGGTATTTTCACCCAGATATTCACGCAAGCGACGATAGGGATAAATAGCGGGATTAATCAGTACCGCCGGCAACCCAAACTTCGCATAGAGATGCAAGGCATAATACCCCCCCAAAGAGCTGCCGATCACCCCAGCACAATAGGTTTGCGCCTGCTCCAGCAAATGGTAAATCGACTGCATCGCCAAGTGAGGTGAGACATTGAGTGCCGGCACCTGTAGCGGCACGCGCGGCCAATGCTCGGCAAAATACTGGCTCGCCTGTTGCGCTTTGAGCGACTGCGGCGCGCTATTGAAGCCGTGCAGGTAGAGAAGATAGGGCATAAGCCGGGCGCACTCTAGCAATCAGTAGCCGTTGCTCTTCATATCGAGCGTAAACTCAAAGCTCTCAGCCCGATACACCTGAGTGGTGATCTCGCCATCATCATGCAGCTGCAGCACGCGATAGCCTGGCGCGATGTTCTGCACCGCAAAGCCATCGGATTGCGGCAAAAATTGAATACAGGTCGAAGGCGTGGAAAATAATTTAAGCTCGCCCAGTTGACGATCCAGCTGCTGATGAATATGCCCCCACAGCACACCACGCACCTGCGGGTGCCGTGCGATCAAAGCCATGAACTGCTCTCGGTTCTGCAATCCGATGTTATCCAGCCAGCGACAGTCGATCACGATGGGATGGTGATGCAAGCACACCAGAGTGTGGAGCTCCGGTCGTTCCGTCAGCGCTTGCTCCAAGACTGCAAGCTCCGCTTGCGCCAGCTCGCCATAGACCTTACCTTCCACCAAGGAGTCCAACAGCACAACTTGCCAGGCCCCGAAGCGCCTCACCTTTTCCAAGACGCCACTGCTTTTTGCCACCTGAGCCATATTGCCACGATCATCATGATTACCCGGGAACCAGGCTTTAGGACAGGTCCATTCGGCAATGCTTTGCTCAAAATAGCGATAAGCCTCGACCGAGCCATCTTGTGCCAAATCACCCGAGGCGATGAGTAAATCGGGGCGAATTTGCTGCGCTCGAACACAGTCCAGCACCGCATTCAAACTGTCGCGCGTATTGACTCCCAGCAACTCTCCGGATGGCGAGCCAGTGAGATGGCAATCGGTAATGTGCAGGACTTCGATATAGCTCCGCCCTGCGGCGTGTTCCTTGGACATAACGGGTTCGGCTCTTTCAAAAACTGGGCGGGCGGCATTTTGGCGCGATGCAAGTCAGCATCGACACACCACAATGGTTGTCCGACCGGGTTTATGCCAATCGACCGCCCAGTCCTTACTTCATGATGACCGGCACGGGCTCAGCACAGTTTCACAAATGGCTGCAAACGATTAAATCTAGCAGCTTTATTTGTGCTTGCAGGCATCCCGGCCAAGGAGAGTTGATTATTGTGCGCGCGCGCGCTTTTTTGCGAACGCTTTCAAGGCGATGCGCCCTGATACGCTTTTTGTAAATCCTGAATCTCGATTCGTAACTATAGCGAGGATTCTTAGCGGGTTTTGATACCACCCTCACAATTCCGATGCAAAATACTGTTTTGCAAGCAAATTAACATCTTTTTTAAGTTCCCGAACCTGGTTGCCACTCCAGTCCATCTCGGGCCGGCATTTTGCGACAACCATAACGCAGACAAAAACCTAACCACTCCGCCAGAAAGTGATTGAGCTGACTCTTTTCATCCGGATGATGCATAAAACGATTGGGATAAGCATTCGCGGGCTGAATCCGAGAATGCCCGTGACAGGAAATGACTTCGGCGACGCGCGCATCATGGTATAAGCGCACCGTCATTTTCGGATCATTGACCCAGGGACCTGCGGCCGAGAGCTGCTCCAAATAAAGGGTCAAGGTGTACTTTCCCGTGTCTAACACCCGCAGACCGACCCGCCCAACGAATCGCTGCTCGGTATGCAGATCAAACTCTACGGCCATTTGCTCATCACCCAAGAGATGCACCAGCTTCATTAAGCGCAGGTAGTTACCCTCAAACAGCGCTCCCAGCTCCTGCAAATCCGGCACATATTTTTTGCGCCGTCGAGGCGGCAGACGAGATGAGAATCGCGCCATCTCAGCTCCGCGCCGCCAGCCAGTCCTGATCGACCTCGGCGCGGTTGAGAGCCAGCCACTGCAGCGCAATGATGGCCGGAGCATTGCTAATTCGCCCTGCGCGCAACAAACTCATGGCCTGATCGAAACTCACGCGATGCACCAGAATATCCTCATCCTCTTCAGGCAAGCCGAAAACACCCTGAGCCTGACTGGCATCGACATGAATACAATAAAGATTGACCTTTTCAGTCGAGCCTCCTGGTGAGGGCAAATAATCACAAATATGCTTTAGCGCTAACACCTCAAGCCCTGCCTCTTCCTGCGCTTCGCGTCGAATCAGCTGCTCCGGGCTTTCATCCTTGTCATTAATACCGGCGACCAACTCGATCAACCAAGGCGTGGAATCTTCTAACAAAGCGCCCGCACGGATTTGTTCAATTAGCACCACCTCACCCGAGACTGGGTCGTAGGGCAAGGCACAGGTGGCCACCCCACGCACCAACACTTCACGCGTGACCTGACGCGACCATTCGCCATCGAATTTACGAAATCGAAAATGGAAGCGCTCCATACGAAAAAAACCTGCATAGCAGGTTTCTCGTTCGATTAGCTGCTGGTCTTCACGACCGTATTTCTGTTCTATCACTGTCTAAAGCTCTGTTCTGTACTCATGCCGATACCGGCGTTTTGGGACAAACAATTCGACAGCGAGTGTAGAGTTCACTCGCAAGATTGTCCATAATGCGGCGGCTTGCGCGCTGCATCGTGCAAGGCTCGCTCAGCACCCGTTCAGACAACGCTATTGGGGATTGTCATGTCACGCGCCGGAACTCAAATGTCTCTTATCGCCGCTTCGAAACTACGCCACCTGGCACTTGGCCTCAGCCTGTTGGCAGGCACTGCGCAAAGCGCCGACCTGCTTGAGCTCTATCAGAAAGCGCTGGCTTATGATGCAGGCATTGCGGGCGCACGCGCCGGCATGATGGCGGAAAAGCAGGCACAGAATATCGCCTTTGGCGCACTCCTGCCCAGCATTCAAAGCACGGCCTCATTGAGCACACAAAACCTCAATACCGAGCCCCTCAGTGATGACAGCCGCCCCGGCGTGTTTACCCTCTCGGTCAATCAGCCGGTCTACGACCCTGCCAATTGGCACAACCTCAGTGCAGCTGAGCAAAACGCGTTGCGCGCGCAAACCAGCTATACCGCTGCCGAACAGGAGTTGATCCTGAACTTTGCCACGACGTATTTCAACGTGTTGCGGGCGGAGGAAAACCTTACCACGGCAAAAGCCGAAGAAGCTGCGGTTAAACGACAGTTTGAGCAGGCCAGCGAACAATTTGAAGTGGGCCTGATCGCCATTACCGATGTGCATGAAGCCAAAGCCGGATACGACGCCTCGCAGACTGCACGCATTCAAGCCGAAGGGGCGCTCACTCTAGCGCACGAGGAATTGGCGCGACTGACCGGCGAACACGCCGACCGATTGGCGCGCCTGCGCGAAGACTTTCCCGTGACCCTGGATGAGCGTCACGGTGTGTCGCGCTGGCTGGAACTGGCCGCACAATACAACCCTGAAATCCGCGTTGCGCAGTATCAGCTGAAGGCCCAGGAAGCGAGTCTACAGGCGGCCCGGTCTGGCCACTTACCCACCGTCACAATGGGCGCGGGTTACCAATACAGCGACCAGAATAACTTGCGCGGAGGCTCGTCTTTCCGTAGCTCGCATGACTCGGATAGCGAAAACAGCTTCCTCTCATTGAATCTGAACATGCCACTGTACAGCGGCGGCTCAACGCAAGGGCGCGTTCAGCAAAACCGTTTCCTGGTTGAGCAGGCACGCCACCAACTGGAAGACGCGCGACGCCAGGCCAATATTCGTACGCGCAGCGAGTTCATTAACATTCGCACCAATGTACAAACCGTAGAGTCGCTCAAGCAAAACATTCTATCGCGCGAAAGTGCGCTGGAAGCGACGCGAGAAGGCTACAAGGTGGGTACGCGAAATATTGTGGAAGTCCTGGATTCTGAACGGCGCTACTATGCCGCGCTGCGTGACTACCTCAATGCCCGTTTCGACTATATCGAAAGCCAGTTACGCATTCGACGTGCTGCGGGCACGCTATCCCAGAATGACCTGAGTGATCTGAATAAGTGGCTACAGAAGGCCTCCCCTGATGCCGAATGGAAGGATGTCAGCTCCGCGCGCTAAACACAGGCTAAGCGCGTTCGAGCCAAGGCAAAACATGCTCGACAACGCGCTTCACCGCACCCCGATTGGCTTCCACCTCAGCAAAAGCGCGCGCCCCACGCCCCTGCGCCTTGTTGGGCGAAGCCATCAACATCAGTAAGGATTGCGCCAAGGCGTTTTCGTCGCGCACGATTTCAAGCGCCCCTGCGGCCATCAAGCGCGCACTCACCACTTCGAAGTTAAAGGTGTAAGGCCCCATAAAGAGCGGCAACGACAAGGCCGCCGCCTCAATTGGATTATGCCCACCCACTTCCACCCAAGATCCCCCGATAAACGCAAATTGCGCCGCCGCATAAGCCATCAATAGTTCTCCCATGGTATCCAACAAGTAAACCTGGGCATCGGCAGGAATTTTGGCTTCTTGGGTACGGCGATAGACTTGTAAACCCTGCTTTTCGACCAACTGAAACACCGCATCGAAGCGCTCTGGGTGCCGTGGCACGAGAATCAGCACGGCTGTCGGGTCCGACGCTAAGACTTGCTGGTGCGCCAAAAGCGCCTTCATGTCTTCGCCATCATGTGTGCTCGCGGCAACCCAAATCACGCGCTCAGGGGCGAGTCGACTGCGCAGATCACGTCCACTTTCTAACACCTCTGGTCCAATCGATATGTCATATTTGACGCTACCGGTCACATGAATCTTTTCCGCTGCGATCTTGAGCGAACGAAAGCGCTCCGCGTCACTGCTGTACTGACTCAACACCAAGGACAACTCATTCAGCATCCAACCGATGATCGGACTCAAGCGTCGATAGCCACGCGCGGAACGCTCAGATAGACGAGCATTGGCTACCACCACGGGGCAGCCGAGCGCTCGGGTATGATGAATCATGTTGGGCCACAGCTCGGTCTCCATAATCATCAAAAACTCGGGCCGTATCCGCCGCAGAAAATTCTTGACCAACCAAGGCAGGTCATACGGTGCATAGACATGAAAAACAGAACTGCCAAAACGTTCGCGAATACGCTCGGAACTGGTCGGCGTCATTGACGTAAGGACCACATCTCGCTCGGGAAAGTGCTGCTGCAGCGCCTTAACAATCGGCTCAGCCGCCATGACCTCGCCGACCGAAACCGCATGCACCCAGATCACTTTGCGCAATGGCTTGGCTGGCAACTCAAATAAGCCAAAGCGCTCCCACCGCCGCAGCGTGTATTCTTGGGCCTGGACCCCGCGCCACCATAATTTGAGCAGCACAAACGGAAAAATCAGCAAGAAAATCAGAGAATACAGGTGTCTAAACATGCCAGGCCCGAGGCTTGTGAAAGTTGTGGGCGCACAGTATAACGAAGTGATGCCGGGACACCCATACAGACTTACATTTCAGCAAGAATTAGTGCGTAACCCCCCCCCACCTCTTCCCCACTTCAATCATCGTGCTACACTGCACATCCTTTGCCGCGCCAACGGTGCGCCTTTTACCGCAGCTCGATAAAAAAGACATGAGTGACCGAATCCGCCCCATTAGCGTCTGGCTTTTTCACGATCAACAGCCAGGCCACATTCATCAGCTTGAGGGCCTCAGCCGTCGCCTGGCCGCCCACGCGGACGTGCAAATCAAATGGATTGATACGCAAAGCAAACGCTTTTATGGCTATTGCCTAGACGCAGAATTTCTGCGCCCAAAGCCTGACATCATTATTGGCGCGGGTCACTCAACACACGCCAGCCTGCTTTGGTACAAACGTAAATATGGCGCTTTTTGTACGGTCCTGATGACACCCTCCTTACCCAATGCATTGTTTGATGCCATCATCTGCCCGATTCACGATGGTTTGAAACAAGGTGGGCGCATTCTGAACACACGCGGCATGATCAACACACTGAGTCCGCAAGCAGGGACCCGCAAAGACCGTCACGTGATGCTGATTGGCGGCCCCAGCAAGCATTATTACTGGCAAGAGCCCGAGTTGGTCAGCCAGATTCGCGCGATCTGCGAGCGAACACCCCACTATGATTGGCATCTCTATGACTCCAAGCGCACCCCCGGCTCGCTGACGCTGCGCTTGAAACAAGCCGCGCTTGGCAATCTGCACCTCCACAGCTATGCCGACACCCCTTTGGCGCGAGTCGAAGAGGCCCTGACTCACGCCAAAGAATGCTGGGTAAGCCCTGACAGCGCCTCGATGCTTTATGAAGCCTTGACCGCCGGCGCGCGGGTGGGCGTGTTTGACCTGCAAGCAGCCAAAACTAACCGCGTCGTAAAAGGCGTAGAACAGCTGGTGGACACACGACAAATTACGCGATTTGCCGACTGGAACCTTGAGCAAACCATGCCAAAACTCGACAAACCCTTGTGGGAGGCAGAGCGCGCCGCAATTTGGTTGCTGCATCAGTATGCGCAGTGGCAGGACGCTCAGCGCTAAGCGATATGCCCAGGCCTTTGCCGATGCGCATCCTGCAAGTGCTACCAGCGCTGCGCCAAGGAGGGGTTGAGCAGGGCACCCTGGAGATCGCGCGCGCCCTGTGTGAGCAGGGGCATCAGGCCTTTGTGGCTTCGGCCGGAGGCCCGATGGTCGCAAAACTCAATGCAATGGGCGCTATGCACTTCACACTGCCCCTGCAGCGTAAGAATCCCCTGCACATGATGCTCAACGCGCTTGCGCTGAGCCGACTGATCCAACGCCACGACATCCATCTCGTTCATGCCCGCTCGCGCGCACCGGCCTGGAGTGCCTGGTGGGCCGCACAACGCTGCGGCACGCCGTTTATCACAACATTTCATGGCGCCTACGGACATCAGAATGCAGCCAAGCGCTGGTACAACCGCATTATGTGTCGCGGCCAACCCGTCATCGCCGTATCAAAATTTATTGCTGAACATATCCAGCATGTGTATGGACTGTCCTCCGACCAGATTGAAGTTATTTGGCGCGGCATTGAAATGCAACATTTCGACCCTGCTCACGTCAGTGCTGAGCGTGTCGAACGTTTGCGCACACTGTGGCAATTGCAAGGTCACCGGGAAATCCCTTTACTGATGCTGCCTGGCCGCCTGACCCGACTCAAAGGTCACTCACTGCTTGTTGAAGCGCTGGCAAACTTGAGGCACCTGCCCTGGCACTGCCTGATTACCGGCGCTGTACGCCAAAACAATAGTGGTGAAGCCTACCTCAAAGAGCTGCACGATGCGGTTGCCGCGGCTCGACTGATGGATCGTGTACAGTTCACCGGCCCCTGTGATGACATGGCCGCAGCCTATCAATTTGTTGACGTGGTGGTATCGGCCAGCACGAAGCCTGAGTCCTTTGGTCGGACTGTCGTCGAGGCGCAGGCAGCCGGGTGCGCGGTGGTCGCGCCCAATCATGGCGGGGCGCAAGAAGTGGTCGCCGACTCGCTGGCGCTCGGGCTTTTCGAGCCCAATAATGCGGTGGCACTCGCCCAGGCACTGCAACGTGTGCTTGAATTGCCGCAGCAAGATCGACAAATGCGCTGCAGACAGGCACAGTCTTTTGTGGCGGCGCGTTTTCAGCTCGAAGACATGTGCCGACGCACCTTAGCTATTTATCAAGATCGCATACTGACAGGTTCTTAACGGCAAGCCATGAGCGCAATACGCGAAAAGCGAGTAGGCAATACGGTCTTCCTGTACGACACCGCGTTCTTTTCTGACTGCGGCAATGAACAATTCAATGCGAGCTACTGGCAGAGCCTTGATGCCGTGACCGGGCACGAAAGCGGGCGTGGCACGACTTGGTTTATTCAGGATCGTGGATTTCACCTGGTCTTGCGGCATTATTTGCGTGGCGGCTGGGTCAGCCGATTTAATCATGACCGCTACCTGTTCACTGGCTGGCAAGCCTGTCGCTCACTGGCCGAGATGCGCATCCTAGCGCAAGCCCATGCGCTCGGACTGCCGGTCCCACGCCCTGCGGCGGCAATGGCTGAGCGCCACGGCTTAAGCTACCGCGCCAGCATCCTGCTGCAGCGTATCGAAGACGCCCGCGACTTAGTATCCTTGCTGCAAAGCCCTCAAAACCCAAATTTCTACCTAGATCTTGGAGGCACTATTGCGCAATTTCATCGCCAAGGCGTGCTGCATGCAGATCTCAACATCAAGAACATTCTGCAAGACCGCTCGGGCCAGTTCTGGCTCATCGATTTTGACCGCGCGCAACTACTCGACGCCCTGAGCCCGCAACAAGAGCGACGCGTACTCGAGCGACTGCAACGCAGCTTTATTAAAGAAAGCATGCGCAGCCAGGTGCAATGGAATCCGAGTGATTGGGAAGCTTTGCTAAAGGGCTATGCGCGTGGGATGGCCAAGCGCTGAAACCCAGACCCTCCCTATCAAACACGTTGGGCTAACGCGCCTAACGCCAATGCTCCGCTATCCACGGTGTCGGGGCGCAGCGTTTGAGCCAGCGCTTGTACCAAGCGACACGCTTACCCCAGGCTCCGGCCAAAGCATCAGGCGGGTTGGGCCGCCCATGAAAC
>JBFHRI010000011.1:0-23616 GCA_041591755.1 Oleiphilaceae bacterium
ATTGCGTTTTTTTGCCGAAGCCGGGCCGCTGCATTTAGCGCGCTGGGGGAGCGGACTCAGTGAAAGTGGGTTCGCCAATCCGAAGTTCGTGGCATTCCACGAAAATTTGATCCGCAATGGCTTTGAGCAAGGACAAATTGATTTGATTCGTCTGAGCAGTGGCCAACAGGTTCTCGGATATTTCTACAATTTTTGCTTCGATGGCGTGGTGTACTTTTATTTGAGTGGCTTGGTTTCAGAGGCAGACGGCAAACGTAAACCCGGCTTGTGTGGCCATACGATGGCGATTCAGCATTACTTGGATAAAGGCTATCACTATTACGATTTCATGGGAGGCGATGAGCGCTACAAAGCCAACTTAGCACAGTGTCGTGACGAGCTGTTTCAGTTGTCTTTGCAGAAGGATAGATGGCATCTGCGCATTGAAAACTTTCTCCGAACTGTTAAAAACCGGCTGGGTTACTAGTTAAAGGGATCGCGATAATGGCCGAGCAACTCTGGTTTAAAACGTTGACATTAGAGCAATTGCGTCAGTTATATCCTGCGGGGATGGCAGACTACTTGGGCATTGAGCTGACCGAGTTGGGACCGGACTACCTACGTGGTACCCTGCCGGTCTGCGAGCGCACACGTCAACCAATGGGTTTATTGCACGGTGGTGCCAATGTCGTGTTGGCGGAGACTCTGGGCAGTATCGCCGCGAACTTGTGTATCGACACAGACGTTTACTATGCCTTAGGACAGGAAATCAATGCCAATCACCTACGCGCAGTAGGCGAGGGCAAGGTCACCGGCACCGCGAAACCTGTTCATCTTGGTCGTACGACACAGGTATGGGATATTCGTATTGAAGACGCGCATGGTCGGTTAAGCTGTATTTCGCGCATCACCATGGCGGTATTGCAGCGAGAGCCCCAGACTGGGCCACTTTAGTGGCGCCCACTAGGGTCGGTCGTGCTGCGAGTCCGTTCCGGGGGCAATCTAACGAACAAGCGTTATCGCTAATTAGCAATTCGCAGTGCCTAGCGATCGATACGTCGCATGACACTATTTCGAGTGACAGACAGCATAAACAGGGCAGACTTTGGACATGAAGAAGCAACAGGGGATTACGTTCATCAAAACCAATACCATTCACACTAAGCAGGCGCAAACACTGGGACGATTGGCCAGTGGCATTGTGTTGAGCGTGCTATTGAGTGCGTGCGGCTCAGATACCCCTGAACAAACCGAAGCCATCCACCTGGAGCGGGCCAAGGCTTATGCAGCGCAAGGGCAGTACAAGGCCGCCACGATCGAGTATCGGAATGCCTTGAAAAGCACCGGTGCCACGATCGATACGGTATTGCCGTATATCGATATGATGCAGGTGCTCGGCTACGATCAGGGGGCACTTGAGCAACTGCAGGCGGTTCCTGCAGAGTTGCGTAACGAGGCGTACTATCAGGAACTCACCGAGATCTATATTGCCTTGCGTAAATTCAGCTCTGCAGAAAAGACGCTGGCCGAGCATGTAAAGGCCGACTCGCCCAGAGTAAAGAACTTACAAGCGCAAGTGGCCTTCGGGCAGGGACGGGTAACGGAAGCGCAAAAACTCTTCGATGCCGTCTTAGCGAGTGACCCGAACAATGGCCAAGCATTATTAGGCAAGGCCTTGATTCTCCTACAAGATGAGAGGCAAGCTGCAGCCGCAGGGCTGCTGCTGGATAAGGTGCCGACGGAGAGCGAAGTCTATGTGAAAAGTCGCATTCTGCAGGCGGGAATTGCGATCACCACTGGCGAGCTGGAGAAGGCGGAAAAGATCCTGACGGATGTGCTGACGCGATTACCTCATACTGACCAAATGATTGCCGACAAAGCCGTGGTATTGGAGCGCTTGGCTTATGTGTTGACCCGCTAGGGTCGCTCCAACGAAGCGTATATCTACAGCAAACTCTTGGCCGACGCGTTCCCTGGCAGCAACGAAGCCAACGAAAAAATTCGTGAGGCCAGCGAACGATTCGAGGCCCAGGATTTCGATGCGGCACGTGCTTTGCTGATGTCGGTTTTGGAGGAATTCCCAAATCACGCCAAAGCCAAGCAAATATTGGGAGTCATCGCTTATGTTCAGGGGGATCATGATACCGCTTCGCGCCACCTGTCTGAGAGTGTTGACCCTGAGACAGCATCACCGATTGCGACTCAGGTGTTTGCGGCGACCAATCTCCGCCTGAACAACCCCAAGAAAGTTTTAGAGATACTCGAACAGTCAATCGCACAGTCCAGCAATGCAGCGACTTGGGCCTTGTATGGCATGGCAGCAGTGGCGGACCGGCAGTTAGATAAGGGCGAGCACGCCTTGAAAAAAGCCATCGATTTAGCGCCCGAGAATGCAAGGTATCGCATCGCTTTGGCCAATTTCTATCGCGATGCGCGAGGCGGCAATCCTAAAGCAGAGTTGCAGCAACTTGAAAAGGCCTACAGCGTCGCGCCCACCAATATGCATGTGCTGCGTGAATTGCTCTCTTACCATTTACGCATGGAGTCGCCCCAGGCGGCTCAGAAGTTTGTCGAAGATAACTTGCAAAAGTACCCCAAAAGCGCGGCAGTTAGCCTGATTGCGGGTTACTATCAGATTAGCCGTTCCGATCTGAATAAGGCCTATGAGCATTTCGAAAAGGCGGCCAACTTGGCGTCGCAGGATGAGGAGCGCATGGCCATTCTGATTGTTAAGGGGCAATTGGAACTGAGCTTGCAAAAGTTCGGTGCGGCAGAATCGACATTTCGCGAGTTCATCAAACGGTTCGGGCGTGATCATCAAGGTTATAGCGGTCTCTACGCTGCGTTGGAAGCGAGCAAAGGGAAGGCTGAAGCGCAGCAGCAGTTGTTGGATTTGGCGAAACGCAATGCCATCGCAGAGCCCTTGGAAGTTTTGATTCACCATGCGTTGGCAAAGGCGGATATCGACAAGGCGAAAGAGTACCGCGAACACATGCGACAGTTGAAGCCGAAGTCCGAACATCTGTTGAGTATGGTCGACAAACGCATTGCGTTTATGGAAGCCGCTGTTGCGGTGCAGAATAAAGATTATGATGCGGCGCGTACCATTGTGGCGGAGCTCCTTGTGCAGGAACCAGAGGAAATCCAATGGCTTTCCATGTTGGTCGATATCGAGATGGGGGCGGGTCAGTTACGTGAAGCGGAAAAGGTCATTCAGCAAATTGAGGGCTTAAATCCCCAGCACATCGCGGTACCCTTGCTCAGTGCTCAGCTTGAGCTGGCGCGTGAAAATCTGGCGGGTGCACGCGAGTTTCTAGAGAAAGCCTGGTCTTTAGCGCCTTCCGAAAATACAGCCGATCGTTTATATCGCGTACTTGCTACTCAGAACGATGCAGGGGCGCAGCTAAACCACTTAAATGACTGGTTGCAAAAATTGCCCAATAGTGCCGGCGGCTATCAGGCCCGTGCGATGTACTATCAAATGCGTGGTGAAGCGGCACCAGCTAAACAGGATTACGAACAGCTGTTGCGTTTACAGCCGGAGAACGTCCTGGCTTTAAATAATCTGGGATGGCTATATTTCGAAACTAAGGATTCTCGCGCAAAATCGCTGTTGGAAAAAGCCGTAGGTTTGGCGCCCGAGAATGCGGCGGTCCTGGATAGTTATGGCTGGGTACTGGTCAATACAGGCAAGGTCAAAGAAGGCTTGGTGTACTTGGAAAAGGCGGCCAAACTATCGCCCGACACGGCCGAAATCCAAGAGCATTTGGAACAGGCCCGTAAAATGAAGTAAGGCCCCGAAATAACAGCGCCTGGCCTGGGCCTGGCGCTGTTCTAAACTAACGGAACAACGTTCTGCCGTCGATTACGAGTTACTCCTGGTCTTCACTGAGTGCGGCTTTGATATCAAACTTTTCCAACAGGTTGTAGAGCGTGGGGCGAGTGATGCCGAGCAAGCGAGATGCTTTGGCCATATTGTTTTGTGAGGCCTGTATCGCCTGAATCACGGCTCTTCTTTCGGCGTCATCTCTAATTTGCCGCAAGTTAAGCGCGTTGTCGTTGAGACACTCGGCGGTATTGAGTTCCAGATCAACGGCCGTAATCTTCTTATCTTCCGCCATAATGGCCGCGCGTTTCACTTTATTGATCATCTCTCGCACATTGCCCGGCCAGTCATAGTTTTTGATGGCGAGGATGGCGTCCTCACTGAAACTTAGATTGGGTCGATCCATTTGGCTGGCAAAAGAAGTCAATAAGGATTGCGCGATGATCAACGCATCACCATCGCGTTCACGAAGCGGCGGAATGTTCAGCGTTATTTCACTGACGCGATAAAATAGGTCTTCGCGGAACTGATTGGAGGAGATAAGTTCGCGCAAATTTTGGTGGGTGGCGCATACCACGCGCACGTCGACAGGGATTTCACGCACGCTGCCCACACGCTCCACCACGCGCTCTTGTAGAAAGCGCAAAAGTTTGACTTGAAGGCTGAGGGGCATGTCTCCAATTTCGTCGAGAAAAAGAGTGCCGCCATCGGCCATTTCTATTTTTCCTTTCTTTGTTTGTGTAGCGCCCGTAAAGGCGCCTTTTTCATAGCCAAAAAGCTCGCTTTCCAAGAGGTTTTCGGGAATTGCGCCGCAGTTGATCGCAATAAATTGTTTGTCTTTACGCGGGCTGATTTCATGAATGGCTTTGGCCAACACCTCTTTCCCCGTGCCGGTTTCGCCGAGTAGCAGTGTGGTGACGTCTGCGGGCGCGATCTTCTCAATCATGCGACAGACTTCGAGCATTTTGGCGCTGCCTGCGATGACACCCTTGAGATTGGAGGAATAGGTACCGACTCGCAAGTCGCGGTTTTCTTTTTCTAACTCATAGAGCCGAAAAGCGCGACTGACGACAAAATTTAGGATGTCGGCATCCAAGGGTTTTTGGAAAAAGTCCGACGCACCCATTCCCACTGCCGTCACGGCATTTTGTTTTTCCTCACGACCGGTCACCACAATCACTTTGGTATTCGGTGCGAGACGCAGGATCTCATCAAGGGTTTTGAACCCCTCTGAGGCGCCACCCGGATCAGGGGGGAGGCCCAAATCTAGCGTCACCACTTGCGGTTCATTACGGCGCAACACCGCCAACGCGGCTTCGCGGTCGCCGGCGACATGAACCTCTACGTCCTCGAAGCACCAACGCATTTGGCTTTGTAAGCCCGGGTCATCTTCGACTATTAATAATTTTTTTTTCACGGTTCAGGGATCCTTCGTGTTTTTCCTGGCCCAGGTCTGCGCACCGAGCTTAGGGTGTTCCAGGGGTCTATGTGCGTTGTGTGCGAGGCGCTTTAGCATACCGAATGTCCAGTGTCGGTGGAAGTTTCATGCCGGTCTTATGCATGCGCCTAGCCTTTTTTGGCTTGTGTCGGAATCTTTAGCGTGAAACAGGTGCCCACATTCAGTTCGCTGGTCACGCTAATCGAGCCACCCAAGCGTTTCAGGTAGTCGCGACTTTGGTAGACGCCAATTCCCATCCCGGTCAGGCCTTTGGTGCTTTCAAACGGTTTAAACAGGTGCTTTTCGATGAAGTCTTCGCTCATGCCGACGCCGCTGTCCTGAATAAAAATGTAGGCATAACCAGGGGCCGTTTTGGTGGTAATGGAGACTTCCCCGTCTTTGGCGGTCGCATCCAAAGCATTCTGCACGATGTGATCGATCGCAGACTTGATCTGTGAGTGATCACCCTGAATCCAGATTTCGCCTTCCGGCATGGAAAATTGAGGGGAGGGTTGAGCGTTCTTATGAGAGGATTGAACTTCGTGTAAGACCTCGACCAGGTTCACGTCCTCCAAGATCATTTCTTTGGAAGGATTGCGAATTTGTTGCAGAAGATGATCCATTTTTTCGACGGTATGGCGAGTGGTCGATATCATGTCGTCCACAAAAGCGGGATTACTTTTGTGGCGCTCGGAATTCTTCACCAGTAATGAAAGTTGCGCGATGATGGTTTTGATGTCGTGCACCAAAAACGCTGAAGTTTTATTCACCGCTTCAAACTGGCGGGCCTCAGCCAGACGCTCCTGAATTTGGGTCTGTGCCAAGTAGCTTCCGGCTTGCGCAGATACAATACGAAGTAGATCGTAGTTCTCCCAGTTCAGATCGATCGGCGCAACCGGATCGCTCAACAGTACGATCCCCATAATCTGTGTGTTCATGCGCAAAGGCAGGATGAGCCAAGGGTGCTTTTGTCGCAGCATGTCTTCAGGGATCTCGATTAAATTGTACTTGGTGGGATCCAGTATGTATTCGTCCAGATTGATCACCCAATCCTGCTGCACAAAGAACTCGATTAGTTCGGCATTGCCATCAATGGGCTCAAAACGTTGATCCTCAAGTTGCAGACGTGCGCGGGGCGTAAACTGATTCTCGTCATCAAGTACCCAAAGAGCGCCGCGCTGCGCGCCCACCAGGGCGCCCAATACCTGAATAATCTGAGTATGTAAGGTGTCGCTTTGACTGGCGTTGGCGAAAGCGTTGGTACTTTTGATCCATTCGTCGCGGTAGTCATATTTGTAATCAAAGAAATTTTTGCTGATAAATACCATGACTTTGGCGCGCAGGACGGGCGAGCTCACCAAAATGGTCAAGACAATAAGACAGGCAAAAATAAATAAAACGCGCAGGGCTTCGCCCCAGCTGCCGCCAAAAAAGCTGATGTAGTAGCCGCCGGCAGAAATGACCAGAAGATAGACGCCAGCCAGCACGAATGTCGTGCTGTGGAACACCATCTGACGCGATACGTGAATGCCGATGGGGTGTTTGCGGCTTTGTAACAAGGTCAGTGTGATCAAGGGCACGGCCAATGCATTGACCGCACCGCGTGCTTCCCAAATTGAGTTTGAGATCGTCTGAAACAGCAGTGCATCGGAGTAAAGGAAGAAGTCGTAGCCAAACATGGCGGCCATCGCAATCTTCAAATACTGCACGCCGCCGCGGCTGTACAGACTGGCGTTGCGCCAAGCTTGCTCTAGCAGCAGTAAACCGGCCAGCGAAATAGCGACCATGAGAATCAAGTAGGTATGCGTTGAGACCGGCAAGACGCCTGAAATACCATGATAAAGAGTGAGGGCCAAGGCACTCGAGAAAAGAGCGAGGATGCCAGCAGTGGCATAAAAACGCCGCATGCCTTGTTTGCGACTGGGTAATAGAGTCAATCCTAAGAGCGAGTACAATACGCCGATCCAGGCGGCATTGCGCAGAATCTCAAAGCAGTACCGGACAAATACCTCGATTTCGTAACCCAAACTTTGGAGCGTGAGTATTAACAACCAGATACTGGAAAACGCGGTGGCGAGGAATAATGATCGATCAATGCTACGTCGCAGAAAACGTTGCAAAATGTAAACAGAGAGCAGACTGAAAGCCAGCATGCCCAGTCCATGACTTATAACGGAAAAATCGCTGCTCATGGGGGAGAGATGTCTCTGCTACCGGCGGCGAGGCCGCGTCCGTTTGACCGACTATGACCCGCTCCAATTCAGAATGAACTCGCCTTCGTTGCGATCAATGGTTATTGGCGTCGGGAAGAGATTAGACGCAGTGTAGCAAAAGGCGAGGCAGTTGGCAGGCTCAAAAAAACCGGATGAGTGACAAGTTCATCCGGCGAATAGTGCGAGTAGTATCCATGAAAGTCTTTCAGATAACTGATGACTGCACGAAGTCAATCAGTAAGCCTAAGTATGAAATAAATGACTGGGTTCTCAAGGCGATTTTAAGGTTGATTTTTTATAACTTGTCGGCTTTTAATCGCTGAACTTTCCTGAGGCCCTAGCGATCAGCGGTGTCCAGTGGGTCGGGCTGAGAGTCGGCCTCCCAGGGTAAGAGGCGGTAATGAGGTTGTGATTTGGCAAAGTTCATGAAGGGATATTTGATGATGTCAAAATAAGGCGAATAGTCGAAGTCGCTGGGTGTGCAGAGTTTGGGATTACGGCGATAAATCTTCAACTCATGATTTTCACTGCGTTTGACCAGCGGAAGAATCGGGTACTGAATCGATGCGAAGGCCTCGGCAATCATGGTGGAGCACACAGTTTTAGTTGTTCTGCCCGGATGCGTACGAAATAGACTGGAGCGCCAACGTCGTGGCATGATCAGCCATGGAAAGAGAAAACGAAGCAGATCAAAGATTTGCCGAACATCATAGTCAGAACCGAGGCGCTCAATCGCGTAATTGATGACGCGTTGCGCGTCGGTGAAGGTCAGATCTCGAGGACGACAAATACGCACATGATCGCGATCATAGACACTCAATGGGCGTACAACGGTGCCCATGCCCAACTCACTTTCAACAATCAGTTGGATGTCAGGTTGCCCGTCAAAGTAAGTTTTGATCAAGCTGCGATGCTTTGGGCTTTCGATTTCATGGACGCGGCCGATATATAGCGCTGCGTGTGACCAGCGGCTTTGTGTGATGGTTTTGATGACATCACTGACGCGAGTACGGCCCTCAACCAAAATAACGTCGCCTGGTTTGATTTCGTAACGCAGGCGTTCATAGTCGCTCATAGGGATGGGGCTGGGTGGCCGCTCATGCGTCAACCACTTGACGATCAGTTCGATCAGTTTGGACTTGCTCTTGAGTCCCATGGCGTTTCCTAAGCGTACTGCTGCGCTAAACTGGATGAAGGGGTACCTATCTCACGCTGCTACCGCACATGGCATCACCCAAAACCGTAAAAAAAGAGTCGAGGTCGCCGTATCGCGACGCGGCTAGCCCGCGATGCGGTGCCTTCACGGGACTTGATCAGCGTAAGGCTTGCTGCGGAATGACCTAACACTAAAAATGTATAGCTGTTGAAGTACAAAATCTCAAAGCGATTTGAAATTGTGCCGCAGAAGAAAAAACGAGCAGGCAACGGTTAATTGTCAGCGAGGAGAAGCGGGTTGCGCGGGGTTCGTGTCCCGTCTTCTCCATAAACGCTTAAAATCACGATGATGATGACAGAAGCTCTTGTTTGCGGCGTTCGTAGGCCTTCGCGGTGGCTGGAACCTTGTTGCGGATGCGGCCCGTTTCCAACCACTCACGCACGCGACCCGCATCACCCACGTGGGAACGCTTACCAAATGAGTCTAGAAAGACCATCGCGAGATCACGACCTTGTACGTTTGCCATCATCACCAGGCAGTGTCCCGCAGCATTGATAAATCCTGTTTTGCTGACCTTTACGTCCCATTTACCAGCGCGCACAAGCGGGTTGGTGTTGACAAAGTGCAGGGTATGACTGGGTTTTTGAAAGTGACTGTTTTTCTGCTCCGAGGTGCTGAGTTCGCGAATGGTTTGATATTTGGAGGAGGCCAGCACCATCTTCGCCAAGTCTGCTGCACTCGAGACGTTTTGCGCGGACAAACCCGTGGGTTCTACGAATCGTGTGTTCTTCATGCCCAGCGCGCGCGCTTTCTGGTTCATGGCCTTAATGAAGGCGGGCGTGCCGCCCGGATAGTGATAGGCCAGCGATGCGGCAATGCGATTTTCCGATGACATGAGAGAAAGTCGCAGCATTTCTTTCCGAGTCAGTTTGCTGCCAACGCGAACACGAGAATAGACGCCCTTGAGTTCTTTGGTTTCGTGGATCTGCACGTCGAGAATTTCATCCATCTTGGGCTTGGAATCCAGCACCACCATGGCGCCCATCAGTTTGGTCACCGATGCGATCGGTGTCACTTTGTTGGTGTTCTTCGAATATAGGATTTCCCCTGTCTTGACGTCCATGATCAGCGCATTGACCGAAGCAAGTTCCAGTTTGCTGGGGTCTGGCGCATTGAAGCGGTTGGCTTTTTGCGCAAGCGCGGGCAGGGCGAAGAAAGACAAACTCAATAGAATTGCAAGGCTGTTGAGCAGAGAGGACTGTTTCATATATTTTTTTCACCAATTGTTTGTCGCCGACGAACGGCCACTACATTTGTTCGACCATTCCTAGTATATTGCACACTTTCGTATCTCGCATGTCCCCACTCCACGGTTTTGCAAAAAAAAATTCGTAGCATTAAGCTGTTACCAAACATGATGCTCCTGCCATGGCGAACCCCGTGTCGCTTCGCTTTTTTTGCTCACACCATTGTTGAAAAACCAATCAAAGATACTGATCGAGTCGTAATGCCTCGCTGGCTGGCGTTTTGGACGAACATAAGAATATGATAAGTGCAGACATTGATGATCGCCCCCGCAACCGCACGTACAAGGCCAGAAAGCGTCCCTTGGTGCGCCTGCGTTTTTTGCTGTGGCTGTTGGTCCTACTCGTGTTCGCCGCTGCGGCCGTCGCGCTATGGGTCGAATCTCAATACTCACTCGTTCAGTCTCGCCTAATACCGGAGTACGCCCAGTCTCTGACCTATGAGTTAGAGTCCGGCAGTAGCGATGCGATTCGCTTTCCGGTGCAGGGTCCATTCGATATGCGACTGGGTTACGTGCGCATGCCGACGTTTTTGGAGCGCTTGCAAGCGCGCGGTTTGCAAGTGGACGCCCAGGTGCGAATGTCATCACCATTACTGCAGTACATCGATTTTGGCTTGTATCCGCCTTACCCAGAAAAAGCCAATGCCGGTCTTGAAATTCGCGATCGTAACAGCGAAGTAATTCATCGCATGCAGTATCCACGTTGGGCCTATGAAAACTTCGCGGAGATTCCTTCGATCGTGCATCAGGTGCTGATCTTTATCGAGGATCGCGATGTACTCAACGCCGAATATCCCCACCGCAATCCCGCCATCAACTGGCATCGCTTCATCAAGGCGGGTGCCTTGCGGGTGGGTGAGTACATGGGACTGACGACCGACTCTATGGGCGGCAGTACGCTGGCCACGCAGATTGAAAAATATCGGCATTCCGACGATGGTATGACGAGCTCGGTGTCCGAAAAACTCCGGCAGATTGCCTCGGCGTCGGTTCGTGCCTACGCCAATGGCGAAGAGACGATGCCCGCGCGTCGCCAGTTGGTGCTTGATTATCTCAATACCGTACCGCTTTCCGCGGCGCCAGGTTATGGCGAGGTGAATGGTCTGGGCGATGGGCTGCATGTCTGGTTTGGCGTTGATCCGAACGAGAGTAATCGTCTGCTGCGCTTACAGGATGCCGAAGGCGAGGAGTTGCAAGCGCAAGCACAGGCCTTGCGTCAAGTCGTCGCGCTGATGATTGCGCATCGCCGGCCCTCTGATTATCTAGCGCGCTCGCGCAACCAGTTGGAAACCCTCACGGACAGTCATTTACGCGTTCTGGCGCGGGAAGGCTTTATCCGTCCGGCCCTGCTGAATGCTGCGCTCGAGCAGCGCTTGGTATTTCGTCATTTTCAGAGCAACCCAGCGGTCACGCCTCATCCCACGGACAAGGGTTTTAATATGGTGCGGACGCGTCTCGGCGCGATGCTGAATGCCAGCCTGTATGATCTCGATCGTCTTGATCTGAGAGTCCAGACTACGCTTGATGGTGAGCTGCAACGCACGATATCTGATCATCTGAAGAACTTATTGCAGCTTGATTATGCCAAGGCGCACGGCCTGATCGGCGAATATTTGCTGACCGAGAGTCAGACTCCGCATCTGAATTACAGTTTTACCCTGTTTGAGACAACCCCAACGGGTAACCGGGTGCGGGTGCAAACCGATAACACCGATATGATTTTCGACATTAATGAGAGCAGCAAGCTGGAGCTTGGCTCGACGGCCAAGTTGCGTGTCTTGGCGACGTATCTTGAGATCATTGCAGAGATTTGGTACCGCCATCATCAGTCAAAGCCTGATGCACTGAGGATCGTTCAATCCAGTGCGCGCGACGTCCTGACGCGTTGGACCTTGGAGATCATGATCAACTATCCGGGCATTTCACTGGGCGAAATGTTAAGTGAAGCTCTACAGCGCCGTTATTCCGCGAGCCCCGCCGAACGCTTCTTTACCGGCGGAGGGATGCATGTGTTCGGGAACTTTAAAAAGGAAGACAACGGGCGTAATCCGAGCGTTTTGGAATCCTTGCAGGAGTCAATCAACTTGCCCTTTGTGCGCATGTTGCGAGACATTATGAAGTACAGCATTGAATATTCAGCGATGGGACAGCAACAAATCATGGAGGATGAGAGCAACCCACGCCGTCAGGAGCTATTGAATCGGTTCATCGAACGAGAGAGTGCGGTGTTCATGCGCCGTTTTTGGAACAAATATTACGCTAAACCCGCAACCGAGCGCATGGATGCCTTTCTCTCAGGCCTCAAGCTCACGCCGCGGCGCTTGTCGGTGATCCATCGCTATTTGTTCCCAGACAGTGATATCGAGACCTTTAGCCAGTTCCTGCGCAAGGCGATGCCGGAGTATGGTTGGGAGAAAGAGAATATTCCCAAGCTTTATGCGCAGTACACCACCGATCGCTTCAGTTTGCAGGATGTTGGCTATCTGGCGCGGGTGCATCCGCTGGAATTGTGGCTGCTGGGCTATCTGCGGGCGCAGGAAAAAGAATTGCCCATGGAACAGTTGTCACTCTCTAAAGCCTTGGACGATAGCGCCAAGGAGCGTCGAGAAATTTATAACTGGCTGATGAAGACCAAAGCCAAGAATGCGCGTGACAGTCGTATTCGTACCATGTTGGAGGTCGAGGCTTTCTCAGAAATCCATCGCCGTTGGAAGCGATTGGGTTACGCGTTTGATCATTTGGTGCCGTCTTTGGCTACGGCCTTGGGAAGCTCAGGGGATCGTCCTGCAGCGCTGGCTGAGTTTATGGGCATTATCCAAAACCGGGGCTTGAAAATGCCGGTCTATCGCATCGATAAGCTCGAGTTTGCCGAGAATACGCCCTACGAAACGCATTTATCGCAGAAGCTGATTGAGCCAGAGCAGGTGATGGATCCGATCGTGGCCGACACCTTGCGCTATGCCTTATCAACTGTAGTTCAGAACGGCACCGGCCGTCGCATCAAGACGATTTTCCGCGCTGACGATGGCGAAGAGTTGGTCGTGGGCGGTAAGACCGGTACCGGCGACAACCGCCTGGTGATGAGCGGGCCCGGAGGGCAACGTGTTAAGACTCGCGCGTTAAGCCGCACGGCGACCTTTGTGTTCTACCTGGGGGATCGCCACTTTGGCACCATAACGGCCTTTGTGCCGGGTAATGAAGCGCAGAACTTTTCGTTTACATCTGCCTTGCCAGTGCAGGTGCTAAAAAGCATGGCGCCCATGCTGCAGCCTTATTTGGGTGCTCCAGGATCGCCCATCAACAATTAAAGGGCGCTGTAAGTAGCTTACCCATTGATGCCTTCGAGCGCTTGCAGTCGGGATTCGTACTGCTTGCGTAAAAATGCGTAGCGCTTGTATTCGCGATGTTCTTTGGGGATGTGGCGCACTTTGCATAGGTAGCGCTCGGTTTCCTGCAGTAGTGCGGGGGATGGCCGTTGCTTGTGTAATTTTAGCAAAATCTGTATCAGATTCAGGTTTAGCGAAATGTGGCGGGGTGTCAGTGGAATCGCCTGTCTCAATTGCTCGGCGGCTTGCTCAATATCGCCAGACTCGTAAAGTTTGATACCAAGTTTATTGATCTGCGCAGCTTGCTGGCGAATCTCCCGGCTGATGCTGCCGTTGAGTTGATCGTAAATACTTGAAATACGCGCAAAGTCACCTGCCGCCATATCGGCCGCATGCTCAAGCATCTCTGCAGCGCGATCATGCAGCCCCAGCCGTTGATAGACTTCGGCCGCCAACTGAAAGGTTTCGCTGGTATACTCGGGCAGCGCGTCGCCGCCCATCAGCGTTTCCAACTCCAGCAGCGCTTCGTCCGTGTGGCCTAAAATGGCGTCCAGATTGGCGTTCATTAATTGGCTCTGTTGTTCAATACAGGGCACGCTTTCGAAGCGCCTTTTTCCCTTGGTGAGCAATTCATGTGCTTCTTTCAACAGCGCGGACTTTTCCGGCGTGGGATCCTTGGCGGCTTCTTGGGTCAGAATCTTGGCAAAATCAAAAAACTGCTCGGGTTTTGCATAGACTGAATAGTCACTCAGTTTGACCAATTTGCGAAAGGATTCGATCGCTTTGTCAGGCGCCTCATTGGCGACGCACAGGTCGGCATGTTGTTTTTGGCGGAGTAGTGAGTTAGGCGAAATGCTGATGGCTTGTTCAACTAATTCCTGCGCCGTGGCAATTTCGCCTTGGCGACGCTTGATCTCCGCAAGCAGATCCAGTGCCTCCACCTGCTCGGGATGTTGTGCGAGCATTTGTTGTAAGAGCGTTTCCGCAGCGGGATAACGTTTCCTCTGCATGTGAATGCGTGCCAGTCCAAACTGGGCCCACAGAATCTCTTGGTCTTTTAGTAAGGCTTCATAGACCTGTTGCGCTGCGTCGAGGTCACCTAAGCGCGTCAGCAGCCAAGTTTTTATTTTTAAACAGCGCAGGGTATAGCGACTGTCTTCAACGATCTTGCGGTCACAATAAGTCACAGCGGAGGCATAGTCGCCTTCGTCGATCGCCGTGTTGATCTGGCGCATAGCTTCAACGATCGTCAAAGATTTGGATAGACGTGTCTCCAGTTCTCGTGGGGTAACGGGCTTAACGAGATAGCCGTCAGGCTCGTTTTCCAGGGTGCCCATGACCTTGTGCTTTTCGACTTCACTGGTGATGATGAAAAATAAACTATTGAACTTGAGAAGCTTGCGATAGCGCAGCTCTTCCAGTAACTCCTGACCGTTCTTGCCTTTGCCGAGCTCATAGTTGCAAAGGATGACGTCATAATTGACACTCTGGAAGCCGGCAATCACGCTTTGCGCGTTGCTGGCGGTATCGATCAACTTCAGGCCCAACTCCATCAAGGTTTTTTTGGTGGAAAAGCGAAAAGTGTCCAGCTCGTCGACGATTAAGAAACGTTTGCGAGCAAAATCCTTCAGAGACATAGGGCATCCAGGTAAGGAGTAATCCGAGCGAGCACGCGATCGTGCTGGCAGGGATAGAATTCATGGAACAATGGTTTGCAAAAAAGTATAGACTGATTTTCTTTGTTTACAGGAGCTTAAACCTGATGCTGAGCAATGTTTATGGAGTACGTGGATGAGCTTTGTGTGGATCGCATTGGCATTTGGTTTGGGTTTTCTGTCCCGTCAGCTAACGCTCCCCCCTTTGGTTGGCTATCTCGCCGCCGGTTTTATGATTAATGCCGCGGGCGTTGAGCCTTTCCCTGGCTTGCAGGCACTTGCTGATCTTGGCATCACCCTGATGCTGTTTACGATTGGTTTGAAAGTGAATGTCCGCGAGCTTTTCAAACCAGAGATTACCGGCTCCTCTACCTTGCACATGGCAACCTGGATTGCAGTGTTTGCGCCTGGGTTATTATTTTTAGGTAGCCTAACAGCGTCCTCATGGCTTGACGTGAGTCTCTATCAGGCGGCACTCATCGGCTTGGCTTTAAGTTTTAGTAGCACGGTTTGTGTCATCAAGGTGTTGGAAGACCGCTCCGAACTGAAAACCCGTCACAGCGACTTGGCCATTAGCATTCTAATTATTCAGGATCTGATCGCGGTATTGTTTTTGGTCGCGGCAACGGGAAAAACACCTAACCTTTGGGCCTTGGGCCTGCCGCTGCTGTTCTTTGCGCGTCCGCTGATGGATCGGTTGTTTCGTTTTGTCGGACACGGTGAATTGGTGCCCTTACTCGGATTTTTCCTCGCCTTGGGGGGCGCTGAGTTATTTAAGTTTGCTGGAATCAAAGGTGATTTGGGTGCCCTGACTACGGGCATGTTGTTAGCGGGCTTGTCGCGCTCCAACGAATTGTATAAGTCGTTGATTGGATTCAAAGACCTGTTCTTGGTTGGTTTCTTTTTGTCGATTGGCCTGGTCGCCTTACCGACGTTGGATATGTGGCAGATTGCAGGCTGGCTCTTATTATTATTGCCACTTAAGGGGCTGCTTTTTTTTGGCTTGTTTATCGCGATGGCTTATCGAGCGCGCACGGCCTTTTTGTCATCGCTCTTGCTCGCAAACTTTAGTGAGTTTGGTCTGATTGTGGCCAGCTTGGGGGTCGATTTAGGTTGGCTATCCCGCGAATGGCTCGTCATTCTGGCACTGTCGATTGCGCTGTCTTTCGTTATCAGCACCTTGCTGTATAAATTCTCTCATGCGTTGTTTACGCGCTTTCAACCACAGATATGTCATTGGCAGAGCGCACGTGCCGAAGAGAAGCATCCGTTTGAGCAGCCCGTAAGCTCTGAGGTGATGATTATTGGGATGGGGCGAGTCGGGACGAGTGCGTATCGAGAAATGACAGACGTGAATGGCCTATCGGTCTGTGGCGTTGAGGTCGACTCCGAACGGGCGAAAAAATTCCGAGAAAAGGGCATGAATGTGATTCAAGGGGATGCCGACGATATCGAGTTTTGGGAGCACACGGATCTTAGTCGCATCAAACTGATCATGTTGGCCATACCCTCGGTCAACGAAATGAAGAACATTATCTATCAGTTACAGCACACCGATTATGACGGCAAAATAGCGGCAGTTGCGCAGTATGAGGATGAACGTCAGATCTTATTGGAGCTTGGAGCGGATGTAGTGTTCAACTACTTTGCGGAAGTCGGAACCGGCTTCGCCGAGGAAAGTATTCCATTGTTGGAGGCGGCACGAGGATGAAGCTATGGATGGTTTGTCTGCTCCTCGCGTGGAGTTGCCAGAGCTTCGCGCAAAATCCGTTTCGAGTCATGGTCCTGAATGCCGAGTGGTTCTGGACGCCGCACGACGGGCATGTCGATGGCGGTAAGATGAGTCCTGGCGACCCAACGCCGAAGGCCTATCAACAGGAGCTGAATTTCTACCGTGATTTGATTCGAACGCAAAAAGTGGATCTAGTCGCCCTGGCCGAAATCGAACACGGCACCGTGGCAGAGGATTTGGCGCATAGCATCGGGCCCCAGTGGCGCAGTTATTTTGTGCAGGGCAGAGACACCGCAACGGGCCAAGATGTTGCCATCATTACGCGTTTACCGGTGCTTGCCGGGTCCGTCACAGCACTTGGGTTTCCGCAGGGTAAGTTGCCCGGAGAGAGCAAGGGCAAGCGATTGAGTAAGTTTCTCGCGCTCAAGGTCAAAGGGCAGTCAGGTGAGTTGATCGTATTAACCTCTCATATGCTGTCTCGGCGTGGTGATAACCCAAAGAAAAGTTTGGATCGGCAACGCCAAGCCCACGCCATGATTAGCGCAAGCAATCAGCTACAGACGCAAGGCCAGCCGATTTTGATGCTGGGTGATTTCAATTCGCCTGCCAAATCCAAAGAGTTCGCCATCTTGCAGGATGGCGGGCGCTTCCGGGTAGCCGAACAAGACTGCGCAAGGAACGAAGCGGGGAAGCGTTCTTCTGTGGTCCAGATTTTCTACCAGGGCTTGCGCTGTAGTGACTACACGCGCATCAAAATGACCGGTTATTCGGACCACCAGGCGGTGTTGGCGGAGTTGTGGTGGCGCTGAGCATCTACAAAAACAAATCCGTCATCAAGGGCTTATCGTTGCTTGGATCATAGCGATAGCCGTCGAAGTCGCTGAGTCCCCGCTCGCGCAGCAACACCTCGTCTATCAAACATTGGCCGCTCAAATTGCAATCGGGTGTCTTAAGAATTTCCAGTGCCGCGTCTGCCATGATGCGTGGATGGCGACCACGGGCCATGGCTTGCTTGCCACCGCCTTCAAATTCAATGGCCGCGGTAGAGATCAAGGTTTGTGGCCATAGTGAGTTGACCGCGATGCCATAGCGTTTGAACTCGGCGGCCATGCTGAGCGTCAGCATGCTCATACCATATTTGGTTAGGGTATAAGGACCGAAATTTTCGAACCAGCGGATGTCCAGGTTGATGGGCGGAGAGAGGTTGATAATGTGTCCCTGAGTCGATTTTTTTAGCCAGGGGAGCGCCGCCTTGCTCAGCGCCAGCACCGCGCGGGTATTGATCTGCATCATCAGATCAAATCGCTTCATCGGGAGCGTTTCGCAATTGAGCAATTTGATCGCCCCCGCGTTATTAATTAGCGCATCAATGCTGCCAAAGTGCGCCGCGGCCTGCGCGATGACGCTTTCGATCTGCGCGTCATCACGTACATCAAGCACCAGAGGTAGGGCGTCGCCACCTTGCTGGGTAATCTCCTCGGCAACGCTGTAAATGGTACCGGGCAACTTGGGGTTGGGCGCTGTCGACTTGGCGGCGATCACCAGGTTAGCGCCTGCAGCGGCAAAGCGTAGGGCCATTTCGCGGCCAATCCCTCGGCTCGCACCGGTGATCAAAATAGTACGATTTTGCAATTCATTCATCGGTTTTGTTCTCAGCTTGGATGAGCGCCAGGCGTTGACCTAGCTTCACTTGTGTGCCTTGTGGTGCCGGCAGCTCAGTGACCACGCCATCGATATCGGCTTTGATCGGATGTTCCATTTTCATCGCCTCTAACACCATCAGCGTGTTGCCATGTTGCACGGTTTGCCCGACCTCGACCAAGACCGCAACGAGCGCGCCATCCATCGGCGCGTTGAGCTGCCCGGAGCCGCGTTGCTGTTTTTTGAGTGGCGGTGCATGAGTGCGGTCTTCAAAACAGTAAATCTCATCGGCGTACTGTAGATAAAGTCGCGAAGCATCGGCGTGCCAGTAAATTGTTTGACGCACTTGCTTGAGTCCGAATTCGAGTTTGTCCGTTTGCAAACGTGGCATTTCAAATGCAAACATCTCTTCCCCGACGGTAATCGAAATTTGCTCACGTTGCGGACTGAGTTGCGTTCGAAAGTCGGTTTCACCGTGTCGTAAAAGATAGGGCCAGTTAGCCTGTAAGCCCAGCATCGGCGCACCGCTTGCAGGGCTCTGCCGGAGATGAGCCAGCAAGGTGGCGAGGGCCACCGCCAGCGGCGAGACTTCGAGCGGTCGCAGTGATGGCGAGTCTTGCAACGACTCCGCAATAAACGCTGTGGTGGCTTCACCTGCAGCAAATTTAGGGTGCCTCAAGGCTTCGATAAGAAAGCGTGTATTCACCGTGACGCCAAACAAGGGACTATGAACCAGGGTGCGCAATAATTTACGCCGTGCTTCTTCGCGATCTTTACCCCAGGCAATGACCTTGGCCAGCATCGGGTCGTAGAAAGCACTCACGGATTGTCCAGCTTGAATGCCGGTATCGATCCGCACGCCTTCCGCCTGAAAGTGGGATTGCCAGTGCTGGATCAAACCGGTCTGTGGCAAAAAGTTTTGCCTGGGATCTTCGGCATAGAGCCGGACTTCGATGGCGTGACCGCGCAGGACAATCTCATCTTGTTGCTGGGGCAGTGGTTGGCCCTGTGCGACATTGATCTGCCAGGCGACCAAGTCCTGACCTGTAATCATCTCAGTAACAGGATGCTCTACCTGCAGTCGCGTATTCATCTCGAGAAAGTAGAAATTACGCGCGGCATCAACCAGAAACTCAACCGTGCCGGCGCCGCGATAATCACAAGCACGGGCCACGTCGACCGCCGCCTCTCCCATTTGTTTGCGCAGCTCAGGGGTGACAAATGGGGAGGGCGCTTCTTCGACCACTTTTTGATGTCGGCGTTGGACAGAACAGTCACGCTCGCCCAGATACACAGCATTGCCATGGTTGTCGGCGAATACTTGAATTTCAATATGCCGCGGCTGCAGCACCGCCTTTTCCAAGATCACCAGATTCGAGCCAAAGGCATTGAGCGCCTCTGACTTTGCGGTTCGTAATTGCTCGCTAAATTCGGTCGCTGTGTGGACCAATCGCATCCCGCGCCCACCACCGCCAGCGGCGGCTTTGATCATTAATGGATAACCGATCTTGTCGGCTTCAGCGCGCAGTGTTGCTTCATCTTGCGCCTCACCTTGATAGCCCGGAATACAAGGGACCCCGGCCGCCAACATGGCTTTCTTCGAAGCGCTTTTGCAGCCCATGAGCTTAATCGCTTCGATGCCGGGGCCGATAAAGACAATGCTCGCTTGGGCGCAGGCTGCCGCGAAATCGGCGTTCTCTGATAGGAAACCATAACCGGGGTGAACGGCTTCGGCGCCCGTCAGTTTGGCGGCATTCAGAATGCGCGTAATATTCAGGTAGGACTCGGATACCGTTGCGGGTCCAACACACACGGCTTCATCGGCCATTGCAACATGTGGCGCATCACGATCTGCTTCGCTATAGACGGCCACCGTATCGAAGCCCATTGCTTTGGCTGTGCGTAACACCCGGACGGCAATTTCACCCCGATTGGCGACCAGAATTTTTTGGAAAGTGGCCATGGTTATTTCCCCTCACTTGTCGCGCCGATGGCCGCCCATGCGGCGGCCCGCTTCTGCATAAATGCGAGTGTGCCTTCTTGTCCTTCCGCACCGCTCACTGCGTTGGCGAAGGCCTGCGCAGCCTGATCCAGTAGCGCGGCATCACAACCCTGGGCGGCACGGTGAATCAGCGCTTTAGTCTGCGCATTGGCACCCGGAGCACAGCGGCGTAATTGTTCGAGCCAGTGAAGCAAAGCTTGTTCAAGTGCGGCGTCATCCTCACACAACTGATCGATCAGTCCGAGTTCGAGTGCCGCCTCGCCGGAACAGCGTAGTCCAAACAGCGCGAGTTTCTTACAGCCAAGCATGCCAATGCGTTGCACCACAAAGGGCGCGATCTGCGCCGGCGGTAGCCCCAGTGTCGTTTCGGGTAAACCGAACTTGGCGCTGCGATCGGCGAGCACCAGGTCCGCCACACAAACCAGTCCCATGCCGCCACCTAAAACCGTTCCCTGGGCCACGACAATGACGGCTTGAGGCAGGGCGTGCGCCTGCAGCAACATTTCGCCAAAGGCTCGGTTAAGACGAAAAATGGCCTCTTTACTCGCTTCGGCTGATTGGGTCTGTCGCGCTTTGACCATATCAGCGATATCGCCGCCAGAACAGAAATGCCCTTCTGCACCGCGCAATACAAGCGCACGAATCGCGTCGCTGTGTTGGGCTGCATATTCGAAAATCTCACGCAGCTCGCCAACCAAAGCCAGACTCATGGCGTTGCGGGTCTGCGGGCGATTAAGCGTAATATGCAGGGCGAGATCGCGCTGTTCGACCAGGAGCGTTTTATATGTTTGTTGTTCCATCTTGCTTAACCTATGTAAGTAAGGTGTTTTCTTCTTCACTCCCTCCCAGCCTCCCCCTCCGAGAAGGGGAGGGGCTAAGCTCCCTCCCCTAAAAAAAGGGCGGGTTTGGATGGGGTGGCGCCGCGACTTCGGGGCTTATGCGTTACCCTTTGCGTTTGCCCGGCAAAGTTCCCATCAACTTACAAATGATCCCCAGCATGATTTCATCCGCACCGCCTCCGATCGACACCAGCCTCACGTCGCGGTAAGCACGCGAGACGATGTTGTCCCAGGTGAAGCCCATGCCTCCCCAGTACTGCAAACAGGCATCAGTCACCTCTCGACCCAGCCGACCCGCCTTGAGTTTGGCCATGGAGGCGAGCATCGTGACATCTTTCTTGTGAATGTATTGTTCGGTGGCCTGATAGGTGAGGGCGCGCAAGGCTTCGATTTCGGTCTGCAGCTCCGCCAGGCGAAAGTGAATGATCTGATTGTCAATGAGTGGCTGGCCGAAGGTTTTGCGTTCTCGACAGTATTCAATCGTCATGTTTACGCAGTTTTCCATGCCCCTCAGGATGTTGGCGGCACCAAATAAACGCTCTTCCTGGAACTGCAGCATTTGCATCATAAAGCCCGATCCTTCGGCGCCGATGCGATAGCGTTGTGGTACACGCACATCATCAAAAAAAATCTGCGCCGTACAAGAGGCGCGCATGCCCAGCTTGTCGATATTCGGTGCGACCGTGATGCCGGGCGTATTCATCGGCACCATAATCAAGGATTTGTTCAGGTGCACCTTGTCGTCCGAAGTGTTGGCCAGCAAACAAACGAAGTCCGCTTGTGGTGCATTGGTAATCCACATTTTGGTGCCGTTGATGATGTAGTCATCACCATCCTGACGTGCCGTGGTTTTGAGCCCTGCTACATCGGAACCGGCGCCCGGCTCAGAAACTCCGATGCACCCGACCATTTCGCCGGCAATAGCGGGGCGTAAAAAAGTTTCTTTTAACTCTTCTGAGCCAAAACGCGCCAGTGCGGGCGTGCACATATCGGTTTGCACACCAATCGCAAGTGGAGCGCTCGCCGCATGGCAGCCACCGAGCTCTTCGGCGGCAACGATGCTATAGGAGTAATCGAGGCCCAGGCCACCATAGGCCTCAGGCTTACTGATGCCGAGCAGACCGAGTTTGCCCATCTTGCGGAAAATCTCACGGATCGGAAATTCGCCTGCCTGTTCCCAATCATTGACGTAGGGATTCATCTCTTTTTCAACGAAACTCTTGACCGTGCGGCGCAGTTCGTTATGTTCGGGCGTGAAGAGCATGCCTGCCTCCTGCTAAAAATTTGTTAGGAAAATTTCTGTGCGTCATGATTCGCGGTCTTCCGCTTCTGGCGAACAGTCATCCCGCGGCTCGACCGCGGGATCTTTTACCGTCAACTCACTGCTAAAGACCGCGCGTAACAAATTAATGACTCAATGCCGTCCAATCCCAAACGTATTTGGCCTTAACACCCGTCTTTTCGCCTCATCGCATACGTCCAGCAACATGGCCAGTAGGGGGCGGGTATCGCGCGGGTCGATCAAGCCGTCATCCCACAGGCGTGCCGTGCCATAAAGTGCGGTGGAGCCTTTATCGAGCTTCTCCATGGTGGCCTGTTCCAGCATATCCAACATCTTCGGATCCGCCTCTTTGCCCATCTTGGCGTGCTTTTCTTCGGTCACAATACGCAAAACTTTGCCAGCTTGGGCGCCTCCCATTACGGCAGTGCGGCTGTTGGGCCAAGCGAAGATAAAGTGTGGGTCAAGACCGCGCCCGCACATCGCGTAGTTTCCCGCTCCGTAAGAGCCACCAATCACAATACTCAGTTTGGGCACGCTGGCATTGGCGACCGCCTGCAGCATCTTGGATCCCTGGCGGATGATGCCATTTTGTTCAGCCGCGGTGCCCACCATGAAGCCTGTGGTGTTATGCAGGAACAGGAGGGCGGTGCCACTCTGCTCACATAACTGAATAAATTGTGCCGCTTTACCGGCCCCTTTCGGCGTAATCGGGCCATTGTTCCCGATCACGCCAACGCTATGGCCTTCGATGGTAATCCAGCCGCAAACGGTCTGCCCGTCGTAGGCCTGTTTGAAGTCGACAAAATCAGAATCGTCGGCGATCCGCGCGATAATTTCGCGCACGTCGTAGGGTTGCTTGGTGTCAGCTGGCACAATGCCTAGCAGTTCCTCACTGTCATAACGTGGGGGGCGCCAGTCGGGTCGTTTGGGGGCAGGCTGTAATTGTGCGTTCCAAGGCTGTACGCGGATTAAGTCCCGTACCAGGCGAATGCCATCTGCATCGTCTTCAGCCAGGTACTCGGCCGTCCCGGCAATTTCTGCATGCAACTGGGCCCCCCCGAGCTCTTCATCGGTGGCGATTTCGCCCGTGGCGGCCTTCAGCAGAGGCGGGCCGGCCAAAAACATTTTGCTTTGACCCCGCACAACGATGGTGTAATCGGACAATCCGGGTTGATAGGCGCCCCCAGCGGTCGCATTACCATGCACTACAGTGAATTGGGG
>JBFHRI010000012.1:0-23082 GCA_041591755.1 Oleiphilaceae bacterium
GGCGATGGAATCGAGTAGTGATTGAGGCGTCAACGAGGGCGTTCCTTAAAGCAAGTTTAAGTGGGCGATAAAACCTGGCCTTTTAAAGTCGCCTTGCAGGACTGTTGGGCTACGATGTCTCGGCACTTTAAACGCCATGCCATATTTTTGTCCACTCCATGAGAGCTTATGAAACATGAAGACTATAAAATCCGCATTCATTACGATCTGTCTCATCGGATTATCCACAGGATGCCCCTAGAAGAAGGCGCCAATAAGAACGGCCATTGAATTACCCCCCTGACCTCGACAACTCCGAAGTATCTGGGTAAAGACTTTAAAACTCTATTGGCTGGGTGATTTGTGGGGTACGATGCAATGATGATGTCAAAGCAACTGTCGTGCATCTGCTCGCCGCTTGATTTAACCTGGGCACACCCGTTTCGACTGATACGCTACCCCACCTGAAAACTGGACGGGATCTCTCGATGACCATTGAAAAAATCAGAACACCGGACACGTATTTTGAACGACTTGCTCATTATCCTTTCACGCCCAACTATGTGAATTTGCACGATGGATTGCGCATGCACTATGTCGATGAAGGGCCTCGGGAGGCTGACCCTATTCTGATGCTGCACGGTGAGCCATCGTGGTCGTATCTATATCGCCATATGATTCTGGTCTGCGTTGCCGCAGGCCATCGAGTCATCGCGCCGGACCTAATTGGATTTGGCAAGTCTGATAAGCCAATTCATGTCGAAGATTATTCCTACCAGCGCCATATGGATTGGCTACAGGAGTTTATCGACGCGATGGAACTGAACAACATCACTCTGGTTTGCCAGGACTGGGGCTCATTGTTAGGGTTGCGATTGGCCGCTGAAAACGAAGCAAGATTCAAAGCCATCGTCGTCGGCAATGGCGCGTTGCCTACTGGCGATGAAAAAATCCCGGTCGCGTTCAAGATTTGGAAAGCATTTGCGCGGTACAGTCCATGGTTTCCGATTTCAAGAATCGTGGAATTTGGAAGCTTTAAATCATTCAGCAAAGATGAACGTCGCGCCTATGATGCGCCCTTCCCTTCGCGTAAATATAAAGCGGGCACCCGCGCCTTCCCGGCTCTGGTGCCGGTGACACCCGACAACCCGGCATCACAAGCGAACCGCGAGGCCTGGGAAGTTCTCAAAAGCTGGGACAAGCCATTCCTCACTATGTTTAGTAATGGTGATCCCATTATGCGAGGAGGCGACAAGCTCTTTCAGAAATTGATACCGGGCGCCAAGGGTTTGCCTCATCAAACTCTCAAAGGCGGGCATTTTCTGCAGGAAGATTCTGGACCGGAATTTGCGCAGGCCGTAAACGATCTGCTGGCCGATAAATCTCTTTTCTGAATGAAGAGCGCACCCGAATCTGCTGATATTCGATAAAACTCTCTCTACTGGAGCGCTCTCTACTGGACACACACTCCTCTCTCTACTGTCTCTACTAGCCCCTTGACCCAAGTCCTTCAAGCCTTTAACGTCGACCCAAGCTCACTCATCAAGGACGATGATATGACCCTGCCCCGCAAGCAGCTGATTGCTGCCGAAGCCACACCCTATTACCACTGCATTTCCCGCTGCGTGCGTCGCGCCTTTCTCTGCGGCAAAGATAAATTTACGGGCCGCTGTTTTGATCACCGCAAACAATGGATCGAAGAGCGCCTGCTGTTTCTGGCGCAGGTCTTCGCTGTAGATCTGTGCGCCTATGGCAGGCAGAATGAATTTGGAAATGACGTCGGTTTCTCTGAGTTTTCTTTTGGCTTTGGTGTCCATACGGCGCGATTCTTATTGGTATGGCGAGATCATACGACTAAAAGCGAGGGCTTGTTAATGTGTCTTCGCGCCGGAGCAATAGCTGAGGGCAAGTCTGACAAGTTCACCGCCCGACCGCATGCAAATATGCTCTTGAATCCATATGCTCTTAAAACCATAATCCCCCCATGACATGGACCGTCCTCTTTCACGAAGCTTTTGATACGGAGTTCAGCAGCCTGAGCGAGGATCGGCAGGACGAGCTTTTGGCGCACGCGCGTATGCTGGCAGCATTTGACCCTAACCTTGGCCGTCCTACGGTGGATAGCTTAAAGGGCTCGCGGCCTTCCAATATGAAGGAGCTGCGCTTTTCGTGGCATGGTCAGGCCTGGCGGATCGCCTTTGCTTTCGATCCGCAAAGACAGGCGATTTTGCTGGTTGGTGGCGATAAGGGCGGCGCCGATCAGCGCCGGTTTTACAAGCGATTGATCAGCGTAGCCGATGCACGCTACGACGATCATCTGGGCACATTGCCCGCAAAGAGCTAGGAGTCCTTTCATGGCAAGAAAACTCGATGAGGTCATCGCAGCGCTACCAAAAGAGCGCCAGCAACGAGTGGAAGCGCGCGCTATGGAATTGGCCACACTCAAGGATTTACGTCTGGCTGCGCAGCAGACTCAGGCGCAGCTCGCGGTCAAACTCGGCGTTGGACAAGACACCATCTCGCGCTTGGAAAAGCGCAGTGACATGCTGCTCTCCACCCTGCGCCACTATGTTGAGAGCATGGGCGGCACGCTGGAACTCGTGGCCCAGTTTCCAAACCGACCACCGGTGGTCATTGAACACCTTGGGCTTGCAAGCAAAGCCGAGCGCTAACCCACAATATAACCGCTACTCATACTCCATATCCGGCTCATGACAATGCGCCAAAATTTCTTTACGGGCTTTGCTTTTTAAAGTGTTGGCAACCACCCAGGACTCTTGTTCTGCTTCTGGAAAGATCGGCGCGCCGATCGTAACTGTTACTTCACCCCGGCGCGGAAACCAGGTATCCGGTCGCAGCATGCTGCGTGTGCCCTGAATGGTAATCGGCACCACCGGTCTTTGGTTTTTGGCCGCCACTAAAAAGGCGCCCATATGAAAAACGGCCAGTCCGGGCTTGCGCGTAAAGGTGCCTTCGGGAAAGAACAGCAGGGACTCATCAATGCGACTTAAATGCGCGGCATCACTGACACTTTTTTCGCGGTCGCTGCGCTCCACAAATTCCACACTCAAGCGTTTGAGCATCGCTCTCATCAATTTATTTTCGGCCAATTCGGCTTTGGCGACAAAGCGATAGTCCATCGCCAGGCTGGCGACCAGCACATAGACGTCGAGATAACTGCTGTGATTCGCCACAAAGATGTATTTTTCCTGCGGGTTGAGTTTGTCTGCCCCCTCAATCTTGAGCGGCGTTCCAGTGAGCCATAACAAAAGGCGGGTCGTATTACGCGAGAGTGACCGTCGCAGCCGTCTCGAAGGCAAAATAAATAACATTGGGCAATAGACTGCGGCGACACCGACATAGAGCATCCAGCTATACACCGCATACCCTAGAGCTTGAATGTTGCGCCATTGGTTCCTGAGCTGTTCACTGACCCCACCGAGCGCTATTTTGCTGAGCTGCCACCACAAGGCGGCGCGTTTCTTGCCGATCCCGCCCTGCAAATACAATTCTTTGCAGGCACTGCGCCGTAATTTGCCGCTTGAAGTTTTTAACACCGTATTGGGTGGCGCGAGCACGACTTCATCAGGGGGAAGATCGATGATCTCTGTGCACACGTTCAGTATCTTCTGCCTGATGGCACTTTGTTGTTGCGCGTCGCTGGCACGGGTTTCCGCTAAGATCACCAGTTGTTCTTTGTGATCGGCATCGCGCTGACACCCAAAAGCCACCACGCGACCCCGTCGCACACCTTCAACCGCGCCCACGGCCTCTTCGATTTCATGCGGATAAATGTTACGTCCCGCGCGAATGATGATGTCTTTAGAGCGACCTGTGAGATACAACTGACCTTGGTCCATATAAGCCAGGTCACCGGTGTCCAACCAGTCGCCATGGAACAGCTCGGCATTTTTTTCCGAATTTTGAAAGTAACCGACGGTCGAAGAAGGCCCCTTAAACTGCAGATGGCCTTGACGTCGATCCGGGAGTTCTCGATCCCGCTCGTCAACAATGCGCATCTGATGTCCGGGTAGTGCCTCACCGCAGGCCACAAACTCCAATGCGCTTGCATCGTCTGCTGCATCCCTGGCCAGCCCTTCGCGCATAAAGCGCTGGCGGTCGATTTTTTGTGTGTGCGGCTTCTGACCTGGCTGGGGAAACGCGAGCCCGACCGACGATTCGGCTAAGCCATAGACCGGCCAATAAGCTTCTGCGCGAAACCCATGCGCCGCATAGCGCTCACAAAAACCGCGCACGGTCGCCGGGATTACGGGCTCGGCGCCGTTAAAGGCGACGCGCCAGGATGCTAAATCAAGCCCTTCGATGTCTTCATCTTTGACGCGATGCACACACAAATCGTAGGCAAAGTTGGGCGCGGCCGACAGCGTGGCTTTATGACGATGGATTGCCCACAACCACCGCTGCGGCCTGGCGAGGAACGCCAAGGGCGACATCACTACTAGTCTGGCCGAGTGATAAAACATGCCCAGCCAGGCGCCAATTAAGCCCATATCATGATAAAGCGGCAACCAGCTGACAAACACATCATCCGAACTCAAGCGGATGGCCTGTCCCATCGCGCGGATATTGGCCAGCAGGTTGGCATGACTGAGCTGCACCCCTTTCGGCTCGGAGGTGGAACCCGATGTGTATTGAATAAAGGCGATATCGTTTGAGGAGACCTTTAACCCGAGAGGCTTATCACTCTTGTCGGCAAAGTCATCCAGACAAAATACATGCCTCAGGCTAGGCACCAGTGATTTGAGTAAAGTGGAATGGCGCTTCACTTCCGGGGTCGTCAGCATCACTTCAGCATGGCAATTTTTTAGGATGGTCTGATGACGGCGAATGTAGCTTTCAATCTGGCTCATTCTGGCAGGAGGATAGATCGGAACGGCCACCGCTCCGGCGGCCAGGATACCCATAAAACTAAAGAAGTACTCGGCGCAGGTCGGCAACATAATGGTGATCCGAGCGCCTTGCACCACCCCGCTTTCCACCAAACCCCATGCAACCTGATAGCTGTGGCTCGCTAACTCGCCAAACATTATTTGTTGGCCACGTCCATGGTCCTGATAGAGTTCGATATGGGCCCGCTCCGGATGCTGCTTAACATGCCACTGCAAGACCTCGAGCAGCGTCGTTTCTGCATCGGGCTGCACCTCGACCTGTGCGAGAGACAAACTTTCCAAGGCCTGTTTATCAAAGGCGAGTTCTTGTCCACCGCTTTCGGACAGCACGGACAGTAAATCGCCCACGGTTTCAATTTTGGCAAAGGTATCTTCGGGTAAGGTCAGCGCATAGAGTTGCTCAATGCGATGGATCAGCTCAACGCGGGCCAAGCTATCGAGCCCTAAATCCCGGTCAAGTTGACTGTTGAGACTGACTTGATGACGCAGTGGCGCGTTGGAACGAAGCTCGGAAGCCAGCTTACCGACTTCATTGAGCAGTTTGTCTACCACAGCCTGTTCAGCGTTCTTGGCGATCATAAGCTTTTACCCGAATCGGTCAGATTAAGACGGCAGAACTGCTCTATGAGGATACCACAATCTGCGGATTCGTCACTTTAACGCCATTCCTAATCGGCACAAACTCCGACATAACTCCCTGAACCGCAAGCCGCTCCTTTTTATCTCAAGCATGCGTTTGTCACTGCATGGCCGCTGCGACTGCTGCACTTTTCTTTGCAGCAAAGAAGCTGGGGGCCGTTGTGGATGGCACCTCAAACAGGGGATTGAAACGCGCCTGCTGACTCCGGGATCTCACATGAATAATCGGATGATCTTATGATTAGTGTGAACTGCATCACATATCAGTTTCACCTCAAGATTCGAGCGTCAATTTGAGTCTGGCAAGGCACTAATTTTGAGATCCGCCAACCTACTAGGCCAAACAATCGAGCAGTGAAAGGCGTTATTTGGAGATGCCAGCTTGGCAATGAAAAGCCGCGACTAATCAGGCTCCGAGACAGAACGCCCCAAAAAACTCCCCGCGAGCGCTCACTAATCAGGCAACTTATCTCACTATTTACATTAACGTTTAAAGTAACGTGCATTACTCTCTTGACATTAACGTTATAACTAACGTCCGTAACAAAAGATTGCAAAATTCTGGCCCCCTAGTGGATTGACCGGAAATCCCTCAGCGTGACTATAATTATCGCGCTAAGTAGTAAAAAACAAATACAAAACATTGCTGCTCCGGAGTTACATAATTGAAAACAATAATTAGTTTTATCTTTAGGTCCTCGACAGAGAAATCTGAAAGTATCCAAGTCGTTTCCCTCAACAAAAAACTATTCGTTCTGAGTTTCGCGTTTATCTTTTCGCTGTTCGCTGTCTCCGCACAGGCTGCGGTGGAAGATGGCTGGTATAAGATCATCGTGAAACACAGTGGCAAAGCAATGACCGTGTATAACGGCTCTACTGCAGACTCAGCCAGCATTGTTCAGAAAACCTACAGCGGTGCCGATGAGCAACTCTGGTATATCGAGAAGACTCGGGACAGCAACCCGGATTCCTACCAGCTCATCAGCAAGAAAAGTCAGAAAGTCGCCGACATCAAGGGCGAATCCACATTGAATGGCGCAGACCTGGTGCAGTATCACACCAAAGGCGGCAACACGGCGGCCAATGATAACCAGCGTTTTCGACTCGTCGATGCCGGCAATGGCTATTTCAACATCATCGCCAAACACAGCGGCAAAGCACTGCACGTTAACTCGGGTTCAAGCTCCGACAATGCTCAGATCAAGCAGTGGTCGAACAACAACTATGACTGGTACAAATGGCAGCTAGTCAAGGTCACCACCAACGCAGCGCCACCGACTACAGGCAGTCAGGCTTGCAACACGAAATATCCGGTACTGCTGCTGCACGGCGTGGCCCTGAAGAATCAGACACTGGGCTTCAACTACTTCGGCCGCGTGGCCGACAACCTGACCGCGCGTGGCGCCAAGGTGTTTAATGGCAAGCAGGATGCCTGGGGCGATTACGCGACCAACGCCGATCAAATCCGCGCACAGATCAATGACATTGTCGGCCGCATCAACCCAGCCACCAATCAGCCCTACGGCAAGGTCAACATTATCGCTCACTCCAAGGGCGGTCTGGATACCCGTGAAATGCTGTATTTGTACCCCGACATGAAGAACAAAGTCGCCTCGTTCACCACCATCGCTACCCCTCACCGCGGTTCGGCATTGGCCGACTGGGTCTTTAACACGTTCTCAGACAGTCTGCTGAGCTGGGCCATTAACATTATTGGCCACATTCAGGGCGATACCGTGCCTGCCGTGACTGCCGCCTCAAAAATGAAACGCGACTACATGGTCACCCAGAACGCACAGTGGAATAGTCTGAATGGCTACACCGGCATTCTGAGCCAGAGCTATGCCGCCAAGATCGAAACCGGCGATATCCTGCAGCAGTTTGATGCCGCTCTGCTGATTACCGGCTGGATCATGGGCAATATCGCTCCCGGCACCAAAGAACCCAGCAATGACGGCGCGGTGGCAGTCGACTCTGCCAAGTTTGCGACCTTCAAGGGCACTAACTACCTGGTGACTCCTGGCTACGGCGGCATCACGCACTTCGGTATCGTTGACCGCGGCCTGCTGATTTTCCCAGGCATGACCCCTGGTTTCGATGGTCCTAACTTCTATCGCACCATCGTGGCCAACCTGAAGACTGCGGGTTACTAAGCGCCTGCGAAGGCACCTGAACTAACCTGATAGTCTAAAATGCCCCGGCCGATGTGGCCGGGGCATTTTCGTTTTAACTCTGTACGATTTCCGAGATGAGAGACTCATCCATGACTAGAAAAAGCATTTTGATTGCCGCGGCGATTGCGCTATCACTGGGCGGACTTGGTTTCTTTTTTTCTGACACGGGTAGCGAGAGACCCGCGATCTCGGCCCAGGATGCGGTCAAAAACTATCTTACTGATCCACACCCGCAAACGCGTCTTGAGCAGACGTCGCAGGCCGAAAAAGTTGCGCCACCCTCGAAGGATTCCGGCAGCGAAAAACGCGCCGATGACATCCCCCAAGAAGAGCAGATCGCCAACGAACACAGCGCGGGCATGCCTGAACACAATCTGGCCGAATACTTCCGCTACCTGCAGACCCAGATCAGCGAAGGCAATTCACCCGCCGAACGGACTGAATCCATTCGCCATCACTTACTTGAGACCCTGCCTCGCGACAAAGCCGAAGAGCTGATCGAGCTGTACGAAAAATTCACTAATTTCGAACGTGACGCCGTCACCCGGGCGGAAGAATGGAACATGCCGGAAAGTGCCGAGGAAACATTAGAACTGATAGGCAAAATGCAGGCCTATCAAGAGGAGTACTTCGGCCAAGAGGCAGCAAAATCTATCTTTGGCGCTGAAATGAAGACCATGGAATACGATGCCCGAAAAGCGATAATCCTCAATGACCGCAACGTCTCTGGGCAAGAGAAAGAGCAGCTGCTTGAGCAGCTCGGTCGGGATATGTGGGGCGCAGAAATCTATCGGGAGATGAACGCCAATAAAGACCCTTATGACATTCTGGATGAAAAACTCATCATCTATCGCGATGATCTTGCCGCCTTAGACCCTGACACCCGGGCGGACGAGATTGCGAAGCTTCGCGCCAAGTATTTGCCACCTGGATATTGAGGCTGCATGCGGCCTGTGGCGCTTAATTACCCGCCTCCATCTGGCTTCAGATCGACATGCCGCGGAAAAAAATTTCAGGAATGCAGCAGAAGCGCTTCGATTGATTTATACCGCAGCCATCAACGGATTAGGTTCGCGTTGCAATCAGCCGCTGTGTAGTCAGCTTGTCAACTAAGGATACCTTTGTATGGCCCGCACCATACAGTCGAGCGCGCGTTTGACGCCCTCTGTCGTCACGACCGCCCGCTCAACCCTGACCGCCTTCTCGACTTTTAATTCGCCCGCAAGCGCATCGACCACATCTGCAGCAGTGTACAGCAACTCGGGGTGCTGGGGACCGCCATAACCACGCTGCAGGTTCTCGCAATCATGCCCGACCATCAGAAAAACACCGCCCGGTGCCAATGCATTAGCCGCGCGGCGGATGATGGGTCGTAGCAGAACAATTGGAAGCTGAAGATAGAACACCGTTACCAAATCGAATTGGCGACCCATCGGTCGGTAATCCCGCAGATCTGCATTCATAAACTTTATCTGCGCTGCCACCCCCAGTCTGGCTGCCAGCCGCACGCCTTTGGCAATGGCAACACTGGCAAAATCGACTGCCGTAACATGCCAACCATGCTGCGCCAGCCACACTGCATTTCTCCCTTCCCCGCTGGCCAAATCAAGCGCTCGACCTGGGACTTCAGTATCCACTTCACCCACAAGGAAGCGGCTGGCACTATTTGCCCCAGCGCAGTTTCTAGAGGCATAACATTTGTTCCAATCCTCACGCTCCATCAAGCGCAGGACATTGCTGCCAATCGAATGACGCTCTCCTGCGAACAACGAGCCATTAGATATTTGAAGATAAGTATTTGGCATGGCGGGTTTTCCGTCTTCTGTCTTTTTAAGCATCTTGAGACACAGTTCATCGCTAAGGCATCGTTAGTTTCAGCACGCAAGCGTTGCATTCGACGCAAGGTCGGTAACTCCTCTCCCTTACTAGTGCTTATTGCGCTAGCGACTCGTCGTGCCTTTATCAAGACAGTGCAGGCGCTGGGTGTTTTTTCTGGTCGACCAAATCACCCAAGCCCCCAAAAGAAGATCAACTGCGGCACAAAATGATGGCCACCACTCTGGCACCCCTGCATTGACGAAAAGCATCGGATGGAGCCAGTCGAATACCCCATGCAACATGATGCCCATACCCGCAAGCAGCGGCCAGACACGAGCTCCCGCGACAGCTAGGATGACAAAAAAAGCCGCTATCGTGAGTTCTTCAACCACTGCATCTGCGGCCATAAACGCAAACAGCACATAGTACGCCGCAATCACGATCAATACCGTTGGATAAAAACTTCGATCTCGATCAAAGCGCGTAATTTTTGCAAAAGCGGCGACAGCAATTGCCACCCCTAAACCGACAATCATTGCTTGCATATCAAACTCTCATGTTTCATGGAAGAAAATCGCAAATTGCTCAAGACATCAGCGCCATGACTGCGCCCACGCCAAGTCCGTAGGGAAGGTGCGAAAGCAGGCTCGACAATATGGCGGTTAAACCGGTCGGACCACGCCAACCAAACAACCCCCAACCGAGCGAAGGCATCAGAATGAACCAAGGCAGCACGCAGGTCGCCAGGCCAAAGAGCAGCCCAGTCAACAGCGGGCTATCCCCCGAAAAAACACCTGCATACATAAAGAAGCTCGGATAGGCTAGGGCGACAATGCCACCTCCGATCAGCAGATGAAAAAACCAGCCAGCCTGTCGCTCATAGACAACAGCGGGTGCACAACGAATATCCAGATGCATAAATTGACCACGCAAGATATTCAAGAACCAGCGACCCACAAGCGTCACCGTCACACCGCTGGAAATGCCGACTTTGGCCAATATTGCCTCCGTGATATCCATCAGTAAGGCTCCTAAAATCCCTCCCAAAAATGCTGCACCATAGATGTCCAAGACACTCTCCTTTCAATAACTGGCCACTCGCAAGACCACATGCTCGGTCTGGGCAGGACACGCATCCCTGCCCTAACGAGCGCCATGACAATAGCCGACAAAGGCGAACTGGGATGGCTCTGCAGGCTGCGGCACAGCTGTAGCCAGTGCCTCGCAGAAGGTCGATTCGAAAACAGCGAAGCAGTCTGCAGAGTCTCGGTTTTTTACTTGATTTAGCCTGAGCAACGACCCGTTGCCGACTGACGGCAGGCGCAGCCAGCATCACACGAACAAGCCGAACCGCATGTGCATGGCGTTGCCATGGCAACTTCGGATTGACAGCCGCACTGACACGCAATGCCCGGGCATTCAAGACAGCTACATGAGTTGGAGGAAGATTGGCTCATGGGAAACTCCTCTAAATATTGGATTGGATACGTGTAAGAACGTATAAACTCGTTCTTGCAATGCATCATGCGCTTGCTGTTGAATAAACACTTGAACAAAAGGGCTATTTTTCGCAGGGCCAAAAAAGGGTTGCGATAGGATATGGCTAAAACTTTCGAATGGCGGACACTGTTTTGGCAAGGAGGTAGCTTGTGGATCGGTTGTGGGGGCGCCGGGCAGGCACATGCGCACCACGCAATTCAGATCTCTATCGCCTTAACCGGATGCATTCGTTTGCGCGGAGATACGAGCGCTGCCTGGTCGGACTATGCCGGCGCTGTCGTGTTACCTAATCAACCCCATCAGTTCGATTCCGACGGTCAATGTGCAGCCAATATCTTCGTGGAACCTGAAAGCGCGTTGGGGCATGCGTTTTTGAAGTCCTTCAAAGACGCATCAATTGTTGCGTTGCCGAGCGGTCAGGCTGAATTGTTAGCCGGCCCACTGCGTCAGGCCTTTTTGGACGGTAGCGACGACAACGTTTTGATCGCGATAAGCCGCCAGATTGCGGAGGGTATATGTGGCAGCACGCTGGCGCCGCTGACGATTGATCCACGAATCAACCGAACTATTGAACATGTGCGATCGCGATTGCACACTGCGATCTCGCTGGCCGAAGTCGCGGCAATCGCACACCTGTCACCGAGCCGCTTCCGACATCTCTTCGTAGCGCAGACCGGGACCTCCTTTCGCGCCTACCTGCTTTGGTCCCGCCTTTTATCAGCGGTCAATCTGGCAATGCGGGGCACGTCCTGGACTCACGCAGCCCAGCAATGTGGCTTTGCTGATTCTGCCCACCTCAGTCGCACCTTCCGACGTATGTTCGGTATCAAGCCTTCTATGTTGATTTAACACGCGCCGTTCAAGAAGCATCGCATGCTCCACAGCAGTTCCGATGCAAGGCTTTTGTTCTGATGCTTCATGCCCGACGCCATGCGTGCGCGGGTTCTGGGCCTAGAGGGACGATTCCTAATGGATTCAGTGCCTTAATGGAGTAGTAGCCGGTTTTGATATGCTCGATGTTAACGGTTTCGGCGACACCTTCTAGACACTGCATGCGTTGCAAATATGCAGAGAGGTGCGGCATATCCGAAATTCGGTTGCGATTACATTTGAACAGTCCGTGGTAGGCAATATCAAAGCGGATCAGGGTCACGAACAAGCGAATGTCCGACTCGGTCAATGCCTCACCAAACAAATAGGTACGGCCATCCGACAGCCTCGCCTCCAGCGAGTCCAAGGTTGCAAAGACCTTCGCATAGGCCTCTTCGTAGGCGGACTGTGTCGTCGCGAAACCAGCCTCGTAGACCCCATTATTTAAATCCCGATACATGTCGGCATTCAGCGCGTCGATTTGTGCGGCCAGTATGTCTGGATATAAATTGGGGCCTTGCGGAGCGTATTCGGAAAAGGCGGAGTTGAACATGCGCAAGATATCGGCCGACTCATTGTTGACGATGGTGCCGAGGTGTTTGTCCCACAAGACCGGGACGGTTGCTCTGCCGGTGAATTCAGCGTCTGCTTTGGTGTAGATCTCATGCAAGTAGGTCGCATGATTCAGCGCATCCTCCTCACAAGCACTGAATCCTCCAAATTGCCACCCTTGATCCGTCATCTTCGGATTGAGCACCGTCACCGAAACCAACTCTTTTAGCCCCTTCAAGGACCGAGCCATCAAGGTGCGACAGGCCCAAGGGCAAATGTACGCGACATAGAGATGATAGCGATCTGCCTCCGCCTTAAAGCCCCCCTTGCCGGTGACGCCGGGAGAACCATCTGGCGTAATCCAGTTGCGAAAGGACGAAGCCTGTCTGAGAAAGCGTCCCTGTTCATCCTGTTTTTGCACCGGTTGCCAGTTTTCTTTCCAAACACCTTTGACCAACATAAGCACACACCAATCTATTGTGGTCGCCTCCGGCGCGCCGGTAAGCGACCGAGCCCTAGTTTACGCGGCACCCTTCAGGCTGCGCGCACCGAACACGGTGTCGTTTGCCGGCACCGCTTTGGCCAAGACATTATCGACTGCATAACTGCCCGCCCCCGGGAAAGTTAGTGCCAGGGTCGCTGCAAACAGCGCCAGCGCATATTCATAGCCATTGTTAGAGATAAACAGGCCATGCACGAAATGCACACTAAAAATGGCGACCAGCATGGTCAGCGCGCTCACCGCTGCAGCCGGACGCGTCAAAACCCCCAACACCAGGGCAAGACCGCCAAAAAACTCAGCACTGCCGGCCAACAACGCCATTAAGTAACCTGGCTCCAAGCCAATACTCGCCATCCACTGACCCGTTGCCTCAAGGCCATACCCACCATACCAGCCAAATAATTTCTGTGCACCGTGCGCGGCCAGAATAATCCCGACCGGCACCCGCAATATCAAAGCGGCCATGCCGGCATCTGATTTCAAAATACGGTGTAATGTCTGCGTGTTCATGATCCGTTTTCTCCCATACGTTGAGTGAGGCTGACTTCGCAGAACCTCTGCTGCAGCTTGAAATCCATATTACTAGCAACAAATAATACAAATAACGCCAATATTGACGGATAATTACAAACGATTTATTGGTAATTGCTATTAAGGTGAGGGATGGATCGCATAGAGATGATGAAGGCATTTATCACGGTTGCGGAGGAAGGCAGTTTTACCAAAGCCGCGGAAAGACTGAATACTTCCAATCAGCTTGTCAGTAAATACGTCACTGAGTTTGAAGCGTATCTAGGGGTCCGGCTGTTCAACAGAACCACGCGCAAGGTTCGTCTGACCGAGGAGGGTGAGGAGTGCCTTCAACATGCCAAACAGATACTGGAAAGTATCAGCGATATGGAAAGCCATTTCGGCAACCTGCAACAGACAATCAAAGGCACCCTGCGTATCAGCGCCCCCGTGTCCTTTTCGATCCGGCATCTCGCGCCGCTGATCAGCGACTTTAAGCAACAGTACCCCGAGGTTGCAATCGACCTGCAACTCAGTGATCGCAAGGTCGACATTCTCGAAGAAGGGCTAGATGTCGCGCTCAGGATCGGGCACCTCAAAAGCTCGTCTTTGATTGCCAAAAAAATCTGCCCGATTCGCTTAGTGCTCTGCGCTTCGCCTGATTATTGGCAACGCCACGGCACACCCAGTCATCCGAGCGAACTCAACGCAGAGCATTTTTTGCGTTATAGCTATATGGAGTACACTCCGCCCAGCCTGCCACTCATGGAAGCCTTGAGAAGCCTCCATCAAAAAAATCAGTCAGGATTAGTTTCCAATAACGGAGAGGTACTGATGGCCGCCGCCATCGCGGGCGAAGGCTATGGTTTGCAACCCACCTTTATCGTTGGGGAGGCGATCAAGCAAGGCAAGCTGCAAATCGTGCTGCAAAGTTTTGAGCCGGAGCCTCTGGGGCTTTATGCGGTGTATCCTCACCGCAAACTGCTGGCTCCCAAGCTACGCGCGTTTATAGATTTCATCAGCCACTATTACGGTGAACCGCCTTATTGGGATGACTTTTAAGGTCGATGAGTGCTCTGATTGGCGCGTATTGCAGCCTCGGGCTCACGCACTCAGGAAGGCCCCCTTCTTCGCAATAAACACCATGCACTATGGTGACTGAAAAAGCAGCTCAATGCAGGCGAACCGGCAAGTTTAGGTTTTTGATGCACGGAATCTGGCCAGACGACCTAGCAATGTCCACACGCCACCCGATACTTCCAGACCGTGCAGCAAGCGTGCGAGCAACTCTATGAGGATCGCCTGCGCCGCCAGCGACAGCAAATCGGCGCCATGTATGCTGATCATTGCGGCATCGATAGAGCCGTAGACGTAAATAGACAGGAACAAGCTGAGTAACCAGCCGCCCGCTAAGGTGGCCCTACACACCTTGAGCTGTCGCAGATCCAAGTATCGACCTGCGAATGGCGCCAAGGCTAGCAACAAAAAATCGAACACACCGGGCCGATAGCTTGTGAAGTAAAGCGTATCCGAAAAATACACTGTTAATTGAAAGAATAAGAAGACGGCAAATAGGCTGATAAAACGGTTCGAGACACCCCGGGCGTCGCTAATCGCGCCTAAGTAGACCAGATAAAAGAAAATCATCGTCCAGGGCACCAGTTCTATGCTGATCGACCGTTTTTCATCCGCCTCCTTCAACCGTCTTTCTAACACGGCCCGCTCATTCGCGTTCGCATCCCCCAAGCGCTCCTCGGTGTAGAACGCTGATTCCGTGGCTTCGTCCTGTCCGGAGCCGGTAGGCAGAGGAATGGCAACGCTGACAACGAAAAACAATAAAAACACCGGTAACAGCGTGCTTAGGCTGGCTGCAGGCACCGTATTCACGGGTCGACGATAGGGCTTGAGCATGTGCAGCAAAGGATCTGTCAGGCCCTCGCGTCGTTGCAGGCGGCTAACGCGGACCGCTATCCAGGTTAAGATCGCAACGCCTATTGCTGCGCTGAAGTGATCGATATCAAATTGGTAATCGTCAGCAAATTCTTCGATCAGTTCATAGATTGGCAGTTCCGACAGGCTGCCGACCCAGCTACCCACCCATACCAGCAGTGCGATCAGCACGGCAATGTAACTGGCGGTGATATAACCAAGCGTCACAATCAACAGCGCTGACAGTCCCGCCGGGATCAAGTTCAGATCCAAGAACACGTCATCAAGTTCCAACAACAGCACGACCACGTAGAGATTCAGAACGCTCAACACTGCCGGAACGATGGCGAGCTGGTTCACGCGGGTGGCCAGTGAGCGGAGGTTTGTGACGAACGAGTCGAGCGTATATTTTTTCTCGTCCTGACTGTCGTTGGCGTCTTCCTTCTTGCTCCAGTTCTGGAACAGCGTGGCCAGTTTTTTGCCACCCCGTTCGACCCAGGCGCCGCGGCGCCTGGGAAAATAAACCGCGATGTAAAGATGACTATTACGGTTGATCAAGTCTTCGACCACGTCGGACAAAAATCCGCTCAGCCATCCCAGCAAGCCCGCAATGATCATCTGCTGAAAAGACAGGTCTTGGGCAGATAATAGGTCTTCCAAGAGGTCCGCATCGTTGAGTACCCGAATAACTTCACTTGGACTCCAGTATACCCACGGCGCTACCATCGCCAAACCACCGAGCGCGCCATACCATCGCCCCATCCGATAGCCGAGGTAAATCGCGAGAATCAGGTAAAGCGGGTAAAAACCAGGCGAAAACAGGTCGGTGAGATTCCACGTAAAGGGGCTGAGCATCCCGACACCCACAAGCAGCGTCCACAGACCTTTATCTTTGGTCCATTCAGCGCGGGTTTTTTCTATAGCGGTACCGTCCTCGTGCATCATTATTTTTGCCCGATTTCATCGTACCCAGCGTGTAGCTGGCAGGTGTCTTGACCCAGGTTGGTTAGTCAAGATAGCAGACGCGACTTGATTCTCCAGGCGAAGTGTCGCTAAGTTGCAAAAAATCGCCAGCCCTCCTAGAAGAAGCGAGCGGTTTTCGGGCACAGTTTACGCAATGATCTCAAGACTGATGAACGACCTGCCCACTGCCGTCCTTTACGCTGAGCCGCACCGGAATGCCTTCACGTACGCTTTCAGTGACCACACAAAATGATTCAAATTGCTGCAACACCCGCTCCGCCGATTTGATCTCGGCCAGTGCCTGCGGCAGCGTGATCTGCACTTCCAGCAAAGCAATCCGCCAACGCTTGTCGGCGTTACGCTCCACCGTACCAGCAATGGTGGCTTCCAGGCCGTTTACTTCATTACCGAATTTGCCGAGGGCAAAGACCAAGCTGGCCGACAGGCAATTGGCGACCGCTGCAGCCAGCAGTCGGGTCGGGCTGGGGCCCCTGCCTGCGCCGACAGGTTCGGGCTCGTCGGTCAATAGCGGTTCCAGTGAGTCTTGCTGCCAATTCACCTTGAAGGCGAACTTTTCCTGCTGGGTCAGACTGACGCTAAACGTGTTTTCCATTTCTGGGCTCCTGATCTTTTAGGGTGACTTCAAGTGGCTTCAATTGCAGGGTTTCACACGGCATCTCGACTTCGGCTTGGAGCAAAGCCTTAAATGCGCGTTCGCGCAACTCCGCAAGCTTAGCAGCATGCTCACGCTCATTGTGTAGCCAAACGCTGAGACGCAATGTGTTGCTGTAATCACCCAGGTTTTTGACTACGACCTTGGGTTCGGGTTGCGTCATCAAATCGGCGTCATCGCGCACCAGCGCCAATAACAAAGCTCGCACCCTATCAATGTCTTCATTCACGCCTACGCTCACCTCCAGATTCAGGCACAAATGCGGAAAATTGGTGTATGAAGAGACGATGGAGTTGATCACCGTGGTATTCGGAATGGCCAACATACGCCCATCCGGCGTCACCACACGCGTCGAGCGCAGGGTGATTTTTTCGACACGGCCATATTGTCCGTTTATGTCAATCAGGTCGTTAATCACAAAGGGGCGATCCCAAAAGATCAGTATGCCTGAAATTAGATTCGACAAGGCATCCCGCGCCGCAAAACCAATCGTCAAGCCGACGATACCCAACCCCGCCACGAGACTCGCCGTATCGATACCCACGACCTTGAGCGCTTGTATCGCGCCCAAGATCAGCAAAAAGAATTTGAGCATGGTTTGCACAAAATTCGTGGTAGTGAGGTCCGTCTTGCCACGCTGGCTCACCTGCACGATCACGAATCGAAGCATTAACCAAAGCAGGTAAAAACCCAGAAAAATTAAAATGGCCAGCAAACCTGAGACCACTATCTCGCCAAACTTCTCGCCTAAGGTTTCGAGGTAAAAAGCTTGTGACAATTGTTGCGAGGCCGCGTTAATAAACTTTTCCATACTGACTCTCCTCGGACAATTTTTCTTCATTAAAACACAGAGCAGAAGCGAGAAAACAGCGCGAGGACTCATTACGGAGCTTAGCGTTGATTGACGTCATGACACCTTAATTGGGTAAACTGCCCCCAGAATTACAGAATTAAAAAGGGAGAGCCTTCGCCATGCGCGCCATGCAATTCAACCAAGCCGGCATGCCTCTTGAGCAGGTCGAACGTCCTCTGCCCCAACCCTCGCCCGACCAAGTACGCCTTAAAGTCAGCGCCTGCGGTGTCTGCCGTACCGACTTGCACATCCTGGACGGTGACCTAACAGGACCCAAGCCCCAGCTGATACCGGGTCACGAAATTGTGGGCTATATCGATGCGATGGGGGCAAAGGTGCAAGGCTTTCGCCTGGGGCAACGCGTCGGCGTACCGTGGCTCGGCCAGACCTGCGGCCACTGTCATTATTGCCAGAACCGGCGAGAAAACCTGTGCGACCAGGCTCGGTTTACCGGTTATCACCTCGACGGCGGCTACGCCGAATACACGGTCGCGCACCAACAGGCCGTTTATGCCTTGCCCGAAGGCTACAGTGACGTCGCCATTGCTCCCCTGCTCTGCGCCGGCTTGATTGGCTACCGCGCGTATCGTATGGCCGGCGATGGTACGCACTTGGGATTATTCGGCTTTGGGGCGGCCGCGCATATTCTGTGTCAGATCGCCGTGCACCAAGGCCAAAAAGTCTATGCCTTCACACGCCCCGGCGATCATGCGGCGCAGCAGTTGGCACTGCAACTGGGGGCCGAATGGGCCGGCGATTCCGCGCAAACACCGCCGCAGCAACTGGATGCAGCGATTATCTTCGCCGCCGTCGGCGCACTGGTACCCACGGCACTGCAGTGCCTGGCAAAAGGTGGGCGCGTCGTCTGTGCCGGGATTCATATGTCCCCCATCCCCGAATTCAGTTATGACTTGCTGTGGGGTGAACGCAGCGTTTGCTCTGTGGCCAATCTGACGCGGGCCGATGGCGAGGAATTTCTGCAGATCGCAGCGGAATTGCCCATTAAAACGACCGTCAGCTGCTTCGCCCTGGAGCAAGCCAATGAAGCGCTACGTCAGATGGCGAGTGGCCAACTCACTGGGGCAGCGGTGCTTAAGATCAGCGAGTCGATACTCGGCCCCTCACTCTGAACGCAGGGCGGCAATCGGGTCGAGGGTGGCCGCGCGATAAGCCGGCACCAATCCTGCCAGCAAGCCAATCAGCATCGCGAGTGCCAAAGCCGCCAGAATAAAGGGCAGATGCAGTTGCAGCGGAAAGGTCGGCGCCAACACGTCCAACGCTGCCACGACCACAAGCATCAAGACGATGCCACACAGCCCCCCAAACGTGGAAAGGGCCACCGCCTCGCCCAAAAACAGACTTAATACCTGGCGACGGCTGGCACCCAAGGCGCGCAACAGGCCTATTTCACTGCGGCGTTCGTGCACACCGGTGGTCAAGGTCGTTAGAATGCCGACGGCGCCCACCAGCAAGGAAATCGAACCCAAGAGCGCGACCGCCAACGTCAGCACCGATAGAATGCTGTTGAGGCTCGATAGCATTTGATCCTGAGTCAGGAGTGTAAAGTCCTCACGACCATGCCGTTTGATCAGCTCACGCTTGATCTTCGCGGCCATCGTCACCGAATCGATGGCCGGAGAAAACACCACATCGATCTCCATCAAGCCGTCCCGATTGAACATCGCCAAGGCCAGGTCGGCGGCGATATACAGGGCATCATCCAAGTCATAGCCCAGCATGTCCCCTTTTGGCTCGATGACCCCAATCACCCGAAAGCGCTGCCCCCCGATACGCACCCGCTGGCCGATGGGTGAGACATTGGGAAACAGTTCCTGTTTCACGCGGTGGCCAATCACGACGTAGGGACTACTGCGGTTACCCGCAGGGATTGGAGGCAAGAAGCGCCCCTGCGCCACGGCAAATTTCCAGGCCGCAGGCATGTCTGAATTGACGCCAAATATATCCACGTGACGCCCCTTCTCGGCATATTCGATTTCACCCGTACCTTGCACCACAGGCACCACAGACTCGACGAACGGGAGGCGGCTCAAGGCCTCATTATCGGCCAGCGATAGGGGCCGCACGGAACCCAGCAAGCCCCCCATCCCGCCGGTAATATTTTTACCTGGGGTGATGGCGATGATACGCGTACCAAACTGAGCAAATTCGTCCAGTACATACTGTCGCACGCCCTCTCCAATTGACGTGAGCAAGGCAACGGCGGCGATACCAATCGCGATGCCGATGGCCGTCAACAGCGCGCGCGCTCGACCAAAATTTAAAGTCGCGAACACCCACTTGAGCAGATCCGAGCTTTTCATCGTTAAACGCCTTTTTCCTCGTTCAACGCGGCCACCGGTTCCATCCGCGCCGCGCGACGCGCCGGCAAATAGGCAAACAGCAGCGCTGTCGTTAAGGCGACCCCGAGCGCGGCGACTTTGGCCCACAGTGGTGAATGCAAAGGCATCGCGGGAAAGTAGAAACGCCCCACCGCCAACACCACTTCGGACAGCAGCAGCCCCAGCACGCTGCCCAGGAGCCCCAAGATCAGGGCTTCAGACAGAAACAATTGCAATAACACGCGCTGATTGGCGCCGAGTGCTTGTAATAGGCCAATCTCCGCAGTGCGCTGACTGACACTGATCAGCATGACATTCATGATCAGGACCCCAGCCACCAGCAAACTGATCGCAGCAATCCCCGCGACCCCGAGCGTGATGGTCTTTAAAATGTCATTAAAGGCCGAGAGCATGGCATCTTGAGTGATCACCGTAATGTCTTCTTCGTGATCATGGCGTGCCTTGATCACTTGAATCACCTGCGCTCGCGTCGCCTCCACCCTGCCAAATGCCCGGACTTCGGCAAACACTCGGAACAAGCCCTGCTGATTGAACAAAGTCTGCGCGCTGGCGACCGGCACCAGCATCACCTCGTCGAAATCCATGCCGAGTGCGACGCCCTTGCTCTCCAACACCCCAATCACACGAAAGCGACGATCCCCGGCGCGTAGCCAACGGCCCAAAGCCGGCTCAGGCCCAAACAACTCTCTTTTTAGCGTCGGACCAATCACCGCGATGGCTTGCGCCAAGTGAAGTTCACTGGCGGGCAAAAAGCGCCCCTGGCGCAGACTCAGTTGGCGAATAAATTGGAAGTCGGCATGGGTGCCCACCACGATCGACTCACGCACACGCCCCTGATAAGACAATTCCGCCAGGCCCACCACCAAAGGCGCCATGCGCTTGACCGCGGGCAGTCGGGCAATTGCTTCACTGTCTTGCAGAGTCAAATCACGCGGGCTGGCGCCGGTGATCGGGGGCATGCCTCCGGTGGTTTCTTTCTTACCGGGCATCACTATCAAGGTGTTTTTGCCCAGAAAGCTGAACTCACCCAGCACAAACAAGCGCGCGCCTTCGCCCAGACCGATCATCAGATTGACCGCACTGACGCCGATAATCAGGGCCAACAGCACCATAGACGTGCGAAAGCGATGTTTGAGAATCAGGCGCAGATTGAACTGCGCCATATCCAGCCAGCGCATCATGCGGGGTGTGCTTTTGCGGTAAGGATGAGGTCTTTGGCAATTTTGCCATCGACCATTTTGATCTGACGCGGCGCGCGTTTACCGAGTTCGATATCGTGTGTGACCACAATCAAGGTAATGCCATCGCGATTCAGCTCTTCCAATAAAGCCACCACTTCGGCCCCCGAGCGCGTATCGAGATTGCCGGTTGGCTCATCTGCCAGCAGCATTTTCGGATGCATGGCCATCGCGCGCCCTATCGCCACGCGTTGACGCTCCCCTCCCGAGAGCTGGCGGGGTAAATGACTGGCACGCGCCTGTAGACCCAAGCGTTGAAGCAGGGGTTCGACACGTTCTGCACGTTGTTTGGCAGGGTATCCGGCCAACATCAGCGGCAACTCCATGTTGGCGCGTGCGCTTAGGCGCGGAATGAGATGATAGGCTTGAAAGACAAAACCAATCTCGCGTTGTCGATAGGCCGCCCGCTGCACCTCGCTCATACCGGATGTCTCCTGGCCATCCAGCACATATTCGCCGCCGCTCGGTTGATCCAGTAAACCCAGAATATTCAAGAGCGTCGACTTACCTGAACCCGAGGGGCCCATCACCGAGATATAGTCTCCCGCGTGAATGTCCAGGGTGACTTGATCCAGCGCTTTGACGGTCTGGTCGCCCAATAAAAAATGACGATCGACGGCGCGCAGCTGCACTAATGGCGCTTTCTCTGACATGCCTGCTCCCTCGTTTATTCTGGTGACGGGGTCACCAGCGCCCCGTCTATGGCACCCTCCACATCCAAGGCAGCGAGAATACGCTCACCCGCCTGCAAGCCTTCTTGCACCTCGGTATGCACCCAGTTGCTCAAACCCGGCTTAAACTCGACACGCTGCAAGCGCTGGGAATCAGGATTGAAGCGCAGCACACTGTGCCCTTCCAGAATCATGTCGGTCGGCAAGCGCAACGCTTCTTGATGCTGCGCTAAAATCACTTCGATATCCGCGCTGTAGCCCACCAGTAAATTCAGGTGCTGCGGCACTTCGCTGATTTGCACTTCGACATCGACGGTACGCGCCTGCTTTTCAAAATCCTGTACGTAAGGCGCAATGCGCGACACATGGCCCGACAACGCAACACCACGAAAGGCATCCAACGAGACTCTGGCCGGCATCCCTACCCGGATTCGGGCGCTATCGACTTCGTCAATCGGGGCGCGCACATACAGACAGGAGGTATCGATCAAATCCACCGCCGGAGGCGTCGGCACTCCGGGTGGTGAGGGCGTGATGTACTCGCCAACTTCACCATTAATCTCCGCCACCACGCCTGCAAAGGGCGCTTCTAGACGCGTGCGACTCACATTCACCTGGCTCAATTTGACCAGGGCTTCAGCCTCTTGAATCTGCGCCGTCGCGGCCTTGCACGCCAACGCGGACATTCTGGCCTGCGTACTCGCCGTATCGAGTGCGCCCTCTGACGCCAGGTTTTTCTTGGCCAGTGCGGCTTGGCGTTTTTGTTCACGACGATCCCGCTCCGCACCAAAACAGACTTCCTCGCGCTTCTGCTTCACCACCTGCAGATGCGCTTGCGCCTGCTGCAAAGCGGCCTGATACTCCTCATCACGCAAACGCAGTAACACGTGCCCTGGCTCGACACGATCGCCGGCTTGCACTAGCAGTTCGGCCACCATACC
>JBFHRI010000013.1:0-22983 GCA_041591755.1 Oleiphilaceae bacterium
AAGCCCTCGTGTCAGACGGCAGGTCGAGACGAATAAATTTTTAATATCGCCCTTTTCGGTTCTGCAATTTAGAGAGTTTGCGCTCTTTTTGATCGTTGTCATGCGGCTCGGTCGTATGCGGGAGGAGAAGTTTTTTAAAATGCTGTCGCGGGTCAAACGTTGCTAGAAAGGGTGGATTGCTGGCATGGAGGGCTGCTACAGCAACCTAGTCGGTGTAGCCTTCCTGAGCATTGCGGTCGCGGCGGTGGTCTGGTCGATCTTGGTGCGGTTTGTCCATAGGTTCTTTCATGAAATGCGGTTTGACGGAATACTGCCGTTGATAGAGGTCGGTTGAATGGTGTCAAAACAATGCAAAAACTGTCATTGAGCGGGCGAGCGGCAGTCGCCCAAGAGAATGTCGGGCTGGCGGCTCAGCGGGTGTTGCTGGTCGATGCGCAGCCATCCCGTGCCTCAATTATTAAGCGCGCACTGCTGGAGAGTGGTTACGAGTTGGCGGATCGTCTGCATGATGTCAGCCGAATTCTGGAGAGCGTGATCAGCACAAAGCCAGATATTCTGGTCTTGGGTGTTGATGAGCCGGATGAGACGGTGATTACGCAGATGGTTGCAGTGAAGGATGCGTGTCCTTTGCCTGTGATTGTTTTTGCCGAAAAAGATACTCCGCAAATTATTCAGCAAGTGGTGCAGGCGGGTGTTAGCGCCTTTATTGTGGATGATATTCAGCCACAGCGCTTTCGTTCGATTATCAATATCGCGGTGGCTCGTTTTGGTGCGCAGCATGCCTTGTTGCAGGAGTTGGAGACTACCCGCAGCAAGCTTGCGGAGCGAAAAGTGATTGAGCGCGCCAAGGGTTTGTTAATGAGTCAGCGCGGAATACCTGAGGAGGAGGCTTATCGTATGTTGCGCAAGATGGCAATGGATAAGGCGCTGCCCTTAGTGCAGGTGGCGCAGAACATTGTTGATGTAATGAAATTGTTCGAGAGTGATGCGGGCACATAGATGGTGCGAGCGTTGTGGGTGTGATGAGAGGAGTGTGTTCCATATTGGTGCATTTGATTCCTAATGTAAAAATCTAATTCGTTGATAATCATAGATATTGTTCGTATGGCACAGGCCGTGCTTAGGCGGCGGGACTAGATTCAATAGCCCGCACAACGGCGTGTGGACTACGAGCAACGGCGCTCATTGAGCTTGGGTCAGATTTATTGTCTGACCGGAGTTTAATGGGCGTTTTTTTTTGGAAAAAAGCAGTGCCAATGAAAGGTACTCAGTGTACCGAGGTGGTATAAACATGAAGTGGTTCAAGTCTCTGACAAAAAGTGCAGTAACGGCATTAGTCACAGCTGGCGTGCTGGCTGCACCGGTACAGGCTGAAACCGGCGAGCCGGAAAAGTGGGAGTTAAAATTTGGATTCATCAAGCTGACCGATATGGTGCCTCTGGCGGTCGCTTATGAAAAAGGCTTCTTCGAAGATGAAGGGCTGTATGTCACCTTGGAGGCTCAAGCTAACTGGAAAGTGTTGTATGACCGCGTAGCGAGCGGTGAGTTGGACGGCGCCCACATGCTGGCGCCGATGCCTTTGGGTTCAGTGATCGGTATCACCGGTCAGACCGAAATCATCGCGCCAATGACGCTGTCGTACAATGGCGCAGGGATTACCGTTTCCACCTCGGTATGGTCACAAATGAAGTCCGGCGTGGAAATGGAAGGGGGCAAGCCCAAGCACCCAATCAGTGCGAGTGCGCTCAAGCCAGTTCTGCAGACCTACAAGAAGGAAGGTAAGCAGTTCAACCTGGGAATGACCTTCCCGGTGGGCACACACAATTATCATGAGCGCTACTGGCTGGCTGCGGGTGGAATTCATCCGGGCTTCTATGCGCCAGAAAAGGGCGATAATAGCGGTACCATCAAGGGTGAGGCCTTCCTGTCGGTGGTCCCGCCACCACAAATGGTCCCGACCATGGAGGCGGGTACAACGGTGGGTTACTGCGTCGGTGAACCCTGGAACCAGCAGGCCGTGACGAAGGGCCTGGGCGTACCTGTACTGACTTCCGAAAACATTTGGACCGATGGTGCAGACAAGATTTTTGGTGTCACACGCAACTTTTATGAACGCTACCCCAATACCACCATTCGTGCGGTCAAGGCCATCTTGAGAGCCTCACATTGGTTGGATGCCAACAACAATGCCAACCGTCCTGAAGCTGTAAAAATCATTTCGCGTCCGGTTTATGTGGGCGCCGATGAGAAAGTTATCGCCAACAGTATGACCGGTACCTTTGAGTTCGAAAAAGGCGATGTGCGTCCGATCCCTGACTTCAACAAATTCTTCCGTGGCCAGTACGGCGCGCCTTACTACTCGGATGCGATCTGGTGGATGACTCAAATGCGTCGCTGGGGTCATATCACCGAGCAGAAGCCAGACAGCTGGTACCTGGACATCGCGAAGAAGGCCTATCGCGCAGATATCTACAAGATTGCAGCGAAAGAGCTGATTGCTGAAGGCAAGTTGAAAGCGAGCGACTTCCCAGATCTCGACGCCGCCACTTTCATTAAAGCACCCCAAAAAGGCCCGCTCGATGGTATCGAATTCGACGGCAATAAACCCAATGCCTACATCGATAGTTTTGCTATCGGTCTGAAAGGCAACGAAAAGCCCTAATGGTAGCGCACCGCTGGCCCGGCTAGCGGTGCAATCCAACCCGAGGTTACCGACATGACAGTTATCGCATCCAGTGAAAAAACAGAAAAAGCCGCAAAGGTGTCCAGTATAAAAAGGGGATTATTCGATGGCGTGAACATGGAATTAGTGGTTCAAGCCATTGTGAAAACAGTTGTACTGCCCTTGGTAGGGGTGGGTCTATTCCTGATGATCTGGCACGTCTCAGCGTCCAATATCCAGACCTCACTGGGACAGTTTCCAGGGCCTGCGCAGGTGTTGAACAACGTTTCTGGCCTTTATGTCGAATATCAGGAAGAAAAAGAGCGCGAGCGTGCCTTCTATGAAAGGCAGGAGACACGTAATGCGGAAATGCTGGCGAAGGATCCCAGTCGGCAACCCTTGATTCGAGCCTACCCGGGCAAGCCGATGTTTATCGATCAGATCTTTACCAGCTTGAAAACGGTATTCACGGGCTTTTTCCTAGCGGCCATTATCGCAATTCCACTGGGCCTGGCGATCGGATTGAGTGCCTCACTTTATGGTGCGGTGAACCCACTGATCCAGTTATTCAAGCCGGTTTCGCCCTTGGCGTGGTTACCTTTGGTGACGATCGTTGTGAGTTCCGTTTACACCACCGTTTATGCCGGAATAGAGAAGTCTTATGTGACTTCGAGTATCACGGTCATGCTGTGTTGTTTGTGGCCCACGGTGATCAACACTGCGGTAGGGGTTACTACGGTCAGCTCGGATCTCAATAACGTCAGTCGTGTCCTGCGTTTGAACTGGTTACGCCATGTTCGAAGCATTGTACTGCCCGCCGCTGTACCGATGATTTTCACCGGATTGCGTCTGTCTTTGAGTACTGCGTGGATGGTGCTGCTCGCAGCAGAAATGCTGTCTCAGAAACCGGGTCTGGGCAAGTTCGTTTGGGACGAGTTCCAAAACGGTAGTTCGGATTCACTGGGCCGCATCATGGTTGCAGTCTTGACCATCGGCCTGATTGGATTCTTGTTGGATCGCGGCATGCTGGAATTGCAGCGTCGCGTATCTTGGGACAAGCAGGCTGTGACCCGCTAAGCACTCTACGGTTATTGAGGATTGAAGTATGAAAACCCTGCTTGAACTGACTCAGGTCGGCATTGAATTTAAAACTCCCAAGGGCCCATTCAAAGCCTTGGAAAACGTAAACCTGAAGATTGCCGAGGGCGAGTTTGTCTCGCTGATCGGGCATTCTGGCTGTGGCAAGTCGACCGTGTTGAACATCGTCGCGGGCTTGTTGCAGGCGACCACTGGCGGCGTTGTGCTGGCGGGTCGCGAAGTCAATCAGCCTGGGCCGGAGCGCGCGGTAGTGTTTCAGAACCACTCGCTGCTGCCCTGGCTGACCTCGTATCAGAATGTCGAGATCGCGGTGAAAGAAGTCTTTCGTGGCAAAAAGTCTCGCGCCGAAATGAAAGACTGGATTGAGCATAACCTCGAGCTGGTGCATATGAGCCATGCGCTGCACAAGTTGCCTCACGAAATCTCTGGCGGTATGAAACAGCGCGTTGGTATCGCTCGCGCGCTGGCCATGCAACCACAGGTTCTGCTGATGGACGAGCCGTTTGGTGCCTTGGATGCGTTGACTCGCGCGCACCTGCAAGACTCCTTGATGGAGATCCAAAGCGAGCTGAAAAACACCGTCATCATGATCACGCATGACGTGGATGAAGCGGTGTTGCTCTCAGATCGGATTGTCATGATGACTAATGGCCCGGCGGCCACCGTGGGCGAAATTCTGGACATCGATTTGGAGCGTCCGCGCAACCGTATCGATCTGGCCGATAACGCACACTACAACCACCTGCGACATGAAGTGCTGCGCTTCCTTTACGAGAAGCAGCGCAAGGTGGAGGACTTTGCCGTGCATGCCAAAAAAAAGCATGAAAGCGATACGGCTTCGTCCCGTGCGAAGAAAGTATCTTGATTTGAATTTGCCCTGTACCCATTTATCGAACCGATTTAGGAGCTGCACTATGTTTACGAAAAAGTCCTGGGGCCTGGTCCCCGCCGCAACGCTGCTGATGTGTCCATTGATGGCGGAAGCCAAGACGCTGACCGAAGCGTTGACCACGGGTAAAGCCTCAGTGAACGCCCGTCTGCGCTATGAAAATGTCGATGACACATTCTTTAAAAGAGAAGCCGAAGCGATGACCATTCGTACGCGAGTAGGCTATGAGACCTCACCGTTTCACAGCTTCACCGCGCTGGTCGAAATGGAAGATACACACGCTCTGGGCGGCATGGACAACTACCAATTGCCTGGGCCCCCTGCAACGCCCGCAACAGGCAATGCAGTGATCGCAGATCTGCAACAAACCGAATTGAACCGTGTCCAGTTGCGCTATCGCGGGATTTCACGTCTTGACGCCACCGTGGGTCGGCAGCGTCTGATGTTCGACAATCAGCGTTGGGTAGGTAACGTGGGTTTTCGTCAGAACGAGCAAACCTTTGATGCCTTTAGCGCGATCTATACCGGCATCCCTGATTGGACGCTGACTTATGCCTACGTTGATCGCGTTTATGGTATCACCGATGTCATGGATTCAGACGTTACGGACTCATTGTTCAACGTCGCCTACAGCGGTTTTACGCTGGGTAAAATCAGCGCCTACGCTTATCAACTTTCTAACCAGGAAAAAGATTTTACTAAGATCAACCCAGGCTTGCGCTTTATTGATAACGACACCTATGGCATGCGTTTTGACGGCGCCTATATTCTGCCGACCACCGTACCCCTGCGTGCCATCTATCGCGCGGAATATGCGGAACAGGATGTTAAGCGCCTGAGCGGAGCCAGCACCGTGGATAACGATGCCGAATACATGCTCGCGGAATTTGGTATGGGCTACACCTTTGGCAGTGGTGCCTATACCCTGATCCCGCTGGCCGGTTATGAGGTCTTGGGTTCGGATGATGGCAAGTATGGCTTGCAGACTCCGTACGCGACCAAGCACGCCTTCCAAGGGTGGGTGGATCAATTCCTGGTCACGCCTAATGAGGGCGTGAGAGCGACCTATGTGTCCCTGGGCTTTGATTTGAACTTCCTTGGCACCAAGTTCCTGGCGGCCTTCCACGATTTCGACTCGGATGAGAAAAATACCACGACGAAACGCAAAGTGGATTTTGGCAAGGAGTGGAACTTCCAAGTGACCAAGGCGATTGGCGCCAACTGGATCCTGGGCTCCAAGGTCGGCAAGTATGAAGATGGTGATGCGACTGCTGCGGCTGCTCGCAAGGATTCCACCAAGTTGTGGGCCTGGGTCGAACTCAACTTCTAATTAAGTTCTCCTGACGCTCACATGGTTGGGCACGAGGTTCGGTAACACGAGCTTTGTGCCTGACTCAACTAAGACCTCTTCATATCAATTGCCTCTTATTTCCCTCTCTTCATCAATGCGCTATTGACGGCTTAATCTAAGTCTTCTGTTAGTACAGGCCCGAGTGCGATGTATTCAAGCTCTCATGGCGTGGACTTTGACTCCTGTCCTAGGGTGTTTCGCTCATCATGCTTTTTGGGGCGCCTCTTTTTGATACACGATAGGGCAAAATGCCTTTGGTTTGTGCGCTATTGCTAGAGTTTTGCTCCCAATTCGGGTCATTGCCTGATGTTGATGCGCACTAGTATTGTGCATATCGACATCTGGCAGCCTGATATCTATTAAAAAGCCTGATTAAAAAGGGTTCTGGCATAGTGTGTGCTAAGTAGGAATCAGAGAGAAACAACAGTCCGCACAACGGCGTGCGGCACCATATTAAGTGCAACGGCGCACATTGAATCCTCGGCAAAGATTTTTTTTGTCGTCGGTTTGATGGGCGCTTTTTTTATGTCTGGTGATTTCTTATTGCCAGCCCGACCCCTAGAGGAAAATGTATATGAAATGGTTTCGTTCCCTTAAAGTCGCTGCACTGACGACCATGGTCTCCCTTAGCGTGACAGCGCCTGCACAGGCAGAGAAGCTGGGATTCCCTGAGAAGGAGGAGCTGAAGTTTGGCTTTATCAAGCTTACCGACATGGCGCCGATTGCCATTGCGTACGAGAAAGGCTATTTCGAAGAGGAAGGTTTGTACGTCACGATCGAAGCGCAAGCCAACTGGAAGGTCTTGCTGGATGGCGTGATCGACGGACGTCTTGACGGTGCACACATGCTGGCCGGTCAGCCGATCGCCGCCACCATCGGTTTTGGTACCGAAGCCCACATCATTACGCCGTTCTCAATGGATCTGAACGGTAACGGAATCACCGTTTCCAACGCGGTTTGGGAAGCGATGAAGCCGAATATTCCGAAAATGGCGGATGGCAGACCTGTGCATCCGATCAAGGCCGATTACTTAAAGCCGGTTGTCGACAAGTACAAGGCGGAAGGCAAGCCTTTCAACATGGGCATGGTATTCCCGGTATCGACGCACAACTACGAGCTGCGTTACTGGCTGGCAGCGGGGGGTATCCACCCCGGTTTTTACGCACCCCATAAAGGTGATGTGGGTGGCCAAATCAATGCTGAAGCTTTGTTGTCGGTAACGCCGCCGCCTCAAATGCCTGCCACCCTGGAAGCTGGCACGATCTATGGCTACTGCGTGGGCGAGCCTTGGAACCAGCAGGCCGTGTTCAAAGGGATTGGTGTGCCGGTCATCACCGACTACGAAATCTGGAAGAACAACCCCGAGAAGGTGTTTGGTATTACGGCTGAGTTTGCCAAGAAGTACCCCAACACCACAATTCGTCTGACCCGCGCATTGATTCGGGCCGCGATGTGGCTGGATGCCAACAACAACGCGAACCGACCGGCTGCCGTGAAGATCCTGTCGCAGCCGAACTATGTTGGAGCGGATTACGACGTCATTGCGAACAGCATGACCGGTACCTTCGAATATGAGAAAGGGGATAAGCGTGAAGTCCCGGATTTCAACGTGTTCTTCCGTTACAACGCGACCTATCCCTACTACTCCGACGCCATCTGGTATCTGACGCAAATGCGTCGTTGGGGCCAGATCGCCGAGGACAAGAGCGATGATTGGTACAAAGACACCGCCAAAAAAGTCTACCGTCCAGATCTTTACGCCTTGGCGGCGAAGTCTCTGATCGCTGAAGGCAAAGCTAAAGCTGAAGACTTCCCGAACTTTGACAGCGAAACGGGCTTCAAGGCTCCCCAGGGTGAATTTATTGATGGTGTGGTGTTCGACGGCAGTAAGCCAAACGAGTACATCAACAAGTTCAAGATTGGTCTGAAGCAAGGCGACAAGCTCTAATTTGAAACGCTGCTAACTAAGTAACTTACAACTGGTACCTCCCAGTATGAGGTCGAACGCCGGGCCTATTCGCCCGGCCACTCGACCCATTTATCTAAGCCCCTACGGACTGGAGTAAGACAACATGACGACGACATCCGAGAATACAAGTGCTGAACCGCGTGTGGTTTGGCTGGATAAGGCCATCGACCTCACCTTGGTCGGGGCCCGCAAAGTGGCGGTTCCCCTAATGGGACTCGCTGTCTTTTTACTGCTGTGGGCCACGGCGGCCAACAGCATTGATACCTCTTTGGGCAAGTTCCCCGGCCCGCAAGCAGTCATGCAGCAATTTGCCGGCCTCTACGCCGAGCATGTCGCGGAGCGCGAAAAGGAGGATGCATTCTATCAGCGTCAGGAAGAGCGCAACGCCGAGCGCGTCGCCATCGACCCGAGCTACGAACCCAAGATTCGGGCGTATACAGGCAAGCCCACCTTCTTTGATCAGATCCTGACCAGCTTGGTCACCGTGATGAGCGGCTTTTTAGTCGCGGCCTGTCTTGCGATACCGTTAGGGATCGCCATTGGATTGAGCAAGACGCTCAATGAGGCGATCAACCCGATTATCCAAATTTTCAAGCCGGTCTCGCCGCTGGCCTGGTTGCCGCTGGTGACGATGGTGGTGAGTGCCGTGTATGTCTCGCCCGATCCGATGTTTGCTAAGTCTTTTCTAAACTCGATGGTCACGGTCATGCTCTGCTGCATTTGGCCTATCGTGATTAACACTTCAGTGGGGGTGGCCGCGATTGACTCGAACTTGGTCAACGTCAGTCGTGTGCTGCGCCTGCCGGCCTTGCGCCATGTCCAGAAAATTGTGTTGCCCGCCTCAGTGCCGATGATCTTCACCGGTATGCGCCTGTCATTGGGTGTCGCTTGGATGGTTTTGATCGCGGCAGAAATGCTGGCGCAGAATCCGGGTCTCGGTAAGTTCGTGTGGGACGAGTTCCAGAACGGCAGCTCCGATTCACTGGGACGCATTATGGCCGCCGTCGTAGTGATTGGTTTAATTGGCTTCCTGCTCGATCGCGGCATGCTGCAATTGCAGCGCTCGGTATCGTGGGATAAATCCAGCGCCTCGCGCTGAGTGACTCGACAACGTATGGCATTGAGAGGAACAGGACATGAGCGTGATTCTGGAAATTAGCAACATCGACATGGTATTCGACACCCCGCAGGGCCCGTTTACCGCACTTAAGGATGTCGATCTAAAAATCAAAAAAGGCGAGTTTGTCTCGCTGATTGGCCACTCTGGCTGTGGCAAGTCGACCGTACTCAACGTGGTGGCGGGCTTGTACCGTGCCACCAAAGGCGGCGTTATTCTGAATGGCAAGGAAGTGACCGAACCCGGCCCCGAGCGTGCCGTGGTGTTTCAGAATCACTCTCTACTGCCTTGGTTGACCGCCTATGAAAACGTTGAACTGGCAGTCAAGCAAGTCTTTGGCAAGCGCAAGAGCAAAGCCGAAATGAAGGAGTGGATTGAGCACAATCTGCACCTGGTACATATGGACCATGCCATGCATAAGCGTCCGGATGAAATTTCCGGTGGTATGAAACAGCGCGTGGGTATCGCGCGTGCCTTGTCGATGCAGCCCGACATTCTGTTGATGGATGAGCCTTTTGGCGCACTGGATGCACTGACTCGAGCGCACATGCAAGATTCGTTAATGGAAATTCAGAACGAACTCAATAACACCGTCATCATGATTACCCATGACGTCGATGAAGCGGTGTTGCTGTCCGATCGCATCGTGATGATGACCAATGGTCCTGCGGCGACGGTCGGCGAGATCCTCGACATAAACCTGGAACGTCCGCGGGACCGGCTGGTGCTGGCGGATGATCCGGAATATTCACATCTGCGATCTGAGGTGCTCAAGTTCCTTTACGAAAAACAACGCAAGGTAGAGTCGATTACATCGGCCAAGGCAAAAAACGAAAAAAAGACTAAGGATGGGAAGCGAACGGCTGCTGCCTAGCGGTCTCGACGCGTTCTCTAACGCTTAGCGATAAAAAGTAGGTTTGCCAATACAAAGAGGTGGCGGCAAGCCGGGGCAAAGGCGCCCTTCTACGCTGAACCATGAGGTGCTCATGCATTCTCCGGTCAGGGTAGAAGGGCTTTTTTATACCTAAAAAACGCCGGCGGCACGATGGGCCAGGGCGATTCAGACAACTTGACCATGAAAGACAGGAGCTGTGCATGCACACACTAACCCGCAACACACTAAACCAAGTAATGTTCAAACGTACTCTGCTGGGTATCGCACTGGCTGCGGCCAGTGCCGGCGTCTCGGCCGCCACCGATATCGGTGAAGCCTTTGCCACAGGCAAGGCTTATGGCGATTTTCTGCTACGTTATGAAACGGTTGAAGAAGATGATCCGACGAAAGAAGAAGCCTCTGGTTTGACCCTGCGCAGCCGTTTAGGCTACAGCACTGCAGCGTTGAATGGCTTTACCGCGACGCTTGAAGTGGAAGACTCGCGCACCGTATTCGGCAAGGAAGACTACGACTATGCGCCGCCTGCAAGACCCTCCGGATATACCGCACGGGGCCGTTCGGTTATCGCTGATGCGCCACACACTGAACTGGATCAGGCCTTTCTGCAATACAAAAATGACGTCTTCACCTTTACCGGTGGGCGTCAGGTGATTGCATTGGATAACCACCGCTTTATCGGCCATGTCGGCTGGCGTCAGGATCGTCAGACCTTCGATGCGGTTAGGGTCGACGTCAAACCGATGGACAAACTGCTGGTGACTTATGCCTACCTGTCACAGCGTAATCGTATTTTTAGCGAACTCGCGGATCTGCAGGTCAAGGATCACCTGCTGAATATAGGTCTGGATACCAGCCTGGGTAAACTGACCGCGTACGCTTATCTGCTGGAAGAAGACAACGTTCCCGAAACTAAGTACGACACCGTCGGTCTGCGCTTTGCCGGCAAGCAAGCCGCGTCAGATACCTTGAACGTCTTGTATGCGCTGGAGTATGCGGAGCAGGAATACGAAAAAGGGACCACTGAGAAGGATGCGGACTATCTGTTGGGCGAGATCGGCCTTGAGGTTTCCGGCGTGCAAGTGTTGCTGGGCTACGAAAATCTTGGTTCTGACGACAGCACTTATGGCTTCGCCACGCCCTTGGCGACCCTGCACAAGTTCAATGGCTGGAACGATATGTTTTTGGGCACGCCAGGCGTTGGTCTCGTCGACGGCTACCTGAGTGTTAGCGCCATGGTCGCGGGCGCTAAAGTCGAGCTGGCTTATCATCAGTATGAGTCTGACGATGAAGGCACTACCGGTATCGATGATCTGGGCCATGAGTTCAATATCTCTGTCTCCAAGCAGTTCGGCAAGTACTACAACGGCGGCATCAAGTACGGCTCATACACGGCGGGTGATGGTAATTTTGTCGATACCGACAAAATGTGGGTTTGGGTAGGCATGGCCTTCTAAGCGGGCCGCTACCTACAAAGAGTTGCAGGCGGGACTCGTCTTCCTTCGCCTGTGGCGGTCGGGCGCCTGCCCTCGAAAGAGGGTAGGCGCTTGATCTTTCGGGGTGCCTAAGTTCTGGTGTCAAACAGGCGCACGAATTCCCCAGCACAGCGCAGCGGAAACAGCCACTCGGGCGGAATCTGGTCGCCATCGATACTGTCCAGCCAGTTTTTCACTTGTAAACCCAAGTCAGTATCCCCTTCGATCACCAGACGCCTTTGAAAGAACAAGGTATCGGGGTCTTCACGCTGTGCCGCCAGCAAGATGAAGCTGTTCAGCGAACCATGAATCAGTGTGTCTGCCGGCCCTGTAGCGCGCAGAACGAGCATGCCTTGCGCGTCTTGGCTCAATTGCATTTCCCAGTTCAAATCATCCACGCGGAAGGCCAGCCAGCGCGCGCGTAAAAAATCGGGCGAGGCGTCGGCTATTTGTTTCGAAAATAGCTGCCTGACTGCGCGCTCTAGCAGTCGACATTGCCAAGGGCTGGGCAAACTCAATAACGGCCTAACTGCATGTCGTGGTAGCTTGGGTAGCGCTTGGCGGAGGCGGTTCATGAATCGGTTCTCGGCTGGATGTCACCATTCTTTGTAGGTCGGACCGTCAGTTCAACAAAAGCCGCAACGCCTAATCTCTCTGGGTTAAGCGACGAATTGCCGTGATTGTCGGACTGAAGGTCCGACCTACAATCGATCTGCCAAGTATAAGTCTTCACCTTCATGTCAGGCATACGCCATCGGAGTTACTCCCAATGTGGAATGGGTTCCGACATTGAAATGCATAACAATTCCAAAATTACGCTGGCGGATTCAGGAGGGAAGAGTATGGAGCTGGTATGTCCGGCAGGTTCGCTTTCAGCCCTTAAAGCTGCAGTCAATAGCGGTGCCAATGCCGTTTATCTTGGACTCAAAGGTCCGACCAATGCTCGGCATTTTTCAGGCTTGAATTTCCTCGATGGGCAGCTCGCGCAAGCGCTGGACTTCGCCCGTTCGCGTGGCGTGAGGATATTCGTTGCGGTTAATACTTATGCGCAATCGGAGACGTGGCAAAGCTGGAAGGACGCTGTTGACTTAGCGGCTTCACTGCAGGTCGATGCGTTGATCTGTGCCGACGTGGGGGTTTTGCACTATGCCTCTGATCGCTATCCTGACCTGGCGTTACATCTTTCGGTTCAGGCTTCGGCTACCAACGTAGAGTCTTTGAGTTTCTATCATCAGCAATTCGGCGTGCGTCGCGCCGTCTTGCCGCGCGTCCTATCCCTAAAGCAGGTTGGACAGCTGGCGGCTAAGTCCCCGATCGAACTCGAAGTCTTTGGTTTTGGCTCCCTTTGCATCATGGCAGAGGGCCGTTGTTATTTGTCATCGTATCTAACCGATCAGTCACCCAACAGCTGTGGTGCCTGTTCGCCGGCGCAGTTCGTGCGTTGGGAGCAGACTTCACATGGTCTGGAATCGCGCTTAAATGAAGTGCTGATCGATCGCTACCAAGCAGGTGAAAAAGCCGGTTATCCCACGCTGTGCAAAGGGCGCTTCGATGTTGGCGGGCGGCGTTATCATGCGCTGGAAGAGCCGACCAGTCTCAACACTCTGGCGCTCATCCCGCAGCTGCACGATCTGGGTATCAAAGCGATCAAGATTGAAGGTCGGCAACGCAGCCCAGTCTATGTTGAGCAGGTGGTGACGGTGTGGCGACAAGCACTCGATTGCTATGCCCGAGATCCGGCGCAGTTTCAGCTTAAACCGCGTTGGCTCAAAGCCCTCTCTGCCGTCTCTGAAGGCGTCCAAACTACGCTGGGAGCCTATGAAAGGAGCTGGCAATGACGCGCATGCAAATCAGTGTCGGACCAATTCTGTATTTCTGGTCCAAGCCAAGAGTTTTCAGTTTTTATCGGCGACTGCAGGAGGCGCCGGTCGATACGGTCTATCTGGGGGAAACCGTATGCTCGAAGCGACGTGAATTGCGTCTGGATGATTGGCTGGCGATTGCGCACGAGTTACAAGGCAGCGGCAAGCAGGCCGTATTGTCGACCTTGTCGCTGATCATGGCCGAGTCTGAGATGAGTCAGATTCAGCGTGCTGTCGAAACCTCGGACTTGTTGATCGAGGCGAATGACTTGGCTGCGGTGCAAGTCTTGGCGGCGCGGCGATTACCCTTTACCTTGGGACCGGGACTCAATGTTTACAATCCGCAAACCCTGGCGGTTTTTGCGCGATTGGGGGCGCTGCGCTGGGTGCCGCCGGTTGAGTTGTCGGGTCAATCTTTGGCCGCGTTACTGCTGGATTTTCGCACCGAGTATCCACAGCAGGCGATCCAAACGGAGGTGTTCGCCTACGGTCATTTGCCGCTGGCCTACTCAGCGCGCTGCTATACGGCCCGGCATTTGGGTTTGACCAAGGATAACTGCCAATTCCGATGCATCGAGTTTCCAGAGGGTATCGCCCTGAATAGCCAGGATGGCACCCCGTTGTTCATGCTCAATGGTCTGCAAACGCAGTCTGCCGCGTTGTGTAATCTGCTGCATCAGATGCCAGCCATGCGCGAAATGGGCGTTGACCGAGTGCGCTTGAGTCCGCAGGAACACGATTTTTTAGTGATCGTCGATCGCTTTCATGCGCAGGCGAATGGTGTGAGTGATGCGCTCTCCCTCGCCGATCATGATTGTAATGGTTACTGGTTCGGGCAGCCGGGAATGGTCCGTGTCGAGTAGCCTGATTCAGTTGCCGAGTACCTCAGGCGCACAAGGATAAATGATGAACCTTGAGCATCGAACGCGTCCCTACCTTTCGTTCGGCCAGTACCTCAAACGCAAATATGGCACGCATGTTCACAAGGTCAGTGTGAATGCGGGCTTCACCTGTCCCAATCGAGACGGTAGCAAGGGGATTGGCGGCTGTACGTTTTGCAATAACGCGACGTTTAGCCCGGTCAGCGCCAAACAGCCAAGCATTACTGAACAGGTGTTAAGCGGTCAGTCGGTCATCGCACGCCGGGTTCGGGCCGAGCGTTTTTTGGCGTATTTCCAGAGTTATACCAACACCTATGACGAGCTGTGTCGCTTGCGCGCCTGCTATGACGAAGCCCTGCGTGTGCCGGGGGTCATGGGGATGTCGATTGGTACGCGTCCAGATTGTGTGCCGGATGCGGTATTGGACTTACTGTGTGAGTATCAGGATCAAGGGTATGAGATATGGCTAGAACTCGGCCTGCAAAGCGCGTTCGATCAAAGTTTGCTGCGCGTCAACCGCGGTCATGGTTGGACCGAGTATGCCGACGCCTGTCAGCGTGCGCGGGCGCGCGGCTTGCCGGTGTGTACGCATTTGATTGTGGGCCTGCCCGGTGAAACACCCATGCAAAGCCTGGTTTCACTGGAGCAAGTTCTGGCCTTGGGAACGGATGGTCTTAAAGTCCACCCTTTGCATGTGGTGAAGGGCACGCAGTTGGCGCGCGAATGGAAACATGGCGCCTATGAACCGCTGTCTCAAGCCGCCTACGTTGAGGTCGTCGCAGCCATGCTGAGACTGATCGGATCCCAGATCGTTGTGCATCGACTGACCGGCACCGCCAGTCCGCATTTGCTGCTGGCGCCGGACTGGTGTGCGCATAAATGGCCGGTACTGAATGCCATTCATGACGCCATCAAGGCTTGAGACAACGCACTACCAGAGCCAGCGCGCGCCAATCGCAAAGCGAAAGCCTTCATCCAGAATGCCGCCTTCGGCGTTATACAGGGCGGGCAAGGTATTGTCGCGATCAAAGATATTGTAAAAGTGGGCAAAGACTTCGGGGGCATCTTTGTGGTGTTGCAGCTTCTTAGTCACGCTGAAATCGGTGCGGTAGTATTCGTTGCTACGCGGATAATCACTATTGCCGAGCTGATCCGAGTCCGCGTAATCCAACAGAATGCGCTGTTTCAAAGCAAGCTCGAGCGCCTGACCGGCGACCTGATAATTCACCTCAAGCGTTGCGCCCCAATTGGGAAATGCGACATAGTCCTGATCGGTCGTGGTATTGGTGCTGTCGGTATAGCTGAGGGCGCTGCTCAGGCGCCATTCCTGATATTGCCAGGCAGAGCGCAATTCGATGCCGCGTGATTCATTGTCGCCAGTATTACGATAAATATTCAGTGCACTCCCCGGGCTGACGGGCTCCAGCGTGATGCCGTCTTTCCAGCGACTGGCAAATAAAACCAACTCATGCTGAAACGCACCGCGATGATAGATATTGATCCACTCGATAGTGTCGATCGTTTCTGGTTTGATATCACGATTGCCCAGCGCGGGTGAGCCCGGTGTGATATAGAGCTCATTGGCGCTGGGGGCGCGGAAGGCTTGACCGTACAGCCACTTGCTGGTCCAGATGGGGTCGAGATGCCAGACCACGCCTGCACGGGGCGAGGTATGTGAGTTACCGTCGGAATATTCATCATGCCGCACCCCATAGTGCAGGGCGATTTCGTCTTCAATCAGCCAGCTTTTACCTTGAAAGAAGGCGTAGGTCAGTTCACGACTTTTGCCGGAATAACCTTGGGCCTGTTTGGCCAAATAAACCCCATCAGCCGTGATACGCTCAAAATAGGCATTGAGGACCTTTTGATGATCCCAACCGAGCCCGCCCACCAGGGTGGTTTGTGATAGCCATTGCTGCGCTCGCACGGTGCTTTGCACGCCGGTGCGATTTTCTTCGTAGAGCTGGCTCAGCTCATGCGGGCAGTGGAGTCCCGTGGTTCCCGCGCGGGGGCCAGTGCGACAGGGTAATGTGTTGCCATTCGAGCGCAATCGCATTTGTGTGGGATAGCGTGAGTTGTCAAAACGCCAATCATGCATGGCATGCCAGTGATACACTCGGTTTTCGAGACTGAGTCCATCACCCAGAGATACCTGGTGTTGCAATTGTCCGAGCGCAAGTCGCGCGTCCGAAGCACTGAGGTCTCGATCCTGCGCGAGGCTTAGACTTTGCAGCTCAAATGCCGCCCCCAAGGGCTGAAAAAACTGTGTACCAATGCCGGAAAAGTCTTGTGCTTGGTAATCATTCAAATAAGTTGAAAACTTCCATTTTCCGATCCGCGCCTGATCACCCCATTGCCATGATGCAAATCCAGAGACATTGCGATAGATGTTATCGCGCTCGCTTTGCTGGGGGCTGCCATCACTCGGTGAGGTGTAATCGTAAGCCAGATTTTGTTCGCCTTGTTTCTGGTAGCTAAACCCAAAATTAGAGCGCACGCTGCCTTGGCGCGTCGAACGGAACAGACTGCCCTCAGCGTAGTCTGGGAAACCCCCTTGTGCTTCGACCTCGTGCAGTTCGCTTTGACTGGAGCGTGTCTGCATGGCCACCACGCCATGAAAGGCGTCGGTGCCATATAAGGTGCTCCCGGGGCCGCGAATCATTTCGACCTGTTCCAGCGTGCGCAATGAAACGTTGGGCAAGGTGTAGGCTGAGGTGGCAAACGTGAAGGTGTTTAGAGGCACACCATCAAGCGAGCTGGCCAAACCGCGCACGCCTGCGACTTCGGTACTGTAGCCGCGAATCGAAAGTGTTTCGGCACCCCCCCAGGTCTCATGAGATACCACTGAGGGCACGGCTTCCAGGGCATCGCTCAGGCGGCGTGCGCCATTGCGGTTCCAATCTTGGCGCGTCACCTTGGAGACCGAAGCCGGCGCCTCCAGCGTCGACTCCTCCTGCAGCGAGGCCACACTGACCTTCACCGTCATCAGTTGCTCAAGTGATAAATCGAACAAACCCTGTGGACTCGTGTCTGCCTGCGTGCATGGGGTCAATAACCCCAGCATCAACAGAGGCAAGCTGTGGGCGCTCGGTCTAATGTGCGAGAGGTTGGGCTTGGCCGCAGGGAAGTTCGCCATGGTTGGTCCGTCCGAATTGCTACGTTCTGAAGCGCTCGAAAAAGCAGTGCAGAGTTGAGTATAGACAACAACTTAGCGCTTGCTATGAATGCATTCCCCTCGCACCAGGTGGCTTGGATCAGCGATAGATAATGTCTTCCCGCAGCGGTGCCAAGCGCGCTAATAACTGGTTTTGTACCGCCAAGGGCACCTGTTGCTCGCGCATCGCTTGCTGCAGGATTTCTACGGTCGCATTGAATTCAGCCTGATTGATTTGCATGCCTTTGTGCACCTTGAGCATGTCATCGCCGGTATACTCACAGCCACCGCCACTAACGTGACATAGATGCTCGACCAGCTTGGTATAAAAACGTTCGAGATTAGTTTCGCGAAAGTGGCGTTCGGTGCGCGGGTCATGGATCACTAAGCGGACAAATCGATCTGCAATTTTTTCAGTACCCAGGCGTCCGCCCAGTTGATCGTAAAGTGTTGCGTTTGGAGCGGTGCTTTGGCAGGCGGCCAGCCAAGATGCTAGCAGCCCCACTCCCAGTTTCAGGGTGATGCGTTTTAACCTAGTCATTGTACATGCCCCTTAGTATTAAAATGCAGCTTGCAAGCTGAGATACAGGCCATCCTGGGACGACTGTCCAGCCACTTCACCCAGGTCTACCCAGGCGGCGGTGAGGGACCAATTTTTGTGCGGGAACCAAGCAACAAAGAGATCCTTCCAGTGGTCCTCGCTCAGTGCGTTAAGCTGTCCACGCTTCTCTCGAAACTCTAAACCCAGCGCGACCTGGGGTGTTAAGAATGCCCCTGCTGCAGCCTCGAATAGCAAGCGATTGCCTCGCTGCTGGCCACCAAACCCCAATAAGCCGATTTCATTCGCTTCGCTGTGTCGCAGGTTCACGTTGACAAAGGTCGTATGGTGAGCAATCCCATCAATCCAGGCTTTGGCAAGGCTGAGGTAGACATCGGTGCCCTGAGTTTTGTCCGCACCGACCGCGCGCGCGATCTCTTTATCACTTAGAGCTTTATGTTGCAGGCCCAGGCTGATCAAGGGGGCGTCGCCATAGATAAGATCGCCCCAGGCGCGTACCTTCAGTCCGACAACATTCAGGCCAATGTTTTTGGGAAAAGGCAAGTTCAGGCTTTCGACATCAAAGTCCAGGCGTCCGAAAGACAATTCGACCCGGTCGCGCGCGCCCAGGCTTAGGGCGTAGGTGTCCAGAGCGTAATCGTCGAAGCGCGCATGGGTGCTCGACAGGGTGGCGCCATAGGCCTCGCGCGTTGCATAAGAGCCAATGGTCGCCCAAGGAATCAATCCTCCTCCGGCACTCCCTTCGATCGCGCTCACGCCTGCGGTGCCCAGCAACTTACCTTGGTCGGCAAGGGTCCAAACCGGGCATAAGGCCAGCATGCTGGCCAAGCCCCATTGCGTCAATCGCATGATGCGTCTCCCAGGTTATCAATGGCGAGTTGTTGTGGGTATGCCGGTGCTTTTTCTCGTAGCCATTGTTCAAACTTTTCTGCCGGCAATGGCGGGCTAAAGAAATATCCCTGAAGCTTGCGACATCCCCATTGTTTAAGCAGTTGGCAAGCGGCCAGCGTTTCGGTGCCCTCAGCGACCACACTGAGCCCGAGGTTGCGTGCCAATTCGATGGTTGAACGGACGATGATTTGGTCGTCCGGGTCCTGATCTAGCTTCAGAACAAAGGATTTGTCGATTTTGAGTTCATTCAAAGGCATCAGCTTCAGCTGGGCCAGTGAAGAATAGCCGGTCCCAAAGTCATCAATCGACAGCAAAAAACCCATTTGCCGCAGTTGAGACAAAATGGCGACAGCCTGTTGCGGATTGCTCATCACTGCGCTCTCGGTGACCTCAAGAATCAGCGCAGACGCCGACAACTCATGTGTGGACAAGGTCGCGGCCAAAAACGCGGGGAGGCGTTCGTTCAAATCATAGGCGGATAGATTAATGGCAATATCGATTGCAATACCGGCCTCTTTCCAGCGTTTTCGCTGCGCCGCGACCGAGTGGATGACCCACTGAGTGAGCTTGGTCATTTGGCCGGATTGCTCCGCTAGCGCCACAAATTCGTCAGGCGGGACAAAGCCAAAGTCCTCATGAATCCAGCGCAACAAAGCTTCGGCCTGGGTGACGCGTCCGGCATCGAGATCGAACTTGGGTTGGTAATAAACCTTGAGTTGATTGTGCTCGATGGCCTTGGCCAGGTCGGCCACCAAGCGAATTTGGCGGCGGTGGCTTTCATCCTGTCCACTCAGATAATACGCGTATGCCTGTTTGTGGTCTTTGGCACTATTGAGCGCAATTTCGGCACGACGTAACAGCGTCTCAGCTTCTTCTCCGTGGTCTGGATAGACCGCTACGCCCATCCGAACAAAGCTGGCACGGACACGATTGCTGTCGATCGGTTGCTGTAATTGCTCCAAGAGATCGAGAATGAGAGTTTCTCGCCTTCCAGGAGAAGATTCCAGGGCGATCAGGGCGAATTCATCGGCGCCCAGACGCGCAGCGCAACCCGGGGAGGGCATCATATGGCGCAGCGTTTGCGCCATATCCTTTAAGACTTGGTCGCCGACTTCATAGCCAAAAGTGTCGTTGATTTCCTTAAAACCATTAATGTTCAGGCGTACCAGAAAAAAGCCGGGTGAGTGCTCCTGCGTCAATTGTCTAAGCGTTTCATGAATCGCGGCGCGGCTGGCGAGCTCCGTCAGTGGATCAATATAGGCCTGGCGTGACAGGAGCTCTTCACGTTCTGCGATGAGGCGCTGCATTTGTTCAAAGCTTTGGCCTAAGGTACGTATTTCTAAACTGGCCGCATCATATTGGATGCGCTGTTGGTAATCCCCGGCGCTCATCCCCTTGGCCGCACGAACCAATTCCGCAATAGGACGCGTGATGTTGCGCGCGGTGATCAAGGCGCCCAGGACCGACAGGAACAGCGCCACGCCGGCGATTGAGAGCAGCTGCGCCTGCAAGGTGCTAAAGGCGGCATAAGCGTCTTGCAACGAGGCATGGAGTTGCGCCTCGATACGGTAGCCTGCTGTTTCGTGTAGCACTTGCGTGATGCTGAGATGCGTGTCGACGAAATCCTGAGTTTCGTTGCGAGCGGTGCTTAACAGGGTCGAGACCTCATAGATGATTTTTTCTGCATCATACGCGACGAAGCTGACGTCGAGATTGGTCAGGTCTTTCAATTGTTGCGCGAAGTCGGCATCGATCTCTAAGCCAATGACGGCCCAGGCGACGGGCAGAGGCGCTTTAACGGGCAACAGCACTAACTGATAAATATGTGCTCCCCAAAGTACGATGGCAGAGTGCGCGCCATGCAGAGTTGCCTGCTTTAAGTGGGGTTGGATAGGCGTGCTTTCGGCCCAAGTGTTGGCGCCTACCTGTGCGATCAGCTGTCCATCGTTGGAGACTAACATCACCAGATCTGCAGCAATACGCTGACCTGCGTTTTCCAGTGCCGACTCGATGGTGGGGGCATCTTGTGAGGTCACGGCTTGTTTGAAGCCAAAGTCAGAGACCAGAACGCTGGCCGTATCCAGAATCTGCGCGGTGTGTTCTGCCAGCAGACGCTCAAAAACCCGTTGTCCAATCGTGAGACGCTCTTTTGCGTGTGTCTGGACAGTGGCATCGGTGCTGTACAGCACCGCCGCACCGATGAGCCCGATACTGCCAAGCAGCAGTCCGATGACCAAAGCCAGGAATTTTTGTCGCAAACTCAATTGCACGTGCGTGTTACCTGCGTCGGAATCGGTCAGGGATCGGTTCAGTGGTCGGCAAGCCCAGCGTGACCGCGAACTCAATGGGCGTGCTGTCATCGCTAGGGGGCAGCGATAGCGCCAAGGGCTGACTGGCATCAAGCAGGTCTGGGTGCCAGATCCCGAGTTGTGGCGGCCTGCCGGGTAGATCGTGCAGGGTCGCCCATCCGTCCGCGTCAGTCTGGCTCACATAACGCGAGTTGGCGACGAAGATATAGCCGACCATGTTGTCGTGGATATTACAGCCTAAGACGACGATACCCGGGCGGTCGAACAAAACCGGTGCTTCGGGCGAGTCTGCGTAGAGCTTGAGTTCGAAACGCTTGGGTTCGGAGAACGAATAGACATGATGACGAATGTTGTCACTGTTGGGAAACGCGACGTGTTGATGGCGTGTCACCGCGAGGACTCGCGGCGCAAACTGCTTGTTTTTTTGGTCCATCACGGCCTCTGGCAGGGGTGACTCAGACGGTGCTGTCTCCTCCGGGAGGCCCATCGCGAAGATCACGGCGTGCGGCAGTGCCTGCCCCGTCTGGTCGACGACGCGAGCGCTAAGTGTCTCTTGCGCCACAAGCGCAGGGCTCAAGCAAAGCGCAAAGCTAAACTTGATCAAGACTGAGTGACTGATGCGAAGGCAACGACGCAATGGGATATCTCGCTAAAGACCGATGGCAGGCCACAGCAATGATGCTGCATACCTTCACCTGATTTCGTGATCGTTACTAAGCTTAGGCCAAATTTAGAGCTTGTGAGGGAGGTACCGTAAAATTCCATGAGCCATGGACGAATTTTAGTTAAACTCGCGCCTTGTTTAGTGGTCTAAATCGGGCTGCGGGTAGGGTTTGGTTGCCGTGTCAGCGTTGGCGAGCAGATGAGCGTTCAGACAAGGGGGCGAAATGGCTAAGACAGTGGTGTTGGGGTTGACCGGGGCGCTCGGCTTGCTCTTGTGTGTGGGCGCGACGGGGGTCTTGGCCTACGACGAGGGGTATTACGAGGCCCCGTATGAAGAGCCGGCCTATGAAGTCCCCGAGACCTATTACGAAGAGCCCTATCAAGATCCTTACCAAGAGCCCTATTACGAGGAAGCACCGCAAGACGTCTACCAGGACCCGGGTTATCAAGAACCTGCATATCAAGAGGGCTATCAAGAAGGGTATGACGAGCAATATTGGCAGCAAGAGCAGCGCCGCCAATGTGAAGAGTATGCCAATATCGATGGCCTGGAGGGCGAAGAGCGCGCGGCTTTCATTAATGGCTGTGCACCCTGAGGGTAAACGCTTAGATTTGATTTAACAGCATCAATTCGGCGGGATGCGGGTCGAGATAACGCGATCGCGAGGCAAAAGGCTTAGGGTGACGACGGAAATGATGCCGCAGCATGGTAATCGGCACGATCAGCGGTAGTCGCGCATTGCGGTATTGCTCCAGTAGATCATGCAGCTCTTCGCGATCGGCCTTGTCCAAGTCTTTTTTCAAAAAACCTTGCAGGTGTTGCAACACGTTCATGTGATTGCGGCGGGTCGCAGGTTTTCTCATGATTGCCATAAGTTCGCCAAAATAGTATTCGATGCCCTCTTGGTTGAGGTTCGCTGCATGCTCGGCCAGCCATTTGCCGAGTTGGCGCGTGCGTTGTTGGTTGTGGCTGAGCAGAACATATTTGTATTGCGCATGAAAGTCGGTTAAAGCATGTGCACTGATGCCTTGCTGTTGCAGCTGGCGCCAATGATGAAACACAAATACGCGCTTGATAAAATTCTCGCGCAAGACGGCATCGCCCAATCGACCTTCCTCTTCCAGCGGAAGATGCGGAAAGCGCTGCTGCAACTCGGCTGCGTAAATGCCCTGACCATTTCGACTTGGCGCGTTTTTGTGGTAGACCTTGA
>JBFHRI010000014.1:0-22778 GCA_041591755.1 Oleiphilaceae bacterium
AAACGTTCTCAGCTATGGGCGTCTATGGGATGAGCGTCGTTAGCTGCATTACGGCGCAGAATTACAGTACGGTCAGTTTAGTTGCACCGCTGAGTGTCGAGCAATTTAAGCTGCAATTTCAGAGCATTGTAGATGCCTATCCGATCGCCGCCGTTAAGGTAGGCATGCTGGGAAGCCATACGCTCATCACGCATTTAATTGATCGACTAAAGCATTGGTCGCCACCCTATTTGATTATCGACCCCGTGTTGCGAAGCAGCACTCAGCAAGACTTGCTCCAAGATGCCCATCACTTTCTTTCTAGCTTAATCGAGCTACTGCCCTACGCGACATTGGTGACCCCTAATCTCGATGAAGCCGCAACCCTTGCCAAGCACTTAAAACTCGAGCTGGAACCTGCCAAACCAGACCTTTTGGCACGCAAACTTGCTGACAAACTCGGCACCCAGATATTACTCAAGGGAGGGCACGGAACGGATGCAAAAACCTGCACGGATATTCTGGCAACGCCTAACTCTGTGCAGTATTTCTCGCATCCTAGGATTGAGAGCTCGCATTTACATGGTACAGGCTGCACACTGGCATCAGCCATCAGCGCTAAACTCGCGCTCGGCAGTCCTCTCGAGGAGGCGATAAGATCGGCCATTGCCTATGTGGAGCAATCGATTCGGAGGGCCCGAGCGTGGCAAATCGCGCCAACTCACGGGCCTCTCAATCATTGGAGGGACTGACGCTGCATTTCAAATGAAATGCAGTTCGGAGGGGGAGGTAAATTTACGCTTCCGCCTCAACCTCAAAATCGGCTGTTATACGACCTTCACCGGGCACCACTTTCGGCATCAGCTTGTCACGGATAGCCGCTTCGATTTCGGTTGCAATTTGCGGGTTATCTTCTAGGAAGGTCGCCGCATTGGCCTTGCCCTGCCCTATCTTATCCCCTTTGTAGCTATACCAAGCACCCGCTTTGTCGATCAAGCCTTCCTTGACACCCAGGTCGATCACCTCACCCATGCGGTAGATGCCCTTACCATACATGATCTGGAACTCGGCCTGCCTGAAAGGCGGAGCAACCTTGTTCTTAACTACTTTGACCTTGGTCTCGTTACCAATCACTTCTTCGCCTTGCTTAACCGAGCCCGTGCGGCGAATATCCAAACGTACAGAGGCATAAAACTTCAGCGCATTACCGCCTGTGGTGGTCTCAGGATTACCGAACATAACCCCGATTTTCATGCGAATCTGGTTAATGAAGATACACAGGCATTTAGCGTTTTTAATATTACCGGTGATTTTACGTAAAGCCTGCGACATCAAACGGGCCTGCAGTCCGACATGCGCATCACCCATTTCGCCCTCTATTTCTGCTCGAGGCGTCAGTGCAGCAACGGAGTCCACGATGATTACATCGACCGCACCCGAGCGCACTAACATATCGGCAATTTCGAGCGCTTGCTCGCCGGTATCCGGCTGTGAAACCAATAGCTCGTCTACATTGACACCCAGCTTCTCCGCATAGATCGGGTCCAGCGCATGCTCTGCATCAATGAACGCACAAGTCTTACCTTGCTTTTGTGCTTCTGCAATCACCTGCAAGGTCAGCGTGGTTTTACCCGAACTCTCTGGCCCATAGATTTCAACAATCCGCCCGTACGGCAAGCCGCCAATACCCAAGGCAATATCCAGGCCCAAGGAACCGGTTGACACAGCGGGGATCGCCTCACGCGGCTGATCACCCATCTTCATGACAGCACCTTTACCAAACTGGCGTTCAATCTGTGCCAACGCTGCACTTAGCGCTTTTTTCTTGTTGTCATCCATCTAAAAACCCTCATTTCGCTCTAACCGAACGTCTTAGTTTATGACTTGAAGAGCCACCGCTTTTAGTGACTCACTACTGTTCGACCACCTAAACTGCAGCCAGACAAAATACTGTATATACGAACAGCATTATGGATGGAGGGGATCAAGCTGTCCAGCATATTTTGCATGGCCATCAGTCTGCAAGGCTTCACTGGACAATTGATTCATTCTGCTGATGGTCTAGTATTTTCAGAGACCGCTCACAAATCTCAGGAAGTCGGCGACGATCACAAGCAACATAATGCCTTTCCAACACGCAGACACGCTATGTTAAACCCAGTTGAATTTTTCATTCGATGTTTTTGGCCTCAGGATGCGTCGCTTTCCAAAGAAATGGAAGTTCGCTATCGCGTACTGCTTTATTTTTGTCTGTGCTCGACCGGGGTCATGCTCTATAGCATCATCAAATGGAGTGCAATGAATTATCCCACGCTGGTGGTGAGTTCCACCTTTGGACTTGTCATGGCATTTGTATGTTGCCTTGGCATCAGACGGGGCATTTCACCGATCGTGGCTGCGAACATTTTTTTGCTGTCCAGTTTCCCACATGGCATCAACATGATTTATAGCCTGGGCGGGCTGCAGTCTTCACATATTTTTTGGATTCCAACACTGGTTTGTATCGCCTACCTGCTGACCAGTCGTCGCTCAGGTTTTGTCTGGTTCTGCCTATCCGTAGTCTGGATGATCAGCATGATCTATCTAGAGCGAAATGGTTATGAGTTCCCCAGCTATCCTTTCACTCCCGCACAAGCACGAGTCGATATGATTTCGGGTTTTATGTTGCCCTTAATAGTGGTGTGGTTGGCGCAGGGCTACTCTCTCAGAATCCGCGAAAGCTTTCTGGCTGAAGCCATCAGTGTGTCTGAAAGCAACGCCAAATTGGCGGTGCAGTCAGAGGCCAATGTAGAGCGTCTCAGCATTATCCTGTCTGAGGCTCGACTGACCTGCGAGACCCTGAGTGCATTCATCCAATCACTCAATCAAAATCTGCGTACCATGGTCGATAATGGTCATCTGATCGAGAACGGAGCAGCTTCTCAGGTCTCAGCCACGGATCAGATTCGAAATACGGTGAACCATACCGTCAGTTCGCTGGACAAAACCTCTACAATGATTACAAACATAGAGCGCTGGACCGCCGATACAGAGCAGAACGTAATCAGCACCGCCAGCTCAATGAATCAAACGTCTGACAGCATCAACAAAATCAAACAAAGTTTTAACAAGATCGAGGAGGTTATCCAAGTCATTTCGGGCATCGTCAGCCAAACCAATCTTTTGGCATTGAATGCCACGATCGAGGCCGCTCGCGCCGGCGACAGAGGCCGAGGCTTCGCGGTGGTAGCGGATGAAATTCGTAGCTTGTCGATTCGCTGCGATCAGTCCGCCCGAGAGATCACGGATGTGATTCGATCAGCATCCGAGGCGGTCAAAGAGGGGGTATCACTCGCCACTCGTTCAGCCGATGTCCTTACTCAAACCGCGTCTTCTGCCCAGGGTGTGAGCGCCCAAATGAAACAAATCGCCAATATGATTGGCCAGCTCAATCTCGATATGAACCAGGTCCGTCATGCGAGTGAAAACATTGGCGAAGCCAGTCATAGCAATGCAGAAACCGTGGCACAGTTTCTCACATCAACCCAGACTTTACTGAGCATGACAGACGAGCTATCAGGCGTAGCGAGCAAGCTGCAACATGTCGTGATGAAAAGCTGAATGATGCACTAAGGCAAAAGCGAGTCAGTTTGCTCCAGCAGATCACTCAGCGCATCTTCCAAAACTGGAAAGACAAAGCGGAATCCTGCTTGATGCAAACGCTCTGGCACCACATTCTGGCTGAACAATAGCAAGTCGGCCGCCTCGCCCAGCGCCAGGCGCAGCCCCCACTCCGGCACTTTCAGCCGCGCACGCTTGCCAAATACTGCCGCCAACTCGTGGGAAAAATCGTAATTAGTAACCGGATTAGGCGCTGTCATATTGAAGGGGCCCGCACAATCGTCTGCCTGCAATAGAAACGACATCGCGGCGAGCATGTCTCGAATGTGGATCCATGACATAAACTGATCGCCCTGACCCATAGGCCCCCCCAAACCTAGGCGGAATGCGGGCAACATCTGTTTTAGCGCTCCGCCCTGCTCGCTCAGCACGATACCTGTTCGCAGACAGGCGACCCGAGTGGTTTGCGCAGCCTGTAAGGCAATTTTTTCCCATTCGGCACACAAGTGATGCGCAAAATCCTTCGCAGCAACCTGACTGTCCTCATTGACGACGCTGAGCCCCGCATCGCCATAAAAGCCAATCGCGGATCCGCTCAGAAAGACTTTTGGCGGCTGATCGTGCGAATTGATCCAATCAACAAGCGCTTTCGTGGTCTGCCAGCGACTGTGAGTTAGTTCTTTTTTACGTCGCGCACTCCAGCGCCTGCCAACGATCGGTGCACCGGCGAGATTAATGACGGCATCGACCGGCGCCAGACGCGACAACTCATCGACCGACTCTACGTAAATTCGGCCCGCTCCCAGAGATTTTGTAGCGCGCTGACGATTACGGGTCCACACCACGTAATCGTGCTCGGGATAATGCCGCATAAAGGCCGAGCCAATCAGTCCGGTCGCCCCAGTGATGAGAATTTTCATACACGCTCTCCGCTTGCCACAAAGAGGGAGTCGAGAACACAACAAAAGAAGTATAGCCGAGGGCCAATAGACACCGTAACAGCGAATCAAGTATGACACAAGAACGGGAAAACGGCGTCAACATCTATGCATCGCTTAATTTGGCGTCATCGATAGTGAAGCAACGTAGATGATACGTTATTGCACTGCAATATTAGAGTGGAGGCTAAGCGACTTTAGAAACGGCCGCCCGAAGTTACATTGGGCGGCCGCAGCATGCCTCTTTAAAAATCGTAGCTTAAGCGCAAATTGGCGTTACGCTCAGGCAGTGGATAAGCATTAAACTCTCCGGGATTCCATCCCTTGATGGCATAGCTGAACCCCTGATTGTCGAATACGTTGTTGATTGCCAGTGTCACGCCCAGCTGATCAAATTGCGACATTAGCTTAAGATCTACGGTGGTAAAAGAAGGCGCCCGCTTTGCTTCATTCGCTTGATCGTTATCCATGAAATAACGCCCCGTGTAATTCAGCAAAGCTGAAGCAGTATGCTGATCGCTCAGCTGTTGAATGAGTGCGAGGCTCGCATTGTGAGCCGGCACGAGTGGCACCCGTTTACCCGCGTTTGCACCTTCTCTGAACAAAGACTGTTGATAGGTATAGCTTAGATCCAAAGAGGTTTGCGTCGACAGATCGCTACTCAATTCAATTTCGTAGCCCTTGCGCTGAGTAGGCTCAAGGTTAATGTTATTGAACATCGCCGGCGAATAAGCAATCTCATTGTTCAGCTGCATGTAATAAACGGAATAGCGCCCCCGCACATTGCGCCAGTTGGAACGTAAGCCAACCTCGAAATTATTCGATGTTTGAGGCTCTAAAATGTCATACATGCCCGACCAACTATCCATTTCATCCACGGTGACAAAACGAACGGCACGGTTGTAGTGAAAATAGAGACCATAGACAGCATCGATCTGACGGGCCAGGCCCAAGTCGTAGCTTGGCTCCCGAAAAGTACGATTGCCAATAGGGTTTGTACCGAGCTTATCCACCGCCTCATAGCTAACGGCTTGCATGCGCGCACCATAGTTTACCGTGGTGTTCTCGTTTAGCACTTGCTCCGCATGGACATAGTAAGCGATGTTCTCGACATCTATATCGTGTCTTGAAGGGAAACTGCCGCGCCACTCTCCGACATAGTCGGTCACATAATGATCCAGCCCCATCGTCACATCGACATCAGCGAGAGCGCTGCTTTGTAAGCGAGGGGTGAATGAAACCGTCTTTAGCTCCGTGTCGCCAATCGTGTTCGGAGCATAAAAAGACGCTTGATTCTTATGTCGCCAACCCCAGTCCAAGATCAGTCGATTTTTCTCCGATAGTTCAATGGCTGAGCCCAATACCAGGTTCTCAGACTTTTCTTCCGCATGATTTATTGGGGTCGATGCGCCGCGCGGATCATTGCCTATTTGATCCAAACCAGCACCGGGATTGCGCTTACGCGCGCCGGGTAAGCCAATATTGTAATCATTCGCGCTAACCTTTAGATAAAGCTCGGCGCTATCGAGGTAATGGCGCAGATCTAAGGCACCGTGAATCTGCTCAAGCGCATTATTGGTACGATACCCCTCGTTAAAGTGACGAGATACGTAGGCGTGTACCGCACTTTGTTCCCCACCGCTTGAACCACTGGCGGCGATTGCGCGATGACCATAGCTACCCAGCTCACTGGAAATCTTTCCGGTGCTCAGACCCGGTTGAGGGGACTTAGTGATAATATTGATTGCACCGCCCACCGCACCATCACCGTACAGGACGGACCCGGTGCCGCGCATGATCTCGATTCGTTCAATGTTTTCAATCGGAATCGCTGCCAAATTGACGCCTGATAAATCCATTTCATTAAGGCGTCTGCCATCCAATAGGATTAGCGTGTTTTCGCTGTCATTCACGCCAAATCCGCGCAAACCAACTTCTGAATAGCTGCCGCCGCCATACAATGAACGCGTATTCACACCCGCTTTAGTACCCAGCAGATCAGCCAAATTGGAGGCCGCTGATTTGCGTATTTCTTCTGCAGTGATCACGGTGACACTTGTTGAAGCAGCACCTCTGCCATTCTCCAGACGCGTTGCTGTCACGACAACTTTCGGACTTTGCCGGGCATTCTCAACGCCCTGACTGGATACCTGATCTGCAAAAACGATAGGAGAGCTGATAAAAGATGAGGACAGCACACATAGCACCGCCCTCCTGGAAAAGGAGAGTCGAATCATATTTCGCCCCGTAAAGCGCCCGCCGCGCTATTGGTCAATGGAATGGGCGCGATAGGCACCCGGATTGGCGCACAGGTCGGTCTCCGGGCTTACAGGGGCTTCGTTCGCGCTGAGCGCTCTACACTGATACCAGACCCTTCCCATAAAGCGATACCTTGCGGCAGGCTTCACAGTGGCTCTTTTCTGGTACTGACCCTGATTACCGTTGCGGGGGCAGCGCCGGCTTTGCAGGTCAAACTGACCGCGCACCGGCTTCCCGTTCATCCACAGCGTTCTTACTGAACAACTAAAGGATTACCTGAACGGGGCGGGATTTTATAGAGCAGGCCGTCAATGTCAATCGCAATGAAGGGATAACCACTAAGACTTACCCCTCCTGCAATAGAAATTGCACCGGCACGATGATGTGCGAAGGCACGGCTTGTCCTCGCTTGCGTGCGGGCTCAAACAGCCAGCCATCACGCACGGTTTCCAAAGCCACGCGATCCAGCACCTCTCGCCCACTGCTTTGCAGCACGGAGACACGCTCAGGTCGACCTGAAGCAGAGACCTCCACACTCAACTTGACCAAACCTTCCCAGCCAAACTTGCGCGCTACCAGAGGATAAGCCGGCTTAGGGCTACGCTGACTACCCAGCTGATAGCTCGGAGGAACGAATTCGGCAGTCGCGACCTTATTCGAGCGCGGAGATGGCGTTTCGCTCTCCGCTCCAAGCCTCTCTTTAGAAGTCACAACCTGCTTCTGCGTCGTGAGCGCTTCCTGTCGCAGCTCAGCCGCGAGGGCCATGACCGGAGCCGAGTGTTTATCTTTGAGCGGCAACTCAGGCTGCACAGTCTCGCGCGGAGCGACAGACCGCGAGGGGTTCGGATTGGTTTGAGTCTGCATTGGCCTAGCGGGCGCCACGGCTTTGGGCGCTAAGGGCTGCTGCGTTGGCAGCGGAAGGGCTTGTACCGTCGATAAGGCCGTCGAATCGTCTTGCTGGGCTGGCGCATTGAGCTGTAAAGCCATTGCGCCCCCCTTCAAGGCCGCTGCCTGTAGCGCCGAGCCAAACCTCGACCAAAGCGCGAATGCCGTGCCATGTACCATGGCCGACACTGCCACCGCCAAAATAAACAGCGACAGCGGGTGGTAAGTTTTATAGCGGGAGCGACTAAACATAGATGGAGGCCATTCTGAGCTTAGGCATCATTTTGGTCCAGACAGTGCAAGGGGACAATCCGATTATCACCTTGCTCAGATTGAATCCGCACCGCCACCCGAAAAGCCGTCGCCAAGTGCGCTTCGGTCAGTACGCTCGCCGGCGCCCCTTCGGCTAGCACACGACCGTGATGCAACAAAATCAGTCGATCGCAAAAGCGTGCGGCGAGATTCAGATCATGTAAGACCACCACAACCGCCCGCTGTCGCTGCGCTTCTGCGCGTAAGGTTTGCATGACCGAAAGTTGATAGAAAGGATCCAGGCCAGCGATCGGTTCGTCGGCCAACAAGACCGGAGCCTCCACAGCCAACGCACGCGCCAAAAGTACGCGCGCCAATTCGCCGCCTGATAAAGCCAGACTGGAACGCTCGGCAAACGGCCAGACCCCGGTGCTGCGCATGGCGCGCTCACATGCCGCTTGGTCTGCTTTAGACATATTTCCTGCATGCATTCCATGCACAAAGCGCCCTAAGGCGACCACCTCACGCACCGGCAGCGGCCAGTGTAATTCGCGCCCTTGCGCTAACCAGGCGATATACCGTGCTCGCTGTTGTGCCGACCAGGCATGAATCGAGTGGCTGTCCAGGCTAACCTGCCCTTCGGTAGGTACCAACAGCCCTGCCATCACCTGTAATAAAGAACTTTTACCAGCGCCATTGGCCCCCAAGACACCCACCAGCTCTCCCGCGCGCACCTGCAGCTGAATAGACTGCAGGACCTGTCGATCCTGGCGCTGCAGCGACAGGTCTTTAACCTCAATCAACGCCTGCGGAACGTGTCTCACACCCGCTCCTTGCGTGCCAACTGCAGAATCATCCACATAAAAAATGGCGCGCCGATCATGGCCGTGAGCACCCCTAATTTCAACTCCTGGCCCAATGGCATTATCCGCACCAGCATATCCGCCAAAAGTAAAAGAATGCCGCCACCCAGCATCGAGGGCCATAACAAGGCAGCCGGATTATGCGCCACTCTGGCACGCAACAAATGTGGTACCACGAGGCCAACAAAGCCAATATTACCCACGGTGGCCACCGCCGCACCCACCGCTAACCCCGTACCTAAGAGCACTTTTCTCTGTAAGCGTGCCATGTCGACCCCCATAGAGATTGCCGTGCTCTCGCCGAGACTGAGTGCGGCCAACCCTCGGGCCGATGAGAGCAACAACACGCACCCTAAGAGCAGGAAAGGTAAACAGAGCGCGATCTGCCCTAAGCTTCGATCCGCCACCGACCCCAAGAGCCAGAAGATCATTTCAATAGACGCAAAAGGGTTGGGTGCCAGATTCAGCGCCAGCGCTGTTAAGGCACCGGCCAAAGCATTAATCGCCACCCCTGCGAGGATCAGCGTCGCAATCGAGGCTTTCTTTCCGGCCAGCGCAAACAGCAAGCTCAAACTCACCAAGGCCCCCGCGATGCCACAGATCGGCACCCACCAAAAGCTCAGTGCCGCCAAGCCAAAATACAATGCCAAGACTGCTCCCAGGGCTGCGCTAGCGCCGGCTCCGATCACCCCCGGCTCGGCTAAGGGATTGCGAAGCAAGCCCTGTAAAGCGGCCCCAGCCAAGCCCAAGATCATACCGACCAACACGGCCAGCAAGGTCCGCGGTAAGCGCAGCTCAATCAAAATCAACCAATCAAGTTCACTACCCGCCCAGAATGGACTCCAATAGGCGCCATTGACGCGCCCCAAACAGAGCGAGAGCGGCATGATAAGCAGCAGCGCCACACTCAAACCAAGCACTAATGCTTGCCGGGAACAATTCACTTGGCAGCCTCCTTGATTACAGTAGCTTCGCGCAGCGCCCTAATGCGTTGTCGTGTCTGTGCGACTAGATCAAGCAAGGCAAAACTGCCACAACCGAAATAACCGGCAGGCAAACTCAAGACCTGAAACGGCGCATTTTGCAAAACCGGATGCTGCAACAACAGCTCCTTTTGCGAATACCCTTCACGCGCATTGTCGCCGTTCACCAGGAGCAGCCACTGCGGCCTTAAGCGCAAAATTTGCTCCAAATCGAGCTGCCCCCAGCCTTCTATGCCTGCCTCATTGGCCAAATTATGCAAGCCCAAACGCTGCACAAACTCATCCATAAGAGACGGTGCGGTCGCAGTCCAGCCACCGACCTGCATAATCAGCGCACCTTCTCGCTCACCAGCCGCATCGAGTGGCGGAAGCTCGGGTCGGCGACACACACCGGTCAAACGCAGAGACAACTCACAGTACTGCTCTTGCAGCTGCGTCAGCGTCTGGGCGTCTGCCAGCGTGTAGAGAGGCACTTCAAGCCTACGAAGTTGCTGCAATAGGTAGGGATTACTATAGGCGGACGCAAGTACCAGGTCGGGCTGGAAGCTCAACACTTCTTCCAAACGACCATGGTTGAAGTGCATAGCTGTCACGCGATCAGCCACCAGTGACTGCTGTGGGTGCGCAGCGAGCCAGGACACTGACTGCAATTGTCCTGGCATTGCAATGTCTAGAGCCAGCGTATCGGTGCACAAACTTAGAGACATCACTCGCTTAGGCAGGTCTTGTGCTGCGCACAGCGATGAGACCAACAGCAACAAGGCCCCCAAGCATGACCGGCAGGTTTTATTCACTGCGCGCTGCACAGGCGGCCACCAACTGGCGTTTTGCGTTTGCCGAAAGCTTTTTGATCTGACACTCGCGCTTGGCGGCACTCGCTTTATCTGGATGTCGCTCCTGATAAACCAAGGCCCGCGGTTCCTGGCTGCGAAAATACTTAGCGCCCAGGGAAGAGCCTTGGGCGTGTGTGGCAAGGTGCTCGTTAAAACGACGTTCCAGATCGGTGGTAATCCCCGTATACAAGTTGCCTCGAGCAGTCTGAATCATGTATACATACCAAGGCTGAGTCACCTCTTTTTGAGTCGACGCGGCAGCCATATCAACGGGAACTGCGGTGTGCGCGTACATTGATCACTTGCTCTTTGACAGTTCCTTGTTTAGCACGTATAAGAATGAAAACGTCCATCTGCTGCGAGGTGTATTTTGATTATGATGAATCCAAGAAGTCGTGACTGGGCTGAAAAACGCGACTTTATCCGCATGAAAGTCAACACCGAAGTGACCATCACCGTGGAAGCGTCGAACCAAAAAATCATGGGAGTCTGTCGCGACCTCAGCGGCAATGGCATGCTCTTGGAGGCCAATCAGCCTATCGCCGAAGGCCAAACCTGCCGCACCTCGCTGAACACACCGAGTGCAGCCCTGCCCTCGCTAAACGCTGAACTGAAAGTTATTCGCTGTACCCAGCTGGGCGAAGATCGCTACCAACTGGGTACCGAAATCATTCAGATCGACTAGCGCTACAACGCTGTCAGCCTTAGGCTGGCAGCGTTAATGCTTTCTCCGAAACAATAATGCCGTTGTTGTCGGCATAGACAAACATCCCCGGACGAAACGTCACGCCGCCGAAGGTCACCGGCACATTTAAGTCACCGATACCGCGTTTTTCGGTTTTGCGCGGATGCGTGCCTAAAGCCTGAACACCCAGTTCGGTTTCCATAATCACATCGACATCACGAATACAACCGTAGACGATAATCCCGGCCCAACCGTTGTCGGCGGCTTTTTCTGCCAGCATATCGCCTAATAGTGCGTTACGCATCGAGCCACCACCATCGACCACCAGCACGCGCCCGTTACCGGGCTGACCCACCTGGTCTTTAACCACCGAGTTGTCTTCAAAGCACTTGATCGTAACAATCTCGCCGCCGAAGGCATCAAGGCCTCCGTAGTTCGAAAAGATCGGGTCGACGACCGCCACCTCAGGATACTCATCACACAGATCTGGCGTACAAATTTGAGTCATTTAATCAGCTCCCGCTGCAATCAAGGCTTAGGCTTTGGGATCCAGTTCGTCCGCTAGGAAGAACCAGGTATCCAAAACCGAGTCAGGGTTCAGGGAAACGCTATCGATGCCCTGCTCCATCAACCACTTGGCCAAATCGGGGTGATCGGACGGCCCCTGACCACAAATACCGATATACTTGCCGGCTTTATTACAGGCCTGAATCGCCATCGACAGCAGCATACGCACCGCATCGTTACGCTCATCAAACAAATGCGCCACAATACCGGAGTCACGATCCAAACCGAGGGTTAACTGGGTCAGGTCATTAGAACCAATCGAGAAGCCATCAAAATACTCGAGAAATTGATCAGCCAACAAAGCGTTCCCAGGCAGCTCACACATCATGATGACCTTCAGGCCATTCTCGCCACGCTTGAGACCACGCTCTTCGAGCAACTCTACCACCTGCTTGGCTTCGCCCACGGTGCGCACAAAGGGCACCATGACTTCGACGTTGGTGAGGCCCATCTCGTTACGCACGCGCTTCAGCGCCTCGCACTCAAGATAGAAGCAGTCACGGAAGGTATCGGAGATATAACGCGAGGCCCCGCGGAAGCCGAGCATTGGGTTCTCTTCATCGGGCTCGTAGATCGTTCCGCCAATCAGGTTGGCATATTCATTCGACTTAAAATCCGATAAACGCACAATCACCCGCTTGGGATAGAAGGCGGCCGCCAAGGTCGAGATCCCTTCCACCAATTTGGTGATGTAAAACTCAACCGGGGAGGTATAGCCGCTAATACGCTTTTCGACCGCTTGTTTCACGTCCGGCGGCAGCGTTTCATAGTTCAGCAAGGCCTTCGGATGTACGCCGATCATACGGTTGATAATGAACTCCAGGCGCGCCAATCCAACACCTTCGTTGGGCAGTGCCTGGAAGTCGAAGGCGCGGTCAGGGTTGCCGACGTTCATCATAATTTTGAAATCGAGATCCGGCATGGAATCGACGCTGTTTTCGCGCAATTCAAAATCGAGTAGGCCTTCGTAGATAAACCCGGTATCACCTTCGGCACAGGACACGGTCACATTAGTTCCGGTGACCAACACGTCACTGGCATCGCCACAACCGACCACTGCGGGTATCCCCAGCTCGCGCGCAATAATGGCGGCGTGGCAGGTACGCCCGCCACGGTCGGTCACGATCGCCGAGGCGCGTTTCATCACAGGCTCCCAATCCGGGTCGGTCATATCGGTGACCAGAACATCACCCGGATTGACCTGATCCATATCTTGAATACCACGGACGACTTTAACCGGACCACTGCCAATCTTTTGTCCGATACTGCGCCCCTCGGCCAGCACGGTGCCTTTCTCTTTCAGCAGGTAACGCTGCAGGATGGTGGCATTAGTACGGCTCTTAACGGTTTCTGGACGCGCTTGCACGATGTAGAGCAAATGGTCATCGCCGTCCTTCGCCCATTCAATATCCATGGGACGGCCATAGTGCTTCTCGATAATCAGCGCCTGACGCGTCAACTCGGTGACATCTTCATCTGTAATCGAAAACTTGTAACGCTCATCATGGTCGACCTTCACCGTCTCGACTGCACGGCCATGGTCATTGTGTTTGGCGCCATCTTCCGGCTTGGCATAGACCATTTTGATCGCCTTACTGCCAAGGTTGCGGCGAAGGATGGCTGGACGACCAGCTTCAAAAGTTGGTTTGTGAACGTAAAACTCATCAGGATTCACCGCGCCTTGAACAACGGTTTCTCCCAATCCATAAGAAGACGTGATAAACACCACGTCACGGAATCCGGACTCGGTATCCAGGGTAAACATCACCCCGCTGCTACCCGTTTCACTGCGCACCATTTTCTGGATGCCGGCGGAAAGCGCGACTTCACTATGCTCAAACTGGTGGTGCACGCGATAGGAAATGGCACGATCGTTATACAGCGAGGCAAAGACCTCCTTCACAGCTTTCTTGACCTGAGCCAGTCCGCGCACGTTAAGGAAGGTTTCCTGCTGCCCGGCGAATGAGGCTTCGGGCAGATCCTCGGCCGTGGCGGAAGAGCGCACCGCAACCGCCATGTCGTCGTTACCTGCTTGCAGCTTGAGGAAGGCTTCCTCCAATTGCTCATTCAGAGCCTGGGGGAAATGCGCCTCCATGACCCAGCCACGAATGCGGGCACCAGCTTGTGCCAATGCAGCGACATCTTGTACATCCAATGCCCGAAGGGTTTCGTTGATTTTCTTGTCCAGGCCGTCGGCCGCGAGGAAGTCGCGGAACGCTGCCGCCGTGGTCGCAAAGCCGCCCGGCACACGCACACCCAGCGCACCCAGATTAGCGATCATTTCGCCCAGTGACGCATTCTTGCCGCCAACGCGATCTACGTCGTGCATGCCCAATTCGTCGAACCAGAGGATATATTCTTGCAAGCCGATTCTCCCGCCTTGTGTCTGAAAATTGAACAAACCGTCCATCCTGGCAGCCCGTCCCCAAAAATTGGGGCGGATCATACCACTTTATGCTAGCTTAGTGAGTCTCCTAACCAACTTCTTTTACAAGAAAGCTGCACTCGATGACTCAAAAACGTACTGCTTTTTTTATTTCCGATGGCACGGGCATTACCTCCGAGACGGTTGGCATGAGCCTGCTGGCCCGTTTTGACACCATTACCTTCGACCGCTTCACCATGCCTTACATCGATTCCGTCGAAAAAGCAGAAGAAGCTTGCCTTAAAATCAATGCTGCCTCCGACCAAGACGGGCACAAAGCGATCATCTTCGACACCATCGTCAACGAAGAAATTCGACGTGTGATCGCCTCAGCCAATTGCGTCTTGGTCGATATCTTCGCCGCGTTCATTGGCTCTTTGGAGCAAGAACTTGGCGTCCGCTCCAGCGATAAAGTCGGCCGTACCCGCATCACCGAAAACTCGCATTATGTCGAACGCATCGAATCCGTCAATTTTGCCTTGGACAACGACGATGGCGCGCGCACCCAGCATTATGAACAAGCCGATGTGATTCTAATTGGCGTTTCACGCAGTGGCAAAACACCGACCTGCCTTTACCTTGGCATGCAATACGGCATCAAGGCGGCCAACTATCCGCTCACGGAAGAAGACATCGAAGATCAAAAACTTCCGGCGGCACTGCGCGAGCATCGCGAAAAACTGTTCGGACTGACCATCGACCCGGATCGACTGGCCGTGATTCGCAATGAGCGCCGTCCTAACTCCCGCTATTCATCGATTCGACAGTGTAATTTTGAAGTGGAAGAAGTGGAACTCATGTACAAACGCGAGCGCATTCCCTATATGAATACCACGCAGTATTCGGTCGAGGAGATCGCCACGCGCGTCATGGTCAGTGCGGGCCTGACACGGCGCTGCTAAAGCTATCAGAAGAACCACTATGTAGGTCGGACCTTCAGTCCGACAAGGCCGGCCGCTCGGAGCCAAATCGAAGCGCCTTACCTGCCTGAAACCCCGCGGTCGGACTGAAGGTCTGACCTACATAGGTTCTTCTTTCCAGCCTACAACTCCTTCACCGACAAACCCAGCTTCTCCAACACCGGCTTGCGCGCTGTATTCGTCACAACCCCCACGCTAGCCAAATCGGGCCGTAAATACTGGGCCGCTACGCGTTTCAAATCGGCCAAGGTCACTTTCAGCACTTGTTCACGGAAGGCTGAACGCAAGGCTTTGCTGCGTCCGAAAAGTTCGCTCTGAAAATCACTTTTAGCTTCGCCGGCTGGCGAACGCGGCTTGTCAATCTGCGAAACCACACCCAATATCGCCTGCTCCAGCTCGGAACTATCATGGTTCTCGGTCAGCACCCACTGCACGGCCGCATCGAAATCAGCGAGGGTTTCTTCGAGACGCGGGTCACGGTACGAAAAGAAACGGAAAGAGGCTGAGGCGGAATCCTGCGAGGCGCCCCCACCATAGGCACCGCCCTGCTCGCGAATAGCTCGGTGCAAGAAACCATTGCGCATGAACCCACCCAGTACGGTCAGGGCCGGCGCATCCGCATGCCCCATATCAACCGTCGGGTAAGCTTTGGCACAAAAACTAACCTGAGTGGCCGTCACCCAGGCCTCACGCACTGTTTCCCGCGCTTGCGGCAAACTGAAGGGACTGACACTCTCGGCGACAAAACCTTGTTGTCGCTGATGGATGGCATTCGCCATATCGCTCAAAATGTCTTGTTCCGCCACCGCCAGAAAACGCCGCGGCGCCGCCTTGATACGCTCATGTAACGCAGCCAGTCTCGTAAGCAGTTGCTGCATATTGCTGGCCTCTTCCAAGGCATCATCTAACTCCTTGAGGCGACGAATACCGGCCATCCCGCCCGTTTCGTGCGCCAGTCGCGCAACCGGACTCATGCCGCTTGAGGCCACACTCATGGCCAAAGCATGCCCATTATTGACCACCGATTGCTCGCGTTTGGCACGTTTCTGTGCGACCAATTCTCGTATACGCTCCGCCTCATCGAAGCGAACCCCCTCGAGCGTTTGTGCCATGAGCTCAGTCAATGCCTGATGGTTACGGGCTAGTGCTTTACCGGAGAAAATCAGCACCCCTTGTACTTTCTGCAAATCATCCAGGGTGCTTTTCACCGCTGTGAACGCATGAATTCCTCCAGTAACCTCGGACTGTCGATTTTGCATGGTCAGATAATCGTCCTCACCCACCCCCAACTCGGTCACCACACTGGTGTAAATGGGCAGTAAGGGCAGCAGATCTTCCTCCAACTCGGGCAAGTCAATGACGATTTGCTGATATACCAGACCGTTTGTTCCTTGCGCATACGTGGTGATATCCGTCGACAATGCGGACGACTGAGGATGGGGAAACTGAATCGACACGGGTACATCGGCAATTTCGATTTTCGGCAGGATTGACTCATCGTCTTTCTGCAGCTGGCGCTGCTTGAGCGCTTCCGCCTGAGCAATCAAGCTTTGCTTATCCTCATCTCGCAAACTTGCTTTTAAGCTGTCAAGCCGTTGCCGGGTCAGCGCTTCCCTCACCCTGTCATAGTGGGCGTCGGGTTTCAGCGTGAGAGTGACACGGTGCGGGTTATCGAGCAGCAAGCGCCGCACGAGGGAGCGAAAATAATTCGGATCTTCAATACGCTGACGCAGCTTTTTCAGCACGGGCTCAAGGTCAATCAACGCGACCGGATCACCGCCATGAATAGCCGGTGACAAGCCCGCGAGAATAATCTGTAAACCATAGGGATAACCATCGCCAGAGATTTCACGCTGACTCAGTTCAAGCTGGTGCAAGACGGCTTCTAAACGCTCTTTGGCTACGCCCTCGTCAGCAACCTTTTGCAAGACCTCAAGGATCATTTGTTCAAACGCAGCCTGATGCTCTGGCTCACTGCCCTCCAAGCCACAGACGAACGCCATTTCACGATTGGAATCTTCCAGCCCGCAAATCGGTGACGGAGCATGACCCAACTCACTGGACTCCAACGCACGCTGCAATGGCGCGGCGGAATTTTCATACAAGACATTGGCCAGCAAGTGCGCCTCGAGATTCTGCTCCAGATCAAAGCTATGCCCCAGCAGCCACCCCATTACCAAATGCGTTTTGTGGTTTAATGATTCGCCCTCAGGCACGGGATAGTGCTCGAGCACCCGTAACGGCGCGCAATAACGCTTTTCATCATTGACGGTGACGCTCTGATCGCCGCGCTGAAAGCGCGCCAAAGCCAAGCGCTCGAAGTTGTCATGATGCTCAGACGCCGGTACGTTACCAAAGGTCATGAATACCGCATTGCTGGGATGATAATGCCGACGATAGAAACTCTTCAGCTGCTCATAGCTCAAATCTACGATGTGATCAGGATCCCCGCCGCTGTTGTAGTGATAGGTTGTGGTGGGATACACATAGCGCGTCAAGGCGTACCACAATTGGCTTGAGGCCGAACTCATCGCCCCTTTCATTTCGTTGTATACGACACCTTTGTAGACCAATGGGCTCTCCGGGTTGCCAGGCTCCTCGAACTCAATGCGATGGCCTTCCTGACGAAAATCCAATTCATCCAAACGCGAGAAAAACACCGCATCGAGATAGACCTCGAGCAGGTTCTGGAAATCCTTGCGATTACGACTGGCAAATGGATAGGCGGTCCAGTCGCTGCTCGTGAAGGCATTCATGAAGGTATTCAATGAGCGCCGTACCATCATGAAAAAAGGATCTCGGACCGGGTACTTCTGGCTACCACACAACGCCGTGTGTTCTAGTATGTGCGCCACCCCCGTGCTGTCGCGCGGCACGGTTTTGAGTGCGACCAGAAACACATTTTCATCATTTTCGCTGGCAAAGTGTAAATGTCGCGCGCCGGTTACACGATGCACGTACTCTTCGACCGTTAAATGCAAAGCGTCGATGGCTTGTGAGCGTATATGTTCAAAGGCGGGGTGGACGGCAGTGTTTCCCATGTTCCGATGTAGTCCTCGGTCAGTGTGTTATGCAAAAGCGCGGCAATAAGCGTTGTTGTGTGCAGCCTGCTTAGCGCGAAGCGGGGCTCGCTGAAAGCAACGAATAGGCCAATCGGCACACTCATAACCATACCCTAGCAAGTAAGTGCAGATTTCGGCAATATGGCGGCGCTAATCATTTGCATAGCTTTTTACCAAGCAACGGAACTAAAGACACCTATCCGATGTCAGATAGCACTCGAAACAAATGTTACAAGTCCTTCATGTAACGAGGTTTTGTTTTGAGCGCCAGGCAACATAGCAATTGTGATCCGATTGACATTCGTGCAAGTTCAGCGGGCAATTTCTTAACACCGCGACTAAACTCGTTACATAACGAAGCACGCTGTCGGGCGGATTTTCGAATGTGTGGGTCCTGCGCGCCTCAACCTCACCCATGTCTGACTGACAACAAACCGATTCCAATTGATTAATTTCGCAGATTTCCCCATAGGTAGTAGTGAATGGTCGATCTGAGACCTTTATTGTTCTTGAACTTGCTGGCCGTACTGATGTTTCTCGCCGCAGGAGTGCATTATTTGGCCAGCGACGATGTGTCCGAGGTGCCCGAGATCGTGCACAGTAGCACCGAGCCGGATGCGCTCGCAGCGCCCGAGGACGCCCCCGCAGAAGCCAGCGAGGCCAGCCCAGAGAGCCCCGAAGTCGAAGCCGCAGATTTGATGGGGCTGCTCGCTGCGGACACACCCGAGGCAAGCAGCTCTGCCGAACCGACGACCGTGACGCCCCCGGAAGAACCGACCCCGGCCGCTGTGGAACCTGCTGCGTCGCCCGCACCGGTGGTTAATAAACCCATGGTGCGCCCCATCACTGAGCCTGTCGTCGTGGTAAAAGAACGCACGGCGCCGCAAGTCGTGGCTGCAGAATCCAAACCCGTGACACCCGCCGCGCTGCCGACCGGCAAGTTGTCGATTCACTCTAACGTTTACGAAGACACAGTATTGATTAACGGCAAGCCTTACGGATCTACCAAACTCGATGTCGAACTGACACCGGGCACGTACCACATCGAAGTCACCAAGTCGGGCTACCATAGCTGGATTAGTAAGGTCGAGGTATTACGCGGCAGTGAACAAACCCTCAAGGCGCAGCTTTCGCCGAATAACGTGGTTACTTATAAAGACGGCCAATGGCTCAATGGCGTGATGACGGGGGAAGGCAGCTACGTCGAGACCGGCGCACTGGAATACACGGGTTCATTTGTCGATGGCAAATTTCATGGCAACGGCTCTGCCCGCTATGCCAACGGCCTGAAATACCAAGGCGAGTGGTCCAAGGGCAAGATGAGTGGTCGCGGCACCCTGACGACACCCGAGGGTGACACCTATGTTGGCGAAATGTCCGACGACAAGTTTAATGGTGAAGGGACGCTCACCAAAGCTAATGGTGACATTTACACCGGATTCTGGATCAATGGTGCGCTGAATGGTCAGGGCACGCTGACGACCAAAGGCGGCATGCTGTATGTGGGGGGCTTCTCGGAAAACCAGTTTCATGGTTCGGGCACCCTAACCTATCCAGATGGCAGCTATTACGAGGGCAGTTTTTCCAACGGCCTTTACCATGGCAAAGGGACCGAGGTATACGCCAACGGCAAGAAATATGTGGGTCAGTTCATCGAAGGTCTCTACCACGGCAAGGGCGAACTGATGAATCCGAACGGCAGCAAGATCGCCGGCACCTTTAAAAATGGTGTACCCTTCGGCCAGGCCACGCTGACCACGCCGGAAGGCGAAGTGTTTACGGCGCGCTCCAGTGAGCCTGGCGTATGCTATCGACTGAAGAGCTATCGCGCGACAGAATGCCCGAAGATGGAAGGCTGGTAAGCCCCTGAGAATAACATGTTTGGGCTCGCCAAAGGCGCAGCCTTTTTTATACTGGAGTTCAGGCGGAGCATGCATGAGGCTCCGCGAACGGCGCAGTAATGATAATTAAAGCAATACGAACGAGGTAGATAATGACAGTCTCTAGCGCCTTATTGGTGGATGATTCCAAGGTCGCGCGCTTTGCTCTAAGCAAACTGCTGGAACGGATGGGCCTAAAAGTCGACATGGCCGGCTCCGCTGAGGAAGCGCTGGACATGCTGGAACAAGGCTTACGACCAGATGTGGTGTTTATGGATCACCTGATGCCCGGCATGAATGGCGTGGAGGCGACCCGTGAAATCAAGAGCAAATCCGACACCTGCGCTATACCGGTCATCATGTGCACGTCGAAAAAGTCAGACGAATTCAGTGATGACGTGCGTGATCTTGGCATTTACGACGTACTGACCAAGCCTGCAGACCCGGCGCGCGTAAGCGAGCTGATTGAGAAATTGACCGCCGATATCGAGCATGGCACCTTGCCCACACCCACGGTCATTCCGCGCGCTGAGCCGGAACCCGAACCTCAGGTCCAGACGGGCGTGGCCACCAGCGATATGGGCATCAGCGGCGTGGTCCTACCCGCCGAACTGGTAGAACAGATTTCGCGCTCTGCCGTCAAAGCCAACATCAATGCGCGTTTGCATGAGCTGCTGTCGAGCCTGTTTGACGAGCAGTACGATCACATGAAGCGGATGATGATTGATGTCGAACGCGATCAAAAGGCCCATCTTAAGGAAGTGATGGATCTCTACGTCGCGCAAATTAATAGCAAAACCGACTCAATCAAAGAAGAAGTCGCGGCCGAGGTCAGTCTGTTTATCAGCAACCAACTGCAAGAGTTTCGTTCTGATGTCTTGGCCAAGATGGGCAGCACAGGCATCGAAGAAAAACAGCTGATGGATCTAAAAAATCACATCGCGCAGACACACTCAATCGATACCGACTTTTGGCAAAAGCTACAGTCCGAAGCCATTCAGCAGGCGCATGATGTGTCGCGTGAGACTGCCGAAGAAATTGCTGAACAAACCATCAAAATGTATGTGCGGATGAATCGCCAACAAACCAACAAGCTATATGGGATTGCGCTAGCGATCAGTATCAGCATCTTTGCCTTAGGTGTGGCCGCCTTGACGGGTATTTTTAGTTAATCAGTCGCGCAGCCTTCCACTTCAACTCTCAGAGTCCTGCTTACTTAGGGCGAAAAAAAACCGGGGCCTTCGCCCCGGTTTTCGGTCCTTATCTTAACGCTAATCCATGCTTACAGCGCATCCACACGGATCTGGTCCGAGAACGCGCCCTGCACGCCGCGACTGTCAACCGTCGCGATGGAGAAGTAGTAGCTGCTACCACGCGCCAGATTCTGCAGTTCGGTGCTCAGGTTGTTGGCGCCGGACACGTTCAGTACCTGACCCAGGTTGCTAGAGCTGTTGCCCCACTTGATCACATAGCCAGAGATCTCGCTAGGCGCCAGGTAAGTGCCGTCTTCACGCACATTCGGCTGACTCCAGTTCAACTGAATACTAGCCAGTGTCACCGGCACATTCACGGTCAGCACCGCAGAGGCACTGGCTTCGCTGCTACCGTTGCTGACACGCACTGTATAAGTACCTGCTTGGGTAGATTGCGCCGAGGAGATCGCATAGGTATTGCTGGTCGCACCATTGATCGGTGTTCCATTGCGTGACCACTGATAGCTCAGGGTGCCACTGCCCGCCGCGACAACGCTAAACTGCACAGACTCACCCTGATTGACGGTGCGAGATTGCGGAGCCGTCGTGATTGACACCGGCACGACAACGACTTTCGGATTGATTGTCAGCGTAGCACTGTTAGAAAGCACCGTGTTTTCGCTATTGCTGACACGTACGCGATACGAACCGGCAGACAGCAACTCTACGTTAGTCAGCGTCAAGTTTGCTGAAGTCGCGCCCTGCAGCGGCATATCATTCTTTAACCACTGATAGCTAATGGTGCCGCCACCCGTCACCGCCACAGAGAACTGTGCAGTGCTACCCTCATCCACAATCAGGTTACTGGGCTGACTGGTAATCGCTACCGGCGCAATACGTTCCTGCACGGTCAAGCTTGCACTATTGGAGTCAACGGTATTCACACTGTTGCTGACACGCACCCGATAGCTCCCTGCATCGCTCAGTTTGACACTGCTTAATACCAGCGTTGAAGAGGTCGCACCGGTAATGGCCGAGGTACCACGGAACCATTGGAAACTCAGCGTACCACCACCTGTCACGGACACGGCGAACTGTGCATTGCCACCTTCAACCACGCTAACAGCAACCGGGTGTGATGTAATCGCTACCGGAGCAATTTTTTCCTGCACCGTCAAGGTTGCTGCTGCAGAGTCAACAGTATTCACGTTATTGCTGATTCGAACACGGTAGGTGCCCGCATCACTCAAACTGACGTTGTTGATCACCAGTGACGCAGAATTGGCGCCGGTAATTGCTGTTGCGCCACGGAACCACTGGAAGCTGATCGGATTAGCGCCTGAGACCCCAACAGAGAACTGAGCATTGCCACCTTCGGTGACACTTACATTTACGGGCTGCGAGTTGATACTGACGGGTACCAGAGTCGACGGATCAGGATTCACTGTCAGTGT
>JBFHRI010000015.1:0-22568 GCA_041591755.1 Oleiphilaceae bacterium
AAGCGCTAAAGCGCGACGCAGTTTTTGATTTCTGCGGACGCGCGCCTCAATCGACCCGGGTTGGATTAAACGTTTTTGGCAGGAATACGCAGCGCCTTGGGCATGCTGAATACGATATTTTCTTCTCGCCCGCTCAACTCTTCAGCGGTACCCGCACCCAATTCCTGCAAGCGCTGCACCACTTGCTGAACCAGTATTTCTGGGGCCGAAGCACCGGCCGTAACCGCTACGCTGCGCACATTGTCGAGCCATTGGGATTGAATCTGCGATTGGTCATCAATCAAATAGGCGGGCGTACCCATGCGCTCGGCCAGCTCACGCAAGCGATTGGAGTTAGAGCTATTGGGGGAGCCCACCACTAACAACAAATCCGTTTCCGCCGCCAAACCTTTCACCGCGTCCTGTCGGTTCTGCGTCGCATAGCAGATATCGTCCTTACGCGGCCCCAAAATCGCCGGGAAGCGCGCGCGCAAGGCATCAATCACCCGCGCCGTATCATCGACGGAGAGTGTGGTTTGCGTGACATAGGCAATATGATTCGGGTCTTTGACTTGTAATGCATTCACGTCTGCAACATCTTCGACCAGGAAAATCTCACCCCCAAAGCGCGTGTCGTATTGCCCCATCGTGCCCTCTACCTCAGGGTGACCGGCATGACCGATGAGTACACAGGCGCGGCCTTCACGACTGTATTTGCTGACCTCCATGTGCACTTTGGTGACCAAGGGGCAGGTGGCATCGAATACATTCAGTTCTCGGCGCTTGGCTTCAGACTGCACCGCCTTAGACACGCCATGCGCGGAAAAGATCACTAAGGCGCCATCGGGCACTTCATCCAACTCATCGACAAAGATCGCGCCGCGCTGTTTCAAATCATCCACCACGAAACGGTTGTGCACCACCTCATGTCGAACATAGACAGGCGCGCCAAAGACCTCCAAGGCACGATTGACGATCTCAATGGCACGATCTACCCCGGCACAGAAGCCGCGGGGATTGGCCAGTTTAATCTGAATTGCAGACTCAGCCATGCAAACTCTCCACGGCTAAAATTTCTACCTCGAATACCAGCATTTTTCCGGCCAAGGGGTGATTGAAGTCTATCGTGACGCGCTCATCATCAAAGCTCGACACCACGCCGGGCAACTCAGCCTGACTGGCGTCAGCAAACGAGATCACCAAGCCCTCGGCCAAGGCCATATCGGCAGGAAAATCACTGCGTTTGAACTGTTGCACATTGTTAGGATTGGGCATACCAAAGGCTTTTTCCGGCGGCACTTCAAACAGTTTTTTTTGTCCGGTTTGCATCCCAATCAGAAACGACTGAAAACCATCGGGCAGTTGGCCATCTCCAAATTCAAAACGTGCGGGGCTGCGTTCGTAGGTGCTGTCGACGACATCCCCATTGGCCAACCGCAAGGAGAAATGCAGCGTCACTGCGGTATGCTCACCGATCGATATATCAGAAGCGTGTGGCGACATAAACTCAACCCTTACTGCGGCCCTGCGCACTTTCAGCGTGCTCAGGCTTATGGCGAAACAGATCCAGAATCATCAACGCGGCACCCACGGTGATCGCTGAATCCGCAATATTAAACGCGGGGAAATGGTAGTCCTGCCAATAAAAGTGCAGAAAATCGACCACATAACCCAGCGTCAAGCGATCATACAGGTTACCCAATGCACCGCCCAGGATCAGCGCAATCGCAATGGCTAACCAACGATCATCGCGCAGCGTCATCAACCAACGAATCAACACGCCACTGACCACAACTGCCAGGATGGCAAAGAACCAGCGCTGCCACCCCGAAGCGCCAGCGAGGAAGCTAAAGGCCGCGCCGGTATTGTGCAATAAGGTAAGATTGAAAAACGGCAATACCGGTACTGGCTGTGCGTATTCGAGATACGACGTGGCCAGATACTTGGTCCACAGATCCAGCACAATGATCACCAGGCTCAGCCACAACCATGCGGTCATGCTGCGCCCACTACTGTTGGAATCACTCACTATGCTGTCCTCCCAGCATCATGCCTCGACTGCGAGACTTCTTAGGCAAATTGACGCTGTTCACCGGCACCCTCAATATTATCGACACAGCGATCACACAAATCCGGATACTGTGCAGACTGTCCCACCGTCTCACGATGGTGCCAGCAGCGTTCGCACTTCTGATGCGTCGTGGTGCTGACCTTGAGCGACAAACCGGCCAGCTCACTCGGTGTGGCCCCCGCAGCTGTGGCTGCGGCCAGATCGTGTACCCGCGCATAAGAGCTGAGCAGCACAAAGCGGAGTTCTTCGCCCAGCGATAGCAGCTGCGCTTGCAGCTCGCCCTCACAATATAAATCCACTTCGGTCGCGAGACTGCCTTTGACGCGACCGGCATTACGCTCCTGTTCAATGCGGCCATTCACGGCTTCTTTGACCGCCCGCACGCGGGTCCAGAAATTACGATCACAGGCCGTGTCGGTATCCAGTGCGAACAAATTATCGTACCAGGTTTCGAGCAAGACGCTTTCGCTACGCACGCCCGACACGGGAGCGGGTAAGGCGGCCCAGATCTCGTCGGCGGTAAAGCTCAAGACCGGCGCGATCCAACGCACCAGCGCTTCCAAAATGTGATACATCGCGGTCTGGCAGGAGCGCCGCGCGAGGCTGTTGGCCTGCGTGGTATATTGCCGGTCCTTGATGATATCCAAATAAAAGCCGCCCAAGTCTTCATTACAGAATTGCAGCACGCGCTGATAAATCAGATGGAAGGTGTAGTTGTCATACGCCTTCTGCAAACCTTGCTGCAATTCCAGGGCACGATCCACCGCCCAACGATCCAGCGGCAACATCTGTTCCGCCGGCACCAAATCACGGGCTGGCTCAAAGCCATTGATATTGGACAACAGAAAACGCGCAGTGTTGCGAATGCGACGGTAGGCGTCGGCCGTGCGATTGAGAATCTCATCCGACACGGACATTTCCGCACTGTAATCGGTGGCTGCGACCCACAAGCGCAGGATGTCGGCACCCAGGCGGTTGATCACCTCCATCGGCGCAACCACGTTGCCCAGGGACTTGGACATCTTACGACCTTCCGCATCTACCGTGAAACCGTGCGTCAGCACCTGTCGGTAGGGCGCCTCACCATTGATGGCGATGCCGGTTTTCAGCGAGGACTGGAACCAACCACGGTGCTGATCGGAACCTTCCAAATACAGGTCAGCCGGGTAACGACCCAACTCTGCACGGGGCCGCAGCACGGCAGCATGGGTCACGCCCGAGTCGAACCAAACGTCCAAGGTATCGGTGACCTTGTTGTAGAGCGCAGCCTCTTCGCCAAGCAGCTCTGTGGCATCCAACTCGAACCAGGCGTCGATGCCTTTTTGCTCGATACGCAAAGCCACCTGCTCAATCAGTTCCTGCGTGCGTGGATGCAGTTCCTGGGTCTCTTTATGCACAAACAGGGTAATCGGTACGCCCCAGGTGCGCTGACGCGAGATACACCAATCCGGGCTTTGCTCCAGCATCGCCTCGATGCGGTTTTGCCCCCAACTGGGCACCCATCGCACACCCTTGATGGCGGCCATCGCCGCATCTTTGAGACCATTCTGGTTCATGCTGACGAACCACTGTGGCGTGGCGCGGAAAATAAGAGGCGTTTTGGTTCGCCAGCAGTGCGGATAGCTATGGGTAAAGACTTTCTTCTTCACCAAGGCACTGCGCTCAATCAGCACGCCCAGCACCGCTTCATCGGCCTTGTAGACGTGCAAACCGGCGAACAGCGGCACGCTGTCGCGGTAAACACCGTGATCATCGACATAGTTCAGGGTGCCGATATCGTAGGCGCGCCCCACGTTAAAGTCGTCGACGCCATGATCGGGTGCGGTATGGACAGCACCGGTACCGGCATCGGTGGTGACGTGATCCCCCAGAATGACCGGGACCTGTTTGTCGGCATACAGCGGGTGCTGCAGCAATTGATGTTCCAGGGCTTGTCCCTGACAGTGACCCAGTACCTCAAATGTTTCGACGCCGTAGCGCGCCATATTGTCATCCACCAGCGCAGCCGCCATGACCAGGAGCTCTTCACTCTGCTCAGGCAGGCAACAACGCACCAGGGCATAATCGAGCGCGGCATTCAAGCTGACGGCCTGGTTGGCAGGCAGGGTCCAGGGCGTGGTGGTCCAAATCACCACGGAAAGTGGCAACTCGGTGCTGGCCAACCCCATGGCTTTGTAAAAGGCGGTTGGATCAACAGCGCGGAAGCGCACGTCAATCGCTGTGGATTGTTTGTCGTGATATTCGACCTCCGCCTCAGCCAGCGCGGAACCGCCAACCACACTCCAATACACGGGTTTGAAGCCCTTTTGCAGATGGCCATTCTCGATAATTTTACCCAAGGCGCGAACGATGTCGGCCTCGAAGCGGAAGTCCATGGTCAGATAGGGATTGTCCCAATCGCCCAGCACCCCCAAACGAATAAAGTCGGTCTTTTGTCCAGCCACCTGGGTCGCGGCGTAGTCGCGGCACGCCTGACGAAACTCTGCGAAGCCAACTTTGACACCCGCCTTGCCCAGTTTTTTCTCGACATTATGCTCGATTGGCAAGCCGTGGCAGTCCCAACCCGGCACATAAGGCGCATCGAAGCCACTGAGGGTTTTCGACTTAACGATCATGTCCTTGAGGATTTTATTGACCGCATGCCCAATATGAATCGAGCCATTGGCGTAGGGGGGACCATCATGCAGGATAAATTTCTCTGCGCCCGCCCGCGCCTGACGAATTTTTTGATACAGCTTCTGGCTGTGCCAACGCTGCAGCATGGCCGGTTCACGCTTGGCCAGATCGCCGCGCATCGGAAAGTCCGTTTCGGGCAGGTTCAGGGTATGTTTGTAATCACTCATAATACAAGCTCAGACCTTGTTAGCCCCTCTGCGTTCAGCCAACCGCGGGGCACTCACTCAATAAATGTATCCATTAACGCCTCCCCTGGGTGTACCCTTAGGGGCGCTATGCCATCGCGGCGATCTGTGCTCTGGCCGCCGCCACATCCCGGCCAATTTGCGCCTGCAGTGCGGGCAGCGACTCAAAGCGCTGCTCGTCACGGATGTGTTGCAAAAACTCTACGCGTAAACGCTGACCGTACAGGTCCGCCTGAACATCCAGCAAATGAACCTCGAGCGAGGCTTTTTTGCCATCGACTGTCGGCCGCAAACCAATATTAGCGACACCAAAACAGCGGCTGTCATCAGGCAGGGTCACCTGCACCAAATACACCCCTTGCAGCGCTACACGTAAGCGCTTCAAGGCAATATTGGCCGTCGGAAAACCCAAAGTACGCCCCAGCTGAGCACCCTGCACCACTCGGCCGGTGATGGCATACCGCCGGCCTAGCAAGTGTTGGGCTCCCGTGAGGTCTGCAGCGGCCAGGCAATCGCGTATCGCAGTGCTGCTAATCCGACCAACACCGTGCTGCTGCGCCCCGATGGTATGCGTATTTTCAACGCTGAAATCAAACTGCTGGCCAAGCTGACCCAATAAAGCAAAGTCGCCGCTACGGCCATCGCCAAAGCGAAAATCGTCACCGACTACAAGGTGCTTGACCCGCAAATGCTCCACCAGCACTTTCTGCACAAAATCCGTAGCCGAGAGCTGACTCAAGGCACGGTCGAATTTCAGGCAAAACAGGTAATCGATATCCTGCTGTGACAACGCACGCAATTTCTCGCTGAGCGTCATTAACCGGGGCGGTGCCGTGTCGGGCTGAAAAAACTCCTGCGGCTGCGGCTCAAAAACAATCACCACCGACGGCAATTTCAGCGCGCTTGCCTGCTCTCTGAGCTGCGCCAAAATCGCTTGGTGTCCGCGATGCACACCATCGAAGTTGCCAATTGTTGCGACACTCCGGCCTTCTGCCAGACCCGCATTGTGAAGTCCTCGCAACAAGCGCATGCCAGACACTGTTTACTCAAGCCAAAATAGCGGGCGATTATAGCGGCTGGGTCAAGGAGTGTTCAACGCGAAACATTCGGATTGACGATAAACGGAGGGCAGAATTACTTAATTTGAGAGGGGCGGAGACTTCTCTCACATCAACTCAGTGCCAAAACCCGAACACGTTGTTGTAGATAATCGCTGGCACGGCCACGATAAAAAAGATGATACCGATGGTTTCATCGGTGGACTCTTCGTTGTTTTCGTTGACGCGAAAATAATTGGTGGTCTTGGCTCCGGAGATGTAATAGCCATACTCCCCGCGGCGCTCACGGAATTCATAGGGGTCGTATACGTCCATATCATCGATGTTGGCGTAGGCCACCGGGAAGGCACTTTCATCATCCGAGCTGCTGCCGCCAAAACTGATATCATCGGCGCCATCGTCGCCGAATAAATCGTCGTCTTCCATGGCTGCCATGTCTTCATCGGACAAGAGATCATCTTCGAAGGCCTGCGCCACATGAGCAAACGGCGCCAACACCAAAAGCAGTGTAAGCACTTGCGCCAGCAACTTGTTCATGACAACCTCCAAATACCCATTCGAATACCTCAGAATACGCCGTAAACGCTTATCTGACGCTCGCGCTGATCGCAAGCATGACTATTAGACGAAATGGATTGCATCTTTTAAAGCCAATTTACATTGAATCACGATTCCCTGCCCGATAACGCTAAACAGTTAACGTTTTACCGGACTTATACTGAACAAGGCTTAATCTCACTCCCGATGCCGCAATATTTGCATGAGCCTGACCCGCAGCAGCCAAAGACTGGCAAAGTAACTCGCCACCCCAACACCAACCAGCAGCGCCACTTCCCCGGCGCGCCGCAATGCGGACCATTCATACCACTCGGCAATGGGCGCCATGACATAGTAAACGCTCAGTAACATCACAGCATTGCCCAGCGCCAGCTTGAGACCAAACCGCAGCCAATGTGCGCCATGCTGATACACCCCGGAGGCCTGCAAACCGTGCAGCAGCCACAACGCATTAATCCAGGAAGACAGGGCTGTGGCGAGCGCCAATCCCGCATGTTGTAGCGGCCACACCAGAATCAGATTGAGCACCATATTTAGCCCCATGCACCAAATGCCAATCTTCACGGGCGTCTTGGTATCCTGGCGCGAAAAATACCCGGGCGCCAGAACCTTGATCAACATGAAGGCGAGCAGGCCCGCAGAATAGGCACGTAGGCTTTGCGTACTCATTTCCACGTCAAAGGACGTCATCTCGCCATAGAAAAACAGCGCAATCAGCAAGGGCTCCGCCAACAGCAACAGTGCCAACGCTGCGGGCAATCCAATCAATAGGACAAAGCGCAAAGCCCAATCTAGGGTCGCTGAAAACGCAGCAGTGGACTGACTGGCATGATTACGCGACAGTGTGGGTAAAATTACGGTGGCAATCGCGATGCCAAAAACACCCAGCGGCAGCTCGGCGAGGCGGTCGGAATAGTACAGCCAGGAAATGCTCCCGGTTTGCAGAAACGAAGCCAGAATCGTATCGAGCATCAAATTGATCTGACTTACCGATACGCCAAACAGTGCCGGCACCATCAGGGTCATAATCCGCCGCACCCCTTCATGGCGATAATCCAGACGCGGTCGCGGCAGCAAACCCATTTTCAACAGATAGGGAAATTGAAAAAACAGCTGCACCATACCCGCGATAAAAACCCCCCAGGCCAAGCCCATGATCGGTTGCTCGAACATCGGGGTGAGCCAGACTGCAGCGGCGATCAACACCAGGTTCAACAAGACCGGAGTAAAGGCAGGGATCGCGAAATAGCCATAACTGTTCAACATCGAGCCGGCAAAAGCGGTGAGCGATATCAACAACAGATAGGGAAAGGTAATTCGCAGCATGTCGCTGGCCAGATCATATTTTTCGGGCTGATCCAAGAAGCCCGGAGCGAACAATGCGGTTAGCCAGGGCGCTCCGGCCATCGCCAATAGCGTAACCACCAACAACACGCTCCCCAAGACACCGGCCACCGACTCTGCCAGTTTGCGCACCTCCTGAGCATCACGCTGGCTGCGGTACTCCGAAAAGACCGGCACAAAGGCCTGATTGAAGGCCCCTTCGGCGAATAAGCGGCGGAAGAAGTTAGGAATTTTAAAGGCGATAAAAAACGCATCCGCCCCCGCGCCGGCCCCAAACATGCGGGCAATCACGATATCCCGCGCCAAACCAAAGACCCGAGAGATCAAGGTCATCACGCCGACCAACCCGGATGATTTCAGTAGACTGCTGGCCGGCGCTGCGACAATAGCTCGGGGAGTCGAAGAAGGCGCTTCTGGCGGCTGGGGCGATGAGGACAAATCGACACTTCCTGGGACGTAAAAGAAGCGCAAGGATACTTTGCTACCCACAAAAAACAAAGCCGGCTTGCTCGCAATATCTCAATCCTCACCACTCGCATATTGCGCAGCATTCACTATGCTTTTAGGCGTGTCTAATAAAACTGAGCAGGAGCCGCATACGTGGAAGACAAAATGATCATCAATCGCATATTGATGCAATTTGAACAGCTGTTACGCACCGTCAATCGGGAGCAGATTAATGGCAAGTTTGAGAAACTTTCCATTGAAGATCTGAAGCCCATCGTCGATGTGGTCGCGCGAGCGCGCGCCTCTTATCTGAAACATCTTCACGATTTGTGCAAGAAATACGAAGGCACTGATAAGTTGCCGAGCACCGAAGAGTTGTGCGAACTCAGTGAATTGCGCAGCCGCTTTAGCGACCTCGCAGACGGGGCCAAATCTCTGAAAATCAGTATAGAGCGCGGCTACATGGACGTGAAGGTAAAATAAAACCACCTCAACGCAGGTTTAGAATACCGTTTTGCTGGTCAATCGAAAACTCAAAGCGACTCAAGACATTCATACCCAACAGGCCATCGAATTGGAACTGACTCATGGGGATCACACCGACTTTGACATTCTCTAAGTTACGGCTGCCGAGACTTAAACTAGAGAGCGTCAGAGCCGTACCATCAATCGCGCCTCCTGCCGTGTTCAGATTCAACTCCTGGGTCTCGTATTGCCCGACCAAACCGAAGCGGTTGGCGATGTCAGCATCCAGGATGGTCAGGGTGGCGCCGGTATCGATCATCAATTTGGCCGGAAATTGCTGCTCCAGCAAGACCTCAACCACGAAATGCTCCCCTGTTCTAAGCAGTGGGATTTGGGTTGTCGAGACAAAGACCTCGGCGGCACTGCCATTAAGCATGCGTGACTCCAATGCGGCCACCTCTGCGGCAAACTCTGGATCGTAACGCACTCCCGAGAGACTATTCATGGCGCCCGACAGATCCCCAGCGACCCACTGCCAGTTAGCCAGACTGAGATAATAGCGAGGGTTGTCGCCATGCAGGCTAATCAGAAACTGGAACAGCTGAATCAAGCGCTCGACATCTTTGCGCTCGGCCAGCTCAAGCTCAATACGTGCAACCTGTTCCTCAATCAACTGTAGTAGTTCGGACTCCTGTGCGGACGTTAAAAAAAGGCGGTGTTCATACATCAGGGTAAAGGCTTGCTCGATCGCACCACGCCCAAGCAAGGCCATGCTGAGCAGCTCTGTCAGCTCGATACTGTCTGGGTAGTCCTGCAAGGTATTTTGATAAACCAGCAGGGCACGTTCGTACTCGCCTGCCATAATCAACTCGGCAACCGAGCTACGATTGATCGGTTTCTTCTGTATTGGCAGGACGATCGCGGCGGTTTCAGAAACTTCACCACCCCGCGGGATCTGCTGCACCCTGGCCATGTTCTGGCTCTGCAATAGGTCCAAGCGATGCGCACGCGTATCCAAAAAGGTGCTGAACCAAAATTGTTGGGCAATCCACCCTCCGAGGGCAAACAGCAGCAGGATCACCAAGACCCAACCTTTCTTAATTGCCACGCCCGTCCGCGCCATGCCTTACCTATTGTGCCGAAATGTGCCGTGTCTGTTACAAGTACGGCCTGGAAGAGCCGCGAAACCTCGACAGCATAACAAGAAAAATAATCAGCCAAACGCCACAATAGACTGAATCCGAGAACCCTAAATTACTGCTTCAAACCTGGGTAGTAAAGCAATCTACTCAGGTTTGAAGGCCTGGTTCACGTAAAGACTGCTTGCGCCTTCGCAGTTGCCACCCCGCCAAGCCAGCCAATAAAAGCAAAGCAGGAATAAACATCCACTCTTTGGCGGGACGTGGCAGCATTATTTGCACGCCACTGACCTGCCAGCCCGCATCAATCCCCGCTTTTTGAGCCTGACTATCAAACAGAACCAAATCGACACGCCACGGCTCCGGTTGATCGCTCAGAAGCAAGCCCATACCGCGTAGGCGTGAAGCCAAATCCGACGCATCTTCTTGCAGTTGCAATGCCACCGTTTTTTCGACCCACTCACCATCCAACGTTGTACCCGCCACCTGAAGATGCAGATATTCGCCCGCTTGCATGTTCATGACTTGCTCCTCCAGCGCAGTTGGGGGCACTGACTGATAGGGTGGATACAAGGCGTCCATCCAATACCCCGGCCGAAATAAACTGAACGCCAGCAGGATCAGCACGGCACTTTCCCAGCGCCGGCTTTTAACGAGCCAATATCCTTGAGTTGCCGCACTGAATATCAAGATCGCCACCACCGCACTACTCACAGTCAGCAGGAGCTCGAACCATGACTCAATCCCAATCAACAGTAACTGTGGATTGAAAATAAACATGAACGGCAGGATGGCGGTGCGAATGTCGTAAGCAAAGCCCTGGATACCGGTACGAATCGGATCCGCACTGGCAATCGCCGCTGCGGCGTACGCCGCCAAGCCCACCGGCGGGGTATCGTCCGCCAGGATACCGAAATAAAACACAAACATATGCACCGCAATCAGCGGTACGACGAGACCACTCTCCGCCCCCAAGGTGACAATAACGGGCGCCATCAAGGTCGCCACGACGATGTAATTGGCCGTGGTCGGCAAGCCCATCCCCAAAATAATGCAAATCAATGCGGTGAAGATCAGCATCAACAGCAGGTGACCACCCGAGATAAAATCGACGAACTCGGTCATCATTTGTCCCAAACCGGTCAACGTCACCGTTCCTACCACAATCCCTGCCGCCGCCGTGGCAATACCAATACCAATCATATTGCGCGCGCCCGCCAACAAACCATGCAGCAGATCTTCCCGACACACGCGCCACTGCGACGTCCAAGCCTGATCGCCGCGAAACCAAGCCTTAAGCGGCCGGTGCGTCAATACGACGAACAGCAGAAAAAGAATCGCGTAGAAGGCCGATTGTTGCGGCGAGTAACGCTTGACGGCCAGCGCCCAAAGCAAGACCACAATCGGCACCACAAAATACAAACCGGATAGCACCGTCGGGCGCACCGGTGGCAATCCGGGCGCAGTCTCATCGTAGGGTCTTGCCGGCAAATCCGGATAACGGGCAGCCAGGCGCAACAGCCACAAATAGGCGGCCAGCACACACAGGCTCATGGCAATCGCTGCGGCCTCGCCCAACCAGGCTTCCAACCACTGCGTGCCGTAGTAAACGGCCCCCGCAAGAAGCAGCAACAGCAATATATTCAACACCCAGATCGACAAGCGTTGCGCCAGAGTCGGATGCTGAGTACGCGCAATCCCCTGAATGTTCAGCTTAATCGCCTCCAGGTGCACGATGTAGAGCAAGGCAATATAGGAGATCAGGGCAGGAAGAATCGCATGCTTCACCACTTCGATGTAACTGATACCGACATATTCCACCATCAGAAACGCTGCCGCACCCATGATGGGGGGCGTCAACTGGCCATTGGTCGAAGCCGCCACCTCCACCGCGCCGGCCTTAGGAGCGGGAAAGCCGACACGTTTCATTAGTGGAATGGTGAAGGTCCCAGTGGTCACGACATTGGCAATCGAGGAACCTGAGATGACGCCACTGAGCCCAGAGGCTACCACAGCTGCCTTGGCAGGCCCGCCACGCAGATGCCCCATTAAGGCATAGGAGGTCTGAATCAAATAGTTGCCGGCGCCCGCTTTATCCAGAAGCGCCCCCAGCAACACAAACAGAAAGACAAATGACGTAGAGACACCCAACGCAACACCGAAGACACCCTCAGTGGTCAGCCATTGATGCGATGCCAATTTATTGAGACTCGCTCCTTTATGCGCGATCACCTCGGGCATCCACTGACCGAACAAGGTGAACCCGATAAAAATGATCGCGACTATTAGCAACGGCAAGCCCAGAGCGCGCCGCGTTGCCTCTAACAGGCAGGCCATTCCCAACAGTGCCAACACGACATCCAAGCTTGAGGGAGCCCCCATGCGCAAGGCCAACTCATCACGCCAGAAAAAAAGATAAAGACAGGCACTGACACCACAGAGCAGCAGCACACTATCCAAAACACTGGGACGACTGACCGGCGAGCGCACTGACGCCGGAAACAAACAGAAGGCCAGAGATAGGGCAAAGGACAGGTGAATAAAGCGGGCCTGATCTTCGTTAAAGGCACCAAAACCCAGGGTGAACGGCAGCGGTGACGCATACCACAACTGAAATAATGACCAGCTCAGCATTAATACCAGTGCTAATTTTGCCCAGGCACCGACCAGATGACGACGACCGGTCTCTGAGGCTAATAAAGCATCGACTTTAGCGCCTGCCAGGGAGGAGTCAGGGGTATTCATTCTACCTTTCCACTTACGGATGACGCGCGCAAATGTCATTCGCGAACACTGAATCAGCGTTCCGCGCGCGCAACCCTTGGATGAACAGTCAGATGGTGCAAAGCGTTTACTTCAGCAACCCCACTTCTTTGAAGTATTTTTCAGCGCCAGGATGCATCGGCGCCGTCAAGCCACCGCTGACCATATTTTCCTTCTGCAGATGGTTGAAGGCCGGGTGCAGCATCTTGAATGTGTCAAAGTTTTCAAACACTGCTTTGACAATCTGATAGATCACCTTCTCCGGCACCTTGGCAGAGCTGACAAAGTTGGCACCGACGCCAAACGTCATCACGTCCTTTTCGCTGCCGCGGTACATTTTACCGGGAATGGAGGCATGACGATAAAACGAGTTTTGTTCGATGATTTTATCCACCACCGGGCCGGCGACACTGACCAACACACTGTCGCAAGTTGTGGTGGCTTCCTTGATCGCCCCGTTGGGATGACCCACGACATAAACCATCGCATCAATGCGGTTGTCACACAAGGCACGCGCTTGCTCGGCAGCTTTCAAATCTGAGACCAACGAGAATTCATCCAACTTCCAACCCATTTGGCCAATCAGCATTTCAAACGTACCCCGTTGGCCCGAGCCTGGGTTGCCGATATTGACACGCTTGCCACGCAGCTGATCGAAGGTCGTCACTTTGGCGTCTTTACGCGCTAACACGGTAAAGGCTTCGGCATGCAGCGCAAACACGGAGCGCAGATCTTGGAAGGGCCCCGCTGCGGCAAAATCACTGGTGCCTCGGTAAGCATGATGCTCCCAATCCGATTGCGCGATCCCGAGATCGAGCTCCCCTTCGCGAATCGAGTTGATGTTGTAAACCGAACCGCCCGTGCTTTCAACAGAACACCGGATGCCATGATCTTTGCGTGTTTTATTGACCAAACTGCAAATGGCACCGCCGGTAGGGTAATAGACCCCGGTCACCCCCCCGGTGCCAATGGTGACAAAGGTCTGCTCGGCCACGGCAGTCGTAGACACGACACAGGCGGCCATCAGGCCAGCCATGGCGCGCAGGATTACTTTGTATGAGGGTCGAAAAACAGATGTTCTGAGCATGCGGCTTCTCCTTGCAGGAAACACGAGTTATCCGCAAGATCTAGCGTACTTCGAGCTTTGACCAACGCGTGGACTGACAACAACGACCAAAGTCTGACACCGCAGAGCTTGCAAAAAGAGTCGACCCGTGACCTGAGTTGCCACGAGTCATTTTGATGACGCGCCTCCGAGTATAGACAGCTTTGACATGGATTGGCCAACTATGACTAGCTTTGATGCGCTCATCCAAGACGCCAAAGGGCTGCATTTTGCCGTCTCCTGAGCCCTTCCCCGCTACGCCTGGCATAGGTATTCTGTTAAGCTTGCCGTGTCATTTCTCAGCCCTCACTCTCAAGCTATCATGCCGCTCAAACTATTATTGATCAGCGCCTACAAAGACACCTGGAACAGCGTACGTCCCGAAGCCGAGATGTTTATTGGCCTGGCGCAACAGGGCCTGGATGTCACCCTGATGACCCAGGGCGACGCCGAATACGTGCCGCGTTTTCGCGAACATGGTATTCGCGTCATCGACTTTCACCCAAAAAAGAAATTCCAGTGGTCGGCCATACGACGCATTCGCCAAGAACTGAAAACCGGTCACTACGATGTCGCCTATTTATTCAATAATAAAGCGATCACTAACACACTCTTCGCTGCCATCGGCTTACCCGTCAAAATCGTCAGCTATCGCGGACAAACCGGCAACATTTATCGCTGGGACCCAACCAGCTATCTGACCCATTTACATCCTAGACTTAATGGCATTCTTTGCGTCGCCAATGCCGTACGTGACGACTTACGCCAACACTCCTTTTTGCCCAGCGCTTACATTCAAACGGCCTATAAAGGACACGATCTAAATTGGTACCAAGATACGCCGGCTGATTTAAGTCAATTTGGCATTCCGACTGATGCGGTGGTGGCGGTGTGCGTTGCCAACGATCGTCCACGCAAAGGTCTGCCCGTCTTGTTGAGTGCATCATCGTCTCTCGCCGATTGTGAAAAACTGCACCTATTACTGGTCGGCAGCGGCATGGACAAAGCCCATATCAAAACCCTCATTGAGCAAAGCCCGATGCGAGAGCGCATCCATGTCGCCGGCTTTCGACGCGATGCGCCGGCATTGGTTGCCGCCTGTCAGATCTCCGTATTGGCCTCGATCAAACGCGAGGGCCTGCCGAAAACGGTGATCGAAGCCATGGCCTATGGCGTGACGCCGGTCGTCACCCGAACGGGTGGCAGCGCTGAACTGTTAGAAGATGGCAGCAGTGGCTATGTGGTACCGCCGGCGGATGCTAATGCGTTGGCTGAGGCCATTCGCAAGCTATATAAGAACCCGGAGCAATGTCGCGCCATGGGCGTCAAAGCCCGGGAGCGAATTCGCGATATTTTTAATCTGCAAAATTCGGTGCGAGATACCTTGGAGTTTTTGAAGTTTATTGTGGGGAAGTAGAGCATCGTAGCTTGGTGAAACCATCAGGCGTAGGTTGTGATGACAAAGGAATCACAACATCCAGGCGACTCAGGGATTCAGCTTTAACACCTTGCCTGACTCTGTTGGGATTCCTTTGTCATCCCAACCTACGAGCTAAAGGGGGAGGAGTAAGCAACCTCTGCTCAACGCGTTTTTTTCACCGCACGCACCACCACAAACTTCGGATTCACCGCCAACACCTCTGCCCCGCCAAATAGCTTGCGCAATATCGCTGCATAGCCCAAATGGCGATTGCCGACGATGCGTAATTCTCCCCCCAGCTTCAAGGTGCGGAAGGCATCTTCGAACATCTGACGGGCAATAAAGTCACCCACCACATGGCCCTGATGAAAGGGCGGATTACACAGCACCAGATCATAACTTTCTGTGGCCGCACCGGCCATCGCATCATCGGCAATGTAGCGCGCCTCGCGTTCAGGAAAGGCCGCGCGGAAATTCGCTTGCGCCGATGCGAGCGCCATAAACGACTCATCGTAAAAATCGATCTGTGCCTGCGGGCAGTGTTGCGCTGCCACGATACCCAAAAGCCCGTTGCCACACCCCAAATCGGCAATACGCAGGGGCGCCTCGGTGCTAGGAATATGTGGCAGAAAAAACCGCGAGCCAATATCCAAGGCCCCGGCGGAAAACACATTGGCATGATCAAGCATTTGCAATGCGGGTTCGGCGAGCCGATAGTGCTTTGGATAAGGCGAGGCAGGGGTTTGGCCTGTCCTCGTTCGAGCGAAAATTAAGCGCGCTTTTTTGGCCGCCAAAGAGGTATTCACCTTGTCAAGGTAGCGCTCGAACAAGCGAAACACCCCTGCTGCCAAGTGCTTCACCATGCCCGCAGCAACGATGACCGTGTGCTCATTACACAGTGTTTGGTAGCGACAAAGCTGATCTTCCAGTAAGGCCAAAGATTTGGGCACTCGCATGATGACCACATCAAAAGGCCCCTGCGGTAGCTCTAAACTGTGATGCCAGCCGACCTTTTCCGCATTGAGACCATTTAAGGCCAGATTCCGACGCGTGGCGCGTTGACTCACGAAGGAGTCTCCTACAAATACCAGGTGGCGACCGATCAACGCACACGTTAAAGCGCCAAAGGCATCATTGATCACCAAAACCCTTGCGGTCTCGGCCAAGGGCAAATCAGCCAAGTAGTTAAGCAATAATTCATCGGCCGCATCCCAGGCGCGCAGATTTTGCTGTGCGGCGCTCTCAAATCGAGCGTGGCGCAATAAGGTAAACTCGCCAAAGGGATTGGCAAAACGACTTTCTTGAGACATCGCGCGGTGCAAACTTCAAAAGTTAGTAAACGACCGCGATTGTACAGCAAATCATTCCTTCGTCTTCGTTTTGCCCGTAGACTGTCGGCTGCGAACAAAGACAGGTGAGTTATGGAAAAGGAATCCAATCAGCACGTGGACCACGTGCGCGGCGCAACCGAACTAACAGTCGAAGCCATCATTGCAGTCACCGATCTCGTCGAGTCCGTGCATCAGACCATTCACAGCGTCGGTGGCTTACTTAACAAGGCCGAAACTTCACGCACGCGCGGCATTACCGGGCTTGTTTATGCCAGCGTTCGAACACTGACTGCCGGCGTCGGCAAAGGCTTAGATGCCGCCCTTTCTCGCTTGAGTCTGCGTTTAAAAGAGCCAGAAGGCAGGGCTCCCTCTGCCGCCCAGGAAGCACTGGTCAGTGCTTTAAATGGCGTCTTGGGCGATTATTTGCACAGTCGCAATAACGCGCTCGCGGTCCCGATGCAACTGCGTTTTCAGGGCCAAGCCCTCAAACCCGAAGAGATTGCGGCGCAACTGGACCCCTCTGTGCGGCGCATTGTCCTACTGGTACACGGCCTGTGTATGAATGATCAACAGTGGCTGCGCGGCGGGCATGATCATGGCGCTGCCCTGGCGCGAGATCTGGGGGTGACGCCGATTTATCTGCGCTACAACAGCGGGCGCCATACCTCCGATAATGGCAAAGAACTCGCCGCGCTGCTGCAATCGTTGATGGACTCACTCGACCCCGCCATTGAACTTTCAATCGTCGCGCATAGCATGGGCGGACTGGTGTCACGCAGCGCCTGTCACTACGCGGAGCGCTCCCAGCAGCGCTGGTTGTCACAACTCAAACACCTGGTCTTTTTAGGCACGCCACATCAGGGCGCACTGTTGGAAAAGGGCGGCAACTGGATCGACACCCTGTTGGATATCACCCCCTATAGCGCGCCCTTTGCGCGCCTGGGCAAAATTCGCAGTAGCGGCGTGACTGACTTGCGTTACGGCAACGTGGTGGAGGAGGACTGGCACGCCCATGATCGTTTTGACATGACCGGCGATCGCCGTACCCCCACTCCTTTGCCAGGCCATGTGAACTGTTACACCTGCGCCGCCACAACCGCATCAAAAGCCGGCAAGATTGGTGATGACCTGATCGGTGACGGCTTAGTCAGCATCAACAGCGCGCTGGGGCGGCACAAAGACCCCGCCATGCAGCTCGTTTTCGCACCTGAAAAGCAATTCATCGGGCGCAAGATGAACCATATGGACTTACTCAATCATCCCGAAGTTTATGCCCAACTGAAGCAATGGCTACAGTAATCCCGATCGCACATCACCGGATCTGTACAATATTTAATCACTTTAAGCACAACAAATTCGCTACCATTGCCGTATATGCTTTTTTGTTGTACTTAAGACAACCCCTACAACGAGGAAGAAGGACACCGCCTATGAACAAGATGCTTACCGCACTCACCCTCACGACCTCTCTTGCGGCTCTGCCGCTGAGCGCCCTGGCCGATAGCACGCATGGTAAACGTTATGCAGCGCTGGACATTGGTTTCTATAGCATCGAAGTAGACAATACTGATCCTAGCCCTGATTTCGATGCCGATATTACCCACGTAACCGGTCGCATCGGAGGCTATATTAACGATCATCTCGCACTCGAGGGCCGTATCGGCACTGGCGTGACTGACGATACCTCACAAGGTGTCGACTTTAGCATGCGTTACATGCTGGGAACCTATTTGCGAGCAGGCGCTAAAGTCACCGACCAAATATTCCCCTATGTCTTGCTGGGATTCACTCGGGCTGATTTCAAAGCAGAGGGCCCCTTCTTCTCTGAGAACAATGCCGAAACCGACACGTCTTATGGTGTGGGTGTAGATCTCAATCTGTCTGGCCTGACGCTGGCCCTGGAATATGCCAATCTGGTCGATAAGAACGATGTTGCGTACGAAGGCTTTTCAATTGGTTTGAAGAGCACCTTCTAAGTTCGCTTGGCGCTGTGATCGTTGTCGCCGTTACACCGAGATAACGATCGCAGCGCGTCGCATGAAGTTTCGCAGACCGAGAAAAAAGTCATGACAAAATTCACACGCGTCGCTTACCATCGTTCTTGCTAAATCAATGACAGGGATAGTTAGAGTGATGTTTACGATCAGTCGTCCTACAGGATCTCGCCGCCAGTTTACCGCGTTTATCGTGTTGTCATTTGCCTTGCTCGGCGGATGTGCCACGTCTTCCGTATTCAACCCCTACCCCAATCAGGCGCTGGAAATGAAAGCCGCGCTGGTGCCCCAGCCGAAACTGCCTGAAGGCGCCAAATCACGCATCGACGAGGTATTGGAAGAGCTGGCGGAAGAGCGAGAGAGTGCCGACGCCATGCTGTACATGATGGAGCGCGGTCGCCTTGCACAATTGGCTTCACGCTTTGAAGAAAGCAAACGTGACTTTGAACTGGTCATCGAACGCTTTGAAGCCTCCGATCTAGCCTCCACCGTCGAAGTCTCCAAACTCGGCGCACAAGGTGCGTCCATGCTGACCAACGACAACGCCCAGCCCTATCGCGGAGCGGGCTATGAACGGATCTTTGCGCATCACCATCAGGCCTTCAATTACTGGGGTTTGGGCGATATTGAAGGCGCCGCGGTGGAGTTTCGTAAAGCCGGACTCGAACAACAGGTCCTGCTGGAGAAGTTTGAAGACGAAATCGCTGCAGCGCATGAGAAGGCTGCGTCCGAAAACATTAATATCAACCGCCTGCCGCCCGAGTTTGTCGGTCTGGATGCGATCGCGGGCGAAGTCAAAAGCTCCTTTCAGAACGCCTATACCTTTTACAGCTCGGCGATCTTCTGGGAGGCCACGGGCGAGCTAAACAGCGCCCTAATCGACTTCAAGAAAGCACTCGAAATTAACCCTAATGCCGAATTGATCAAACGCGACATCGCACGCGTCTCACACAAATTGGGCATGGATGTCGAGACAGAAGTGAACCTGCCGGCAGAGGATGAAGGGGTCGTGGTGATTCTGTTTGAGGAAGGCTTTGTACCGGCTAAAAATGAAATCAAAGTACCGCTACCAATGCCTGACGGAGGTATTATCGCCCTGGCCTTTCCGTATTATGAAACCAATAACTGGCCCTACAGCCCGCCGCTTAAGGTTTTGGATGAGCGTTTTACCGACCATGGCGTGACCAGCCCGATCGTTAACGTCGGTGCATTGGCAGTCAAAGATCTGAAGGAACAAATCCCTGCCATGCTGGTCCGACAGACATTACGCGGCATCACCAAGTATCAGATGCAAAAACAGTCGGGTGATCAGCTCGGCCTGGCCGGTGCATTGGTGGCCAACATTTATAACATTGTGTCAGAAAGTGCCGACCGTCGTAGTTGGCTCACCCTGCCCAACACTGCCCAAGTGATGCGCTTGCACCTGCCCGCAGGCGCCCGCGAACTGACCTTGAGCACCCCGACTGTGCAACAGAAGGTGACGCTGGAGGTGCGTCCCCAGCGCACGACACTGCTACGTGTCGTCAGCGTCAATAACCATCTGATACCGCAGTTTTTTACCCTATAGGACCATAAGGAGCGCACTGTGAATACTTACCACAAAAAAGCCCTGCCCCTGGTGCTCAGCGCGATGCTGCTGGGCGGTTGCGCCGTCAATGAGACCGCCACGGTCGCAGTCGATGGCAACAACAAACAGCAGATTCTCGAATCCAACAGTGGCTTCTTGGCGGCTAGCCTGGAAATTGCTGATACCAAAGTGGGTTATGCCGGCGACTTGATGAAGGCGCAAGTGACCATCAAAAATGGCTCGCGCAGTGACCTGAATTTTCATTACAAATTCAAATGGCTCGACAAAGACGACTTTGAAATTGCTATTGATGGTCGACCCTGGACACCGCTGAGCATTACCGCTTATGAGAGCAAAACGGTACAGGCTATTGCGCCCAACCCGACCGCGAAATCTTTCCGCATCCTGGTTCAGGACTAACACGCTAACTTTCAGGAGAATACAATGAAGCAATTCAAAACACTGGCCGTAGTGCTGATGGCGCTGGTTCTGGCTGCTTGCTCTACTGGCCCCAAGGTTTCCTATGGCGACGCCACCGCAGTTGAAACCACCACCACGGGTTTCGGCTCCACCGACCTGCAAACCATCGCAGCGACGCTGGTCGATGATCTGTTGTCGTTCCCACCGATTGTGCAAATGACTGCCAACAGCCGGCCGGTGGTGTTCGTCGATAAAATCAAAAACAAGACCACCGAACATATCGATACTGAGTCCATTACCGACTCGGTACAAACCAAACTGCTCAAGTCGGGCAAATTCCGCTTTGTGGATATGACGGCGGTGAAAGCCGTGCAGGAACAGCTGAATTTCCAAATGGAAAGCGGCATGGTGGACCCGGCTAAAGCCGTGGCTTTTGGTCGTCAGACTGGCGCTGAATTTATGCTGCATGGCAATCTGTCGAGCATCGTCAAGCGCAACAGCGGCACCCAAGACGTGTATTACAAGTTCACCCTGAAACTGGTGAATCTGGAAAGCGGCATTATGGAATGGGCGGGCGAGAAAGAAATTCGCAAAACGGGCGAAAAAACCTTCTTCTCTCTCTAATCGCACCGCTCTGAACTGAAGCAAAGCACCCTCACACCACGAGGGTGCCTGACTGCTCTGCCAACCGGGAGCCGGCCTGACTCAGTGTTAGGCATAGCAACACGAAGCGACACACGACGAGGTGTTACGATGAACGCGAATTTTATCATCAGATGTTTGCTCCTGCTTTTGATTCCTTTGGCAGCAGCGGCACAAACCACACTCAAAGAAACCACCGCAACCGGCCATGGTGAAACCTACCAGGAAGCCCTGGCGGCGGCACTGTTTAATGCGGTCAATCAAAGCCAAGGCGTTACCGTCAGTAGCGAAAAACAATTGCGGATCGACCTGCAACAGATGGTGGGCAATCTCAGCCATAGCACGCATGGCGTGATTGGCGTTGAGGAAAAGATCTTTACCCTATCCAAAGGCTATATTGACTCGTATAGCGTTAGCTCAAGCAGCAAGCCCAGCGGCAAAGACGGCACTTGGGCCGTCACCGTAAAAGCCAAAATCCCGCATCATGAAACCAGCGTGAGTCAAGATTCGCGCAAGCGTATCGCGGTCATGCCTTTTCGTTTTGCACACAGCACTTTCGCCACGGACATCCAGGGCACCCAGAGTAGTGCCTATCAGTTATCCCAGCGCATGCGCGATCGCATCCTGAGCAATCTGACACAAAGCCAACAGTTTCTGGTACTCAATCGCGAACTTAATAACGACTTTGCCTCCGAAAAAGCACTCTTGTCCTCAGATAATGTGCCGCCGCCGGAAGCCAGCCGTTTGGGCCAGGTCGCCGGGGCCGACTATATGATCGTCGGCAATATTCACAAGCTGCAAACCGAAGCGGAAAACAAAGACTACTATGGCATGAAGAACACGCAGATGACCGATCTAGTCGATCTGTCCTATCAATTGATTGAAGTCGCCAGCCAGAAAGTCGAATGGGCCGACACCATTAAAACTGAAGTCGTGCGCAAGCATGACGAAAGCACCGATGAAACCCTGGACAAGGTCGCGCAGTTGGTCACCGCCAGCGTGATGGATGTGCTGTATCCGGTGAAAGTGCTTGATGTTGCCGGTGCCGATAAAATCTATTTGAACCAGGGCCAAACCCGTCTGCAGGTCGGCAATGAGTTAGCCTTGTTGACCGAAGGCCGTACGTTAACGGACCCCGATACCGGCATTGCCATCAAGGTGGCGGGGCAAGCCGTTGCCAAGCTGGTGGTGGATCAAACCGATGCCACTTACAGCGTCGCGCGGCTCACGGAAGGCTCACTGGCCACGATCCGGAAGGGGGATATTGTGCGACCCATTTCGACAGGTACAGAGGCGTCAGCAAAAGCAGTGCGCGAGACTCCAGGATCGAGTGACGCACCGATTCGGTGGTAAACCGACACCTATCTAGGGCTATGTCTTGTAGCTCCCTCCCCTTTCGAAGGG
>JBFHRI010000016.1:0-22229 GCA_041591755.1 Oleiphilaceae bacterium
CGCGCGGCACGTCGAGCCCCCAACTGACTAACAGATTCACTGCATTGCTGGTGAGACCGCGTAGGCTTTGCTGGTACTGCGGCAGGTTCTGCGAAAAATCCCCCAAGGAACGCGACAAGATCACGATAAAAATTAGCTGCACCAAGACAATAAAGATCACGACCAGGATCAAAGACGCCCAGCCTGGAATGCCCTTGCGCTGCAAATAAGTAAACGGGGGTGCACAAATAATGGCGAAGAAACAAGACAACAGAAAAGTGACCATCAACGACTCGGCCGCGCGCATGCCCGCCACCACAATGACAAACGCTGCCAACACGAAAAGGGTCCGCGCTGCGCCAGAAAATCCGCTGCTCGCTTGCATCACTCAGGCTCCTGATGAATCGATAAATCGCGCACACAATACGGCATTGCTACGGCAAGGGAAACAGTATTTGATGTAAACTCTGGAGACTCGCGTGAACCGCTCATCAATCGCAGTTTGAATGGACTCCTATGCTGATACTCCCCACCGAAAAACGTTTTGACTGGCGCTACACCCCTTGGATGCTCTGCACGCTGGTACTGCTCAACGTGCTTATATTTTTTGTTTACCAATCCAAGGACGCGCACAAATTTGAACAGGCCTACGAGCGTTACGTCGAGCTAGACTTAGTCACCAAAGAATGGCCCGCATTCAGCACCTACCTAAAAGAACAACAACGCGACGATGAGCTGGCCGATTATGAAGCCATGCGCGAAGACGGCTTTGAAGACGAGCTCGCATTTAGCATTCTTAGCGAACGCGCGTTTTACCCCTGGCTCAGCCACCGCAGTGACTTATTGACCTTCGACGTCTACGACGCGAACGACTCCTGGGAAAGCTGGCGACGCCAGCGCGAACAAATCAATGCCTTGATGGATGCCATCAGTGTCTACGCCGCAGGGCTGACGCCCGCCCAAATTGAACCCTGGACGCTGCTTAGCTACCAATTTTTGCACGGTGACTTCATGCACCTGCTCGGCAACATGATATTTCTGGTGTTCTGCGGCTTTGCCGTGGAAGCGGCGATTGGTGCCTGGCTCTTTTTAGCACTCTATTTATGTGCGGGGGTTGCCAGTGGGCTGTTGTTTGCGCTGCTGGATCTCGAAAGCCTGCGCCCCTTGGTGGGCGCGTCCGGGTCTATCTCTGGGGTGATGGCCATGTACCTGGGCATCTTCCGTTTGCGCCGCATCGAGTTTTTCTATTGGATCTTTATTTTTGCCGGCTATTTCCGCGCCCCTGCCTTGTTAATTTTACCTCTGTATATTGGGAAAGAAGTCCTCAATCACTTTACGCAGGGCGACTCCAACGTGGCGTTTATGGCCCACGCCGGGGGGTTCGTTTGCGGCGGTCTGCTGGTACTTGGGCTTTACTATTGGCGACCCCAGCTATTCAACGAACACTACATCGAGGAAAATCAGGATATCGACCCTGAACGAGACGCCAGGGCGCGCATCTACGAGCAAATGGATGCAGGCCAATTCGCCAAAGTGATCGATAGCATCGCACAGCACCAGAAGCACTTTGGTGCCGACTTCGAGCTTGCTGCACTGGCCTATCAGCTGGCACGCGCCACCGCCCATCCGCAGGCACAGACAGCCTTACGTCAGCTGCTGACACTAAAACCGCACGACGCTCAGCAACTGACGCAACTCGCCAGGGCTTGCGCCCAGGAGCCCGAACTTTTGAACTGGCTGCCTCCCGCCGAGGCGATGAAGTTGGCGCTACAACTGAGCGTGCCCGAGCACTTGCACCTGGCCGAGCAATTCTTCGGACACTACTTCAAGCAAAACGAGCATGACCCAGCCCTGGCCATTCTAGCTCGCAAATTGGCGCTGACCTTTGAGCAACTCAAACAGTTAGACAAGCGCAACTTTTACGAGGGGATCGCTGATCGCCACATTCGGGGAGCATTCTGATGTCTTATTGTCGCTACCACCCCCGTATCGCCGCCACACAATTTTGCCCTCATTGCCAGATCAACCTCTGTGCCAGCTGCACCGACGTAGAAGCCGACGGCAGGCACGAACGCTGCCTGCGCTGCGATGCACAAACGCAAAGCTTGGGAGCCAGTGTCGATACCGAACCCTTCTGGCGTCATTTGGCCGAGAGCTTTCGCTATCCCTTGAACACGCAAGTGGGCAGTTTCATCGTCGCGATTTCCGTGTTTTCAGTGATAACGGCTTATCTACCCTGGTTTGTCATGGTAGGACTCTATCTCTTGTTGACCGGGATGATCGTGCAATTCAGTTTCAACTGTCTAAGTGAAACGGCAGCCGGCAAAATGCAGGCACCCAGCATTACCAGTGCCTACAGCGGCGGCGTGCTGCTGGTCTTGCGTTTATGCTTTGCCTTGCTGTTAATGGTGGGTGCCGTGGCACTGATCGGCGCCAAAGTGAGCCCAGCCTTGGCCGCAGCCGTTGGCTTTTTTTTGATCCTGGCGGCGCCGGCCATGATCATCATCTATGCCATGACCGAATCCCTGAGCGAAGCCCTTAATCCACTTCGCATGCTGGCATTTATGCGCGCCATCGGCCTCGCCTATGGCGTGATATTGGGCATATTAATGTTGATGATGGGCTCGGTCGAACTGCTCAACATGCTGCTGGCGCAACTCGACTCCTTCGCCTCATTGACCCTGCAAGCCGCCGTCTCGAACTACTACCTGATCGTGATGTTCCATTTGATGGGCTATATGATCTTTCAATATCAACACCGCCTGGGCTACGTCGCCGAGAAAGATACTGGGGAAGGCAAAGCGACCCGCCCCATCGCAGCCAAGTATCTGAGCCGAATTCAAATGCTGTCTAAAGAAGGACGCTTCGATCAGGCCGCACACATGTATCGCAAGGCGCTGCAGGAGTGCCCCAGTGACGAGGCACTGCAACAGTCTTGCCTGAACTTCACCTTAGGCCTGCTGCCACAGCGCGCCGAACAAGCCGGCGAAGTGCTGGATCGTTATTTCACCCACCTGAGTCAAAGCCAGCAGCAAGATAAACTCTATCCCATGCTGACCCGAATCAGGCTTGCACTTCCCGACTACCTGCCCGCAACGCCGGAGCTCCGCCATCAACTCGCCGCCGCGAGCCTGCAGCATGGTAATCCGAAATTGTGTGTGCGCCTGCTAACCGGCCTGCACAAAAGCTTTACCGATTATCCTGGGCTGGTGGCCGCCTATCAGTTGCTGGGAGACGCCATGGATCAGCTACCGGGCATGGAGAGCACGGCCGACAAGTGCCGCGCCTTCGCCGAGAAATTGGCGCGCGAGCGGGCGCACGCTCCACAGCACCCGCACCCTGCCTTTACTCAGTTCAGCGCGCCCTCCGCAGAGCTGGCAAGGCCAGATAACGCGATATCATCCGAGGATCTTGCTGCGGCAACAGCGCGCCCGCCGGCGGGAGAGCTACCGCCGATCGAGTTCAAATAACGAGCGCTAGGGTTGTCTTAAGCTTGTGCTACCTCTAAGAGTGCTTGCGTTGAATCACCAGATTCACGCGACGGTTTTTCTGCCGGTTCGCTTCGTCGGTATTGGGCGCTAAGGGCTTGGTATCACCGTAGGACACTGCGCGAAAACGTGATTTGTCGAGCCCCTCTCCCACGAAGAACTGCAGCACTTCGGTGGCCCGCGCAGCCGCCAGCTCCCAATTGGAGGGAAAGCGCTCGGTGCTGATGGGGTCATCGTCGGTATGACCTTCGATAAAGATCAAGCCTTCCGTTTGGCGGATGATGGGTAACAGCCGCTCCAACAAGGCCTCGCCGGCGCGACTGAGCTCCGTCTCGCCCGAAGCGAACAAGACGCGCGAGGAAATTTCCAATTCACTGAACTCATGACCATCAGCAAAAGTGACCAATGATTCCAGTCGTTCGGCTTTTAAGGTTTCGCGAATTTGCTGTTGCCACCGCGCCTGCTGGCGACTGGGCTTAGGTTCTCCGGCCTCCGGCGCCGGCAAAGCATTCAACTGCTCGAGCAAACTCTGCTCTGAAATACCCTCATTCTCGACCACCTGTGGCATTTCCAACAGGGGCGCGTGCGACAACTCAGGCCGGTTGAGAAACAAGAGCATCACGAACAAGGTGGTCATCAGCACGAAGACGTCAATGTAACTAATCATCCAGCTTTCTTCGTGCGCGACATCGCGATCCGAAAACAGATTCTGCAACTGCGTAGAAATCGGCGCGGCTTTCATAATAACCCTCGCGGCTCGCTCTCAGGCCGAGCTTAGACACTCACCTTAGCGGTCAGCATTGGAACACTTTCGCCACCCTGGATGACATCCGCTTCTCGCACCATGTTAAACAGGGTGTCTTGGATGGTGCCCGGTGTACGGCCTTGGTTGATTAAGGTCATACCCTCGGCCAGAAGACTCAGGCGCAGAGTTTCCGTCTGTCGCTTCTGTTCCAGCTTGGTGGCGATGGGTTTAAACAACAGATTGGCCAACATCAGTCCGTAGAAAGTGGTCACCAGGGCAATCGCCATATCGGCCGTCATCGATTCAAAACCACCCGTCTCCACATCCTTCAGCATATTCACCAAGCCGACCAGCGAGCCCACCATGCCAAAGGCTGGGGCATAGGTGGCCATGGCTCGAAACAGATTGATGCTTTCGGCCATGCGCGTTCGGTACTGTGCGATGCGCCAATTGAGAAAGGTCAGGATATCTTCCTGATTCTGTTGATCTCGGATCATTTGCAAACCATGGCGCAAAAAGGGATCTTTCAGCGTTTCCAGCTCATGGTCGATTTCGCGATACTGATGACGAAACCAATAGCGCGAGAAACTGACCAGGCGGGCAATTTCCATCGGCAGATCTAACTCCTGATGTTTACGCAAATGCATCAGTTGGACCAAGCCCTCTTTGATTTGTCGCAAAGGATAGCTGGCCGCAATCGCGGCCAGCGTGCCGCCCGCAACGATCAAGAAGCCTGGCAGATTCAGAAAAGCGGAAGGATCATCAGCGGCAAAGAAGATCGCCAACAATAGGCAACTCAGGCCAATCAGCATGCCCAAGGCATTGGTATGTTTCATCCGGTATGACTCCCAACACGGTATTGCCGATACGACAAGCAAGATTTGATCCGTGTTTGAGAGCCACTACTGGCTACCTTAAGAGAAAGCCCCTAATCTTCTGTTTTTATTAGGCAAATTCAAGTTCTATTGGTTTATCTGACAGCCCAAGCGCGAACACGTAGCGCGCCAACTTTTTGACTTTAGCGGCCTCACGGGCAAGTGTCGGCCGCTTCGGCGAATGCTTACATGCGCTCCATGACATCGATACCCAGCACATCCAGCCCCGTGCGTATGGCCTCGGCCGTGGCGTGGCAGAGCTGCAATCGTGAAGATTGCGTCGCCTCATCGACCCCCTCCTTGAGAATGGGACAGGCCTCGTAGAAACTCATAAACAAACTCGCCAGTTCGTAGAGCCAGGCGCAGAGGGTATGCGGGTAGGCATCCTGGGCGATTTGCTCCAGCATCTCACCCAATTGCAGACACTTTAGCGCCAGGCTTTTCTCCGCCTGCTCGCTGATCTGCAAAGCGCCCGTCAGATTCTGCGGATTGACCCCGGCCTTGCGGAAAATGCTTTGAATACGCGCGAAGGCATATTGCATATAAGGCGCCGTGTTGCCCTCAAATGAGAGCATCGCATCCCAACTGAACAAGTAATCATTGGTTCGCGTTTTTGAAAGATCGGCATATTTGACCGCACCAATCCCCACTTTACGCGCCACCGCTTTACGTTCCGCGGCATCGAGATTCGGGTCTTTTTCAGCGATCAGGGCCTCGGCGCGCTCGATCGCCTCATCCAAGAGCTCGACCAATTTCACGGTTCCGCCACTACGCGTTTTGAAGGGTTTGCCATCACTGCCCAGCATGGTGCCAAAGGCATGATGCTCGAGACTGACCTGAGGCGGCGCAAAGCCGGCCTTGTAAGATAAGGTGAACACTTGCTTCAGGTGCAAGGATTGCCGCGCATCGACAATCACCAGCACGCGATCGGCCTGCAATTGATTGACGCGAAAACGTACCGCCGCCAGATCCGAGGTGGCATACAGGTAGCCGCCATCTTTTTTCTGCACGATGACCGGGCTGGGATTACCTTCTTTATCCGCCAACTCAGGCAGAAACACGACTTGCGCCCCCTGGTCTTCCTGTGCCAGACCTTGTGCCTGCAGCTCCGCAATGACCTTGGGCAAATCGTCATTGTAAAAGCTCTCGCCACGCACATCATCGGGACGCAGCGTGATGTTCAGCTTCTCGTAGACTTCCTGTGCATGCTGCAAAGATACCGCGCGAAAATGCTCCCACAATTGCAGTACCTTGGGCTCCCCTGATTGCAAACGCACTACGTAGTGGCGTGCCTTGGTGGCGAAAGCCTCATCCTGATCAAAATGCACCTTGGCTTTTTGATAGAAGGCTTCCAGATCCTTGAGCGCCAAGGTGGGCTGCGCGCCCTCGGCCATGGACTCTTCAAGCTCGGCGATCAGCATCCCGAACTGCGTCCCCCAGTCGCCCACATGGTTTTGTCGAATCACCCGATGCCCGAGCTTTTCCAGCAAGCGCGCCAGAGTGTCGCCGATAATCGTGGAGCGTAAATGCCCGACGTGCATTTCTTTGGCCAGATTGGGCGAGGAGTAATCGATCACGACCGTTTGTGGCGCGGATGTTTTTTCGATCCCCAGACTGCCATCTTGCAGTCCTTGCGCCAGCACACTGGCAAGCCAAGCCTGACTCAGGTGAATATTAATAAAGCCCGGACCGGCAATCTCGATTTTTTCCGCCGCCCCTTGCAAATCCAGCGCCGCAACCAGTTTCTCCGCCAGCGCGCGAGGATTCATGCCGACCCGCTTCGCCGCTGCCATCGCGCCATTCGCCTGATAATCGCCAAACTCGGGCTTTTTACTCAGTGCGATACCGGCGACACAATCGGCCGGCACCTCACAGGCGCTCATCGCAGCGCGCACGCGCTGGTCCAGGAATTTTCGGATATTCATCGTAAGGGTTTACCAGAGGTTCAAACAAGGCGCGCAATTATACGGGGCTGCGGCACAGGAAGCGACTTTTGGCGAAGGGTCTTGATCGTGCGGCTTTTCATCAGCCGTTGATTGGCTATGCTAGCCCCCTCCCGACCTCCCCCTTCTTAAGGGGGAGGAGCGATACACTCCCTGCTAAGGGTCGACAAGTACTCAACGTTTAAGACTGGTTTGAGAGGCGACTCCCATTCCACATCTAAGTCTCGCATCCAACTCAGCCAAACGCTCCGGCGTGCCGACATCCAGCCAATAGTCTGTGATCACTTCGCCGCACACACGACGCGCTTTAATGTGTTCAAACAACAAGGGGGCCAGACGCGTGGGGACGGGCTGGACGCCCGCAAAAAAAGCCGGGCGAAACAGCGCAATGCCGGCGTAAGTGAAGGTTTGCGAAGAACCTTCAGCGGGCAATTCAAGTCGCTCACTCGCGACGTCGAGACAAAAATCACCGCCAGGATGATGCACCGGATTCGGCACCAAGGCCAGACGCGCTAAGTGCTCCGGCGCAAGTCTTGTTTGCGCCAGCCAACGCTGCAGATCCAACTCACAGTAAACGTCGCCGTTCAGCAGCAGGAACGGCGCCTCGCCCTGACTCAAAAAGGGCAGCGCCTTGGCGATGCCGCCGGCCGTTTCCAATAGTTCCGGCTCGTAACTATAAGTGATGCTTAAACCAAACTGGCTGCCATCGCCCAGCGCGCGCTCAATCTGATCGGCCAACCAGTGCGTATTGATCAGCACCTCACGAATACCCGCACGCTGCAACTGCTGCAGATGATAGGCAATCAATGCCTGCCCACCTGCTTGCAGCAGGGGCTTGGGTGTATGGTCGGTCAGCGGCCGCATGCGGGTTCCCAGCCCGGCCGCCAGGATCATCGCTTTCACGTCAGCTCCGGCGCCAAGTTCAGCGGCGCGACCATGTGCTGCTCGATCCACTGACCCAATGCTTGCGTTTCCGAATAGCGCGGCATAATGCGGCGCAGATAATTCACGGTATCGGGAATCGACGCCAGGTAGCCATGCTTGCCGTCGCGAATGGACAGGCGCGCAAAAATTCCCGAGGCCTTCAGATGGCGCTGTACACCCATTAAATCAAACCAACGCTCAAACTCAGACTGGCCCGGCAGTGGTAAGCCATGTTGCAAAGCCTGCTGACGGTAGGACTCAACCCAACGATAGACCTCAGCGGCCGGCCACACGATATAGCAATCGCGCAGCAAAGAAACCAAATCATACGTAATCGGCCCCTGCACCGCATCCTGGAAGTCCAGAATGCCCAGCCGCCCTTCCGACAAACACATAAGATTGCGAGAGTGATAGTCACGATGCACCGGCACGGTGGGCTGGGCCAGGGCGACCGCCGCCAGCGCCTCAAAGCAGTCTGCGAAGAGCGCCTGCTCCTCGGCACTCAAAGAGCGCTGCAGGTGCTGCGTCACCAGCCAGTCTCGAAACAAGGCCATCTCTCGCATCAGCAAGGCATGATCGTAAGGCGGCAAGGTATATTGCGGATCCTTGGGCAGCTGCTGAATGGCTAACAGTGCGCGCATGGCCTCCGCATAATAGTGATTCGCGGCGGCCACCTGTGGTTGCCCCGACGCATCACGCAAGGCTTGCAACAGTAGATCATCACCAAAATCGCCCAACAGTAAAAAGCCCTGCTCCAAGTCGCGAGCGTGTAAGGGCGGCACTTCCACCCCGTGTTGCCGCCAATGCCGCGCAATGGCCACAAAGGGCGCACAATCTTCCTTGTCTGGCGGGGCATCCATCACGATCAGAGAAGTCCCATCGAGCGTCGCGCGAAAATAGCGCCTAAAGCTTGCGTCACCGGACACCGGCGTCAGCGTGTAGCGGTCGGATTGTAAGGTGTGTTGGAGCCAGGCATGCAGCGCCTGCTCACGCGTGGTACCAGAGATTTCGGACATAAGCCGGGAGCCTTGAGCGAGTGCACAAGAGCGGCATGCTAATCAAAAAGTTGCATGACAGTAAAGGGCTCAGGGTTTATCATTTCCGGCCATTTAGTATTCGACTAGTCTACCCTCCCACATTGCAGATGCCCGTGCCGAGAATTCCCGCAGCGCCGCCTCGTTATTTGCCCCTTGCCATGCAGTTACGGCGCCCGACTGGCCGCGCCCTGCGGTGCAGCTGGGCATTCTGCTTATTCATGGCGCCCCTGGCCGGTGCCAACGAGGCCGCGACGGCTTGTCCGAATCAGCCAAGTGCACGCACTCCCGCCCAGGTGAGTGCTAGCGCACCATCGAGTGATGGCGCGATGAGCATGAGTGCGGATGAAGCCAGTTACGACCCTGCCGGGCAGCTTTTTCTGCGCGGCGAGGTGACCCTGGACTACGGCCCCTATCGTGCGACCAGCGAACAGGCCGTATTGGATCAAACCACGCAGCAGGTGCGTCTCGACGGTGAAATCCGCATCGATAGTCACGACCTGGCCGTGCGCGGACGCGATGCCATCCTGAATTTGGAGAATGGTGCAGCCGAAGTCTCCAATGCGAGTTTTCAGCACAAGTCGTCAGGCCTGCGCGGCCAGGCCGAGAGCGTATTTCGCCAATCCGCGACCGATTTAAGCGTACGCGAGGGCTTCTTTACCAGTTGCGCCCCCGAGGACAAAAGCTGGAGCTTCGCGGTGGAGGAGGTCGAGATGGACCAGGTCAGCGGCTTCGGAACCGCCCGCCATGCGCGCTTTCAAATCCAAGAGGTGCCCGTTTTTTATGCACCCTGGTTCCGCTTTCCCATTGATGATCGTCGTCACAGCGGTTTTCTTTACCCCTCGCTCGGCTCTTCCAACACCGGTAGTGGTGCGTATCTCACCACACCCTATTATTTCAATATCGCCCCGCATATGGACGCCACGCTGACACCCAGCTATATCCATCAACGTGGTTGGCACAATGCCTTGGAATTTCGCCACTTGGGGAGCTACACCTACAGCACCCTGGCCGTCAGCGGCATTGAGCCCGATGAGTTTTATGCCACGGAGCAGCGTAACCTGGGCAACCTGCACGCATCACAACGTTGGGGCTTGAGTTTTGATCAGGCCCAAAACCTCGCCAGCGTGCTCGAAGGCTGGTCCGGCAACCTGCACTATGAAGCCGTCAGCGACAACGACTACCTGGAAGATTTGAGTCTCGGCCTGCACACCGGCAGCACGACCTCTTTGAGGCGCGAATTCCAATCCAGCATTGTGCGCGACAATTGGCTTTGGACGCTACAGATCCAATCCCCCAAAGCCTTGGATGAAACCCTGCTACCCGCCGACCAGCCTTATCAAACGCTGCCCGAGCTCGCCTTCAACTATGGCGATCTCAGCGGGCCCTTGAGTCTAGATATGGGCGGGCGCTACAGCTATTTTTACCGCCAACAGTCGGAGCAATTATTACAGGATAAGGTGATCGGCAGCCGCGCCATCCACACCCTGCGCCTGAGCGTACCGCTGCGGCAACAATGGGGCTATCTCGAACCCGCCGTGGGTCTGCATCAAAGCGACTATTTTTTGCAGGACTACCGCGGCCCAGGCCATGTCTCACGCAGCATCAGTATCAGTGAGCTGGATGGGGGCCTCTATTTTGATCGCAATGTGCGAATTGCCGATGCGCCCTATCGCTTGAGTCTGGAACCACGACTTTACTACGTCTACGTGCCTTTCCGAGAACAGTCTCTGTTGCCTGAATTCGATAGCAGTTTGCTCGGGTTTCAATACGAGCGACTGTTCTCGGCTCGACGCTTCAGCGGTGAAGACCGTATCGCCGACCAAAGCCGACTCACGCTGGGATTGACACATCGCTGGTATCGACCCGATCTGGGCCGCGAACTGGGCCGCGTCAGTATCGCCCAACTGAACTGGTTACAGCAGACCAAAACGCAGGTCGCGGGGCGCACACTAGCCCCGGACGATCAGCAGTACGCAGCCTCGGCACAGTTCGAACCGACCACCCGGCTTCGCGTATTCGGAGATTATTTGTGGAGCGACACCTTTGCGATTACCGAGGAATCCCACCTCGGTTTTGGTATGCACAGCAAAGATTATCGTAATTTAGTGAACTTTGGCCTGCGTTATGTCTCCAATCGCAATACCACGGAAGATGCCATCGAACAAAGTGACAGCTCTGCCATCATCGCCATGACCGAATCGCTGAGTGTGCTCGGACGCTGGCGTTATGATCTGAAAAATAATCGCACGACCGGCACCCTAGCCGGGTTAGAATACCGCAGCTGCTGTTGGCGCGCGCAATTGCTGGGTCAGTCCTATCTGGATGACAAATCAGAAATTTCTCATGCCATTCTGCTGCGCTTCCAGTTGACCGGAATTGGTGGGTTTGGTGCCGACAAGGAAGCCTTGGAGCAGATCATCCCTGGCTATGCACTGCGTGAAGAACGCGCCTTTTAAAAGTTTCCTCAGGTGACACAATGACACGACTTTTTTACCTGGTTTTCCTGCTCAGCGCTTTGTTGATCAGCACTGTACAGGCCGAAACAGAATTGCTCGACCGCGTTGTCGCGATCGTCGACGAAGACATCGTGATGCAATCCGAATTACAGCACCGCTTGAACACCGTGAGTCTGCGCTTGCGCAACCAGGGCACCCAGCTGCCTCCAACCCAGGTGCTACGTGAACGTGTACTCGAGCAGCTGATCCTGGAGAGCATCCAATTGCAAATGGCCGATGCACGCGGCATCCGCATCAGCGATGACCAGCTGAATGAAACCATGAACAATATCATTCGTGCCAACGGGATGACGCTCGAAACCTTTGAGCAGCAGCTGGAACTGGAAGGGGAAACCTATGTCAGTGCGCGCAATCAGATCAGGCGCGACATGATTATCAGTCGTTTACAGCAAGCCGAAGTGGATCGTCGTGTCCGCGTCACCGACCAGGAAGTTGAAAACTTCCTCAAGTCAAAAGAGGGACGCACCCAATCCGGTACGGAGTATTATCTCGGTCACATCCTGATCGCAGTGCCCGATTCCGCCACCCCCGCGGAAGAGGAAGCGCATCAAAAACGCGCTGAAGGCGTACTGGCAGAGCTACGTGCGGGCAAGGACTTCCAACAGGTTGCGGTGGCGCGCTCCGATGGCCGGCAGGCACTCGAAGGTGGCGTCTTGGGCTGGCGCAAAGAAACAGAGCTGCCTTCGATTGCGGCAGGGATCATCCCAAGCCTCGACATCGGGGAGTCGACCGACCTATTGCGCACCGGTAGCGGCTATCACATCCTGACCGTTTTAGATAAGCGCTCCGGTCGCGAGCAACTCATCGAACAAGCACGCACGCGTCACATTTTGATTGCACCCAATGCCATTCGCACCGACGAAGAAGCGCGTGCGATGATTGACAAATTGCATGAGCGGATTCGCCAGGGCGAGGACTTCGCGGCACTGGCGCGCGCCAACTCCGACGACGCGGTCTCCGCGATCGATGGGGGCGATTTGGATTGGGTCAGCCCCGGCCAAATGGTTCCGGAGTTTGAAGAGGTCATGAAGGATACCCCGACCGGTGAAGTCAGCGCACCGTTCAAATCAAAGTTTGGGTGGCACATCCTGCAGGTGACCGAGCGTCGTCAGCAGGATGTCGGCGCTGAAATGCTGACCAACCAAGCTCGCCAGATTCTGCATCGTCGTAAGTTTGAAGAAGAACTGTCTAACTGGTTGCTGGAAGTCAAAGGCGAGTCCTATATCGAAATCAAGGGCGAACAAGCGCACGATGACAACGCCGTCAACAGCTAAGCCCTTGCTGGCGCTAACCCCAGGTGAGCCCGCCGGGATTGGTCCCGACCTGATTATTCAACTGGCACAGCAGGGCCTGCCGAGCGACATTGTGGTGGTGGCCAGTGCCGAACTAATCAAAGCCCGCGCTGCTCAGTTAGGTCTACCGTTGGAAGTGCGCGCTGCGGCCGCATCGAATGGCGCTAACGTCGCGTCCGGCGTGCTATATGTACACGACATCCCGCTGCGGGTGCCGGTCACCCCCGGAAAACTGGCCGTGGCCAACGCACACTACGTGCTCGAGTGTCTTAATCATGCGATTGATGGCTGCCTGGCCGGACACTATTCGGCCCTGGTCACCGGGCCTTTGCAGAAAAGTATCATCAATGACGCGGGCATCCCATTTAGTGGCCACACCGAACATCTGCAAGCGCGCTGTGGTGTCGAGCAGGTGGTCATGATGCTGGCCAATCGCCACATGCGGGTCGCCTTGGCCACCACACACCTCCCTCTGAAAGACGTGCCGTTAGCCATCACGCGTGACGCCCTGCAGCACACCCTGGAAATTTTAATCCACGATCTGCAGCAAAAATTCGGCATTGCGCGCCCCCGCATTTTGGTCGCCGGCTTGAATCCCCATGCTGGAGAAGGCGGCCACATGGGCCGCGAGGAAATCGAGATCATTCAACCGGTGATGCAGGCTTTTAGCCGTGCCAATGTGCAACTGAGCGGCCCCTTACCGGCAGACACCTTGTTCACACCCAAGTATCTGGAGCACGCCGATGCCGTGCTGGCCATGTATCATGACCAAGGTTTGCCGGTGCTGAAATATGCGGGTTTTGGTGAGTCGGTCAACATTACGCTTGGCCTGCCGATCATTCGTACCTCGGTTGATCACGGTACGGCGCTGGACCTAGCCGGCAGTGGCCGGGCTGATCCAGGCAGTCTGCAGGTAGCCCTCAATATTGCACGTCAGATGATCAGCGCCAGGGAGCGCCCACATGGCTAAAAAACCCGGACATCAGGCCCGTAAACGCTTCGGCCAGAATTTCTTGCATGATGCCGCGGTGATCGACCGCATCGTTCAAAGCATTTATCCCAAAGCCGGCGACCGCTTGGTCGAAATCGGCCCCGGTTTGGGGGCCCTGACAGAACCCTTGCTGGAAGCCTGCGGCGGACAGCTGCAAGTGGTTGAATTGGACCGCGACCTGATCCCGATCCTGCGCACCAAGTTTTTCAACTTCCCGGAATTCAAAATTCATGAGGCCGACGCCCTCAAGTTCGACTTCAATACCTTGTGCGATGCTGAACATCCGTTACGCGTGGTCGGCAACCTGCCCTACAATATCTCTACACCGCTGATCTTTCATTTGCTGGAAAACATCCATCACCTCAAAGACATGCATTTTATGCTGCAAAAAGAAGTGGTGGAGCGTATGGCGGCAACGCCGGGCACCGGTGATTACGGGAGACTGAGTTTAATGTGCCAATATTATTGCAAGGTCCAGCCCTTGTTTATCGTTGGCCCAGAGTCTTTCGACCCGGCACCCAAGGTCGAGTCCGCCATCGTACGGCTGATGCCTCACGCGCAACTGCCGCACCCGGCACGCTCGGTGCAACGGCTACAACAAGTCATTGCCGGCGCCTTCACTAAGCGCCGCAAGACCCTTCGCAATGCGCTGGCAGGCGTGGTGCCCGAAGAAGCAATCGGCGCACTCGGGATCGACCCTAAGTTACGCCCGGAAAACTTAACCTTGGCCCAATATGTCGCCTTGAGCGATTGGGAAAGCTAAGGCGCCGCAACAATCTGTATCAGAGATGACGCACATCGATACGGCGCTAAGTGCACACGTTCGCATGCAAGGCCTGTGGTGATAGAGGTTGCGGTGGCTTCGCAACACTCTCCAGAATCGCTTCGGCATAGCCCATCAAGAAACCATGCCCCTCTCCCTTCAAGACCTCAAAGCGCGCGGCTTTAAGTTGCTTCGCCATATGCTCAACCAAGGCGATGGGCACTTGTGGGTCCAGATCACCATGCCAAATCTCATATTGAGCATAAGGACTTTGATTGACCGTCCAAGGCTTAAGGTTTAACTCCAATTCTTCCACCCATACCTGCATACCCTGTTTCATGGAGCGGCGAAGATTGTCACTGATATAAGGCTTTTCTTTCAGCAAATTCAAGCGATGGCGTAGCGAATGCCCTTCCTCCGGCGCGGGGCGCATCATCTCGATACTGCGATCCAGAAAGCTGTCGACATCATTGCGAATCATCAGCTGAAAGATGGGTTTGAGTAAGAAGGGCGCATACTTGACGCAGGCCATCGTGGCCTTGAGCGTCAGGTTAATATGTTGCGGGGCGTCCATCAGATCACGGTAACGCGGCATCGGCGACACCATAATCACGCGGCGCACGCGCGGCCCCAAGTGTGAAGCCGTGGCATAGGCATGCATACAACCGATGGAATGCCCCATCAATACCACCTCATCGATACCCAAGGCAGCGAGCAGCTCTTCCATATCGAGCGCATTATCCGCATGGCCGCGCCGCGGTAACGGATCCGACTCACCATAGCCCGGACGCTCCGGCACCACGATACGCAAATTCAAGCGGCAGGCTAATTCATAGACGTTTGGCGGCAACTCATGACCCGAACCCATCACGTTGTGAAACAACAGTACCGGCATCCCCGCGGGCGAGCCATGCTCGAAATAACACAAACGACGTCCATCACGCAGGACCAGAAAGTGGGGCTCAGGCAAATTACTAAGCGAGGCCGCCGGCAAGGTCTGATCAATCTGAAATAGTTGGCACGCTAACAGAAATTGAATCAACTCCGGCTTACGTGTAATACCGAGCTTGGCATAAATACTGGATAAATGATCACGCACCGTATAGGGCCGTATGCCCAAGCGGTGCGCGATCTCTTCCGCCGAAACCTCTTGCAAGGACGCCACGGCCACCTTGGTTTCGGCGTCCGTCAGCCCCAACTGCTGCAGCAGCGATACATCGAGTTGCTGGGTCGTATCCGATAGCAATGCGAAAAAACGCGGTACCTCAGGGTCATCTGCCTGCGAGCACACTAACTGCACCGCACCGAAGCTTTGCGTCGCTTTGCCTTTAGTCACTGCAGAAGCGGCAAACACGTCTTGCCAAGCTTGTGCCTCTCGATACCTTAGTCGCCCGGCCTCTTCGCACCACTCGCCCGGGTTTTGCCGCTCCAACCAAACCGTATAGGGACGATTGTGGCAAAGGATGCGCCCCTCGGAATCAATCAGCCCTGCCGGAAAGGCCAGCCGATCTAAACCCGCCAGCGCCATCTGGTTAAGTCCTTTCTCGCGCGCCATGCCGGCACAAATCGCGATGGCTTCCTTAAAGTGCGGCAACAAACGCTGGGCGATCGCAGATTGGTTGGAAGGCCCCGGCCCCGCCTCAGCCAAACAGTGGGTTAAGCCCAACAATAGCTGGAACCACTCGCTCTGATTACCGGCAAAGCGATAGATCATCGATACCAGGTGGTTTTCTGCAGTGTAAAGATTCCACTCTTCCTGCTGGCTTTCTTGCTGCGAAGCGCGCTCACGACCCTGACGACTCATCACATTGGACTCCCGCTCACCCAGCACCGCAAAGCGGTTTCAAACAAGTGCTGACTCAACATTTCTTGGGAATGACAATCCAATTTACGCAGCAAGGTTTGCATTTGCTTGCGTACAGTGGTTTCAGACACAAAACGTGTTGCCGCAATTTGCTTTAGCGAACTGCCTTGTATTAAAAGCGCGGCCATCTGGCGCTCGGTAGGGGTCAGCGCTAGACGCTGTTGCACGAGATCGAGATGACGCTCGCTCAATCTCAGCTGATGCAGCCCTAACCAGAATAAAGCGTCGTCCAGCGTCGACTCGTGCTGTTCGAGATCTAGCGGCATCAGAAATTCAAACTCGAAACAACTCAGGCTGGCCAGCAATAATCCTGAATCACTCTCCGCCGCGACCAGCTGCAAGGTCTGTTGTATGACGGATCCGCGCTCGATGTGTCGCAAGGCACGCGCCACCCTCTCCGCATTCTGCGCCTGCAGCCAGTGCAGAACGCCGTCTTGCCAAGTAAATAAAACGCTGCGCTGAGCCAAGGCGCGTGCGGCACGATTGGCAAAACGGAGTTCGCCAAAGCGCGTCATGGCAAGCAAGGGTGCAGGATAGTCTTCCAGGCGACTATGCAGCAGCGCGTTCTGCGTACGCAAGGCATCAAACTGCTGACATAGTTGCGAGGCCTGCTGCACATGCACGGCCAATTGCGGCCATTGTGGCTGGTGGCGCAGGCCCGCCAGCACACGCGCCAAAGCATGCTCACCTTCGCGCGCAGCGCGGTAGAGTGCCAGTACTGACTGATGGTCTTGTGGCGACATCATGGCGTCGCTCCTGTTTAGTCGCTTGGATATTATTGTTGTTTTCGCTTTAGCCCTCGACCGCTTCGCGGGCGAGCTCAGCAATGGCGGCGCAGATGCCCGGATCACTCAAATCCAGCGTCAAGGGCGAAACCGAGAGCTTATTACCCGCGGCATTAAGTAAGCCTTTTTCGGTCACCAACAGCTTATCTGGACCGATCACCCCTGGCCAGGCACCCAGCGCCAATGAGCTGGGCTCAACATAGCCGAAAGGCGGCGACGAATACAAAACCGGAAAATGCTCAATACCCTGCGCATCTCGGTAAGCCGCCACATAATGCAGGCGGCCGCTCAGATAGCTGGTCAATGCGACACCATTACAAAAGGGCATGATGTCATCGACGATAGCGCCGGCGGCAGACCAAAGCGTCTTGCCATTTTTCACTACAACGCCCGGACGTTCCGTGACGTACTCCGGAATTCTGCCCTGCGCATCAAACTGAAAGCGTTTGACCTTATTGGCATCCGAGACATACAGCAGGTTTTCGCTAACGCGCACGCCGTTAGGTGACTTGAGGCCATGCGTGCTGGGCGCTACAAAATTCTGCTGCACACTTAGTATGCGCGGTAAGGAGCCCGAAAAATCCAAGCTCACGCGGGCAATCCCTGAAGCCGCAAATAAATTGTAGTCCGCCACCAGTAGCGCACCATTTGGAGCGAACGCCAAACCATTGGGCAAACTTAACCCATCATACGGGTCATTACTCGACGGACTGATCACCCGAAACTTAAAGTTTGGCTCTGTCACCTTGGCCGCTAAGAGGTGGTTATTTTTAAAGATCAAGAAACGGGTCGTTTGACAGCTGGTCAACACCCACTCCCCTTTTTGTGCGATGCCGGTGAAATTGCAGTCGTACTTGCCGACGTCTGAATTACCGTCGAATAACTCGCGCTGAGAAAATCCCCCAGAAGCCTTGGGCGTGATCTGATAGATGTTCTGGCCACCGCTCACCAGCAGCTGTTTCTGCGCCGTAAACAAAATATTTTCGGCTTCGTCGATGTTGGCGACCGTCGTTTTTTCGATACAGCCCATCAGTAGCAATGGGCTCAGGCAGGCCAGCACGCGGCCGGCGATATGACTGGTTAGCATGTTCTTATCCTTATTTTATGGCGACCTTAAGCGATCTGAAGGTCATGCTAACGCAAGCGGAATTTGGAGACGTCCCTTAAATGCAGTAAGTCAGACGAAGAAGGTGTGATGGATTAGGGATTTTTGGGAGCCGCGTAGGCTCCTCCCCCTCACATCCCAGTCATCCCCTCACATCCCAGTCATCCCGCGGGGTGACTGGAGTTCGAAGAAAGGTCGCGCCGCGGGATGACTGGAGTTGGAAGAAAGGTCAAGCCGCGGGGTGACTGTAGTTTGAGAAAGGGCCAATCGGGTATGGGGTTCGGGAGAAACTTAATTTTTCGAACGCACACCATTCAGTGGATCGAGAAGGTGAATGACTCCCCCTCACGCATAAGCATATTCCCCCCCAGCCTCCAGCGCGCGCTGATAGGCCGGTCGTGCATGCAAGCGCTTCACGTAAGCCGTGATGGCGGGGTAATTTGCACCTAAGCCACGCGCCACCGAAGCTTCCAGCGGGAAGCTCATTTGAATGTCGGCACCGGTCAAGCGAGTACCCGCAAACCATTCGTGCTGCTTGAGGTAGTTTTCGACGTAATCGAAATGGGTCTTTATTTGCGGCCCAATAAAGGTACGCATGGTTTCATTGACAATTCGCTCGGCAATCGGTTTGACGAAAAACGGCATCTTGCGCGCGCGAATGGTTTCGAACACCAGGCGAATCAACAGGGGCGGCATTAAGGAGCCTTCGGCATAATGCAGCCAATAGGTATAGTCCTGATGGGCCTTGCTGCCGTACTCCGGCACCAATTTGCCTGCACTGAACTTCTGCCCCAGATAATCGATAATCGCGCCGGATTCCGCCATGGTCACCTCGCCATCGGTAATCACCGGCGACTTGCCCAGGGGGTGCACTGCTTTGAGTGACGCGGGCCCCAGGTTGGTTCGCGGATCACGCTCGTAACGTTTGATCTCGTAAGGCACGGCCAGCTCCTCGAGCATCCAGATGATGCGCTGCGAGCGTGAGTTTTCGAGGTGATGGAGAGTAATCATTCGACAAGTTCCTTCAATGCTGGGCAGGGAAATAATTGGCTTAAAACTTTTTATCGCGCATGACGTTCACATCGTGGCTGTATACCACCATGGCATAGTTGTCGAAGTATTTGGCGAACAAGTGACTTGAAATCTTTTCTGCGACTTCAGGGCTGCAAATCGTTTCGATGCGAATATTACTGTCCGCATCCCAGCCCGCCTGGCGTAGCCCATGCCCCCCCTTGCCACGGGCGTCTGTCACGGTGTAACCGCGCGCGCCCAAGTGTTCGATATCGCGACAGACGAACTGTTCAATCGAAGTCTCGGTGATGATGGTCAACAAAGTACGGGTTTTGCTATTCATCTTACGCTCCCATCATGCGGTGCGCTGCCACCGCCATTTCGTAATACAAAGGTATGCCAAGCAAGACATTAAACGGAAAGGTCACACCTAACGACGCCGCTAACGAAAGCGTCGGATTCGCATTCGGTACGGAAATACGCATCGCCGCCGGTACCGCGATGTAAGACGCACTCGCCGCTAGTAAAGCCAGCATGGCTGTGCCGCCCACAGAAAGGCCAAGTAACAGGGCAACACCGGTACCGACTAGCGAAGAGAATAAAGGCATGGCGATACCAAAAACCACAATAAAGATGCCGTATTTTTTCAGAATGCCCAACTTGGCCGCCGTGATCAGGCCCATTTCCAGCAGGAAGAGCGCCAAAATCCCCTTGAACAAATCAAAGAAAAACGGCTTGATCGATTGCACACCTTCCGGCCCGGCCGCCCAGCCGATGGCCACACCACCCAGCAACAACATGACGCCCTTACCGGCAAACACCTCATGCGCCACACTGCCCCACTGCATATCCTTGGACAGTCCTCGCGCCAAGATGATCCCGACAATAATCGCGGGGACTTCGAGCACGACCAGCAACAAAGGCATGTGTTCTTCGTAATAAATTCCTCGGGTCGTCAGATAAGCAACGGCGACGGCAAAGGTGCCCACGCTGACCGAACCATAATGCGCCGCGATCGATGCCGCATCGGCACGACTGAAGCGCCCCCAGGAGCGTAGAATGGGAAAGGCGACTAAAGGCAGCAAGAGGCCCATGATAAATACAGCACCGGCCTGCGGTACCAGTTGCCCCAGCGGTTGTTTAGCCACCTCGATACCACCTTTGAGGCCAATTGCCAGTAGCAGTACCATACTCACAAAATCATAGACTTGAGAGGGTAAACGCAACTCCGATTTGACGACACCGGCAAAGATACCGAAGAGGAAGAACATGATGATAGGATCGAGCATGAGATGAGACTCTCTTGTAGGATGAGTTCATGCATCACAAGCGTTGCGGCGCACACGGCCCGGCTACCTGAGACATACGCAGGCATTCTGCCCACCCTAGGCAAGCCGGTCAACGCAAAAACCAAGGGTTTTGGCGTTTTATCAATGAGATTTTGGCAATAAATCGCATGCGCATTTTATTGATATTGGCACTCATTTTCTGCCTCGTAGGCTGCAGCGGCCACCTCGCCTATCCAGACGATGACCCGCCGCTGACACAAGTGATCTTTGTCACCAGCCATGGTTGGCATACCGGTTTAGTGTTGCCCGCACAAACTGTTTTTGCACAAATACCCGCGCTAGCCGAACGCTTCCCACAAGCGCGGCTGCTTGAAATTGGCTGGGGTGACGAAGGCTTCTATCAAGCCGATGAAATCACCTCGGGTCTGACCCTGCAAGCCCTGCTCTGGCCCAGCCCCTCGGTGATGCATGTGGTCGCGATGTGGGGTGAGCCGAAGCAGGTTTTCCCTCAGGCCGAGCAGCAGAGACTCTGCCTTTCAGATACGGCGCTGCAGAAATTGCTTGAGTTTGTGGCGGGCAGCTTTGCTTTAGACCCGATGAATCAACCTGTGCCCCTCCGTGCTGGCATTTACGGTAACAGCCAATTCTATCGCGCTGAAGGCAGTTATCATGCTTTCAATACTTGCAATCGTTGGACTGCACGCGCACTGACGCAAGCAAGCATACCGAGACCGGCGGGACTTTATTTGCGTGCCCAGAGCGTAATGGATTGGCTGGAAAGCTTACCTGCCCCCTTTCACTGCCACGCAGAATCATTAAAATAACGCCTCTTTTGCGTATTCACTGATACACCCAAGTATCCCCCACGCCCCAAGTAACTACTTCCCATGGGTCATGGGGTCAACGCCAAGCGGGCAGTATAATGGCTTCGCTTGATCCGCCATCGAACAGGAAAACCAAACGCCATGCATGTTTTCGCCTTACTGCTCGCCTTGCTCGTGTTTTCGCCTTTTGCTTTCGCTGCCGAAGGCGGGACGCTGTTGAACCTGGCCAACAGCTGGGTCGGATACACGGCCTTGACCATTTTTATCATGTCCTATGTGCTGGTGATCTTTGAAGAGCAATTACATCTGCACAAATCGAAACCCGTATTGGTTGCTGCTTCGCTGATCTGGATTCTACTTGCTTGGGTGTATAGCCAGAATGGCCATACCGAACAAGTCGAACATGCAATTCGCCATACCTTTCTGGAATATGCGGAATTATTTTTCTTCCTGCTGGTGGCCATGACCTACATCAATGCCATGCTGGAGCGCGGACTGTTTGACGACCTAAGATATTGGTTAGTGTCGCGAGGCTATAGCTATCGCCAACTCTTCTGGATGACCGGTATCCTGGCATTCTTTATTTCGCCCGTGGCCGACAACCTCACGACCGCGCTGATCTTGTGCGCGGTGGTGCTCGCCGTATCGAATGGCCAGGCCCAGTTTGTCGGACTCTGCTGTATCAATATTGTCGTGGCCGCCAACGCTGGAGGCGCCTTCAGCCCCTTTGGCGACATCACGACCCTGATGGTGTGGCAAAAAGGCGTGCTGGAGTTTCAGGAATTCTTCGCTCTGTTC
>JBFHRI010000017.1:0-21610 GCA_041591755.1 Oleiphilaceae bacterium
AACGGTGAAATAAATGCCGACAAGGTGATCAATCCTGCATCCACGAAGAGTTTGCCGACCTCGCCGATGCGCCGGATATTTTCAATGCGATCAGCATCACTGAACCCAAGATCACGGTTGAGGCCGTGCCGCACATTGTCTCCATCCAACAGATAGGTGTGTCGGCCCAGGGAGATCAAGCGCTCGTCGAGTGCATTTGCAATCGTGGATTTCCCGGCCCCACTCAACCCGGTAAACCAAATCATGCAGGGCTTTTGGCTTTTCTGACGCGCGCGCTGTTCGCGTTGCACGGCATGATTGTGCCATCGAATATGACTCACACTAAATCTCGCACATTGAGTTCACGCGTAATAGCGTTTTGCGCCAAGCTGTCTCCCATCGCAGAAAACTGAAAATCATCGATTAGACGCTCCAGACGCGGCAGACAGCGCCTGATATTGGTGTAATGACGAAAACGTGAAAACCAACCGGCCCCCTCTACTCGAGGTTGATCTGGATCGACCTCCCATGGATGCAGGTAGAATATTTGCGGGCGCGTTTCATTCAGGCTTGCGCGCCGAAACAACCAACGCGACAACACATACGGATATTGCCTGAAATAGCCGCCACCTGCAGCCGGGATAGATAAGCCGCCCAGTTTGGCAGTGGTCAGTGGAAATTCCAATAAGGAAGCCCCGGATGCCAAGCGGATGCGGTAAGGGGCTTCGGGACTGTTGGGCATACCGTAGTTGTCATGTCGCACTGGAAATATACTGGAGTCCCACTTAAACCCCAGTTCTGCCAGAATGTCTAAAGCCCATAGCGATTTGGCGGTGATCGAATAGCTGGCCGCGCGATAGCCCTCGCAAGGCTTTTGCGTTATCTCTTCAAGCAAGCTTTTGCTCTTTCGCGTTTCTTCGCGAAAAACTTCCGGTGTCTGGCTGTAGACCAACTGATGACTGTAGCCGTGAGAAGCAATTTCATGTCCACGTTGATCTATCTCGCGCACCAGTTCCGGAAAGCGCTCGGCGACCCATCCCAAGATGAAAAATGTGGCACGGATCTGCTTACGCTCAAACACGCTCAATAGACGCTGCGTATTGGCAACCACGCGCGAGGGATAGTGCTCCCACTCACTGGGCCGAATGACCCTGGCAAAGGCCGCAACATGGTAGTAATCTTCGACGTCGATCGTCATGGCATGCGTCATGCCTTGTCTCATCGGGCCCTTTGCTGTCATGTTTTTTCCAAACTTCTCAATGAGTGCCTCACGGGAGCCTTTGCCGCATCATGAAAGCGTTGTTAAAGAAAACAGCAGATCTGCTATGCATCCTGCTCCTTTCCCCTGTTTTAGTCTTGGATTACCTGGCGCGGCGCTCAGGGGTCCAGTCCGACGCCGTATTCGTCGCTTGCGCCCAGTTTTTGAGTCTCTTTCCCGGCAAAACTGGCAACTTCCTACGCAAGAACTATTTTCGCTTTGCCATGTCCGCCTGCGCCAGCGACTGCCTGATTGGATTCAATGTCCTGTTTTCTCATCGTGGCACTGAAGTCGGACACGGGGTTTATATCGGGCCGCAATGCAATATTGGCTTGTGCCGTATCGACCGCGCCACGTTACTTGGCAGCGGTGTCCACGTACTCAGTGGCAAAGGTCAACACAACTTTGACGATCTCGACACACCGATCCAGGAGCAAGGCGGACATTTCGAAAAAATTAGCATCGGTGAAGACTGCTGGATCGGCAACGGCTCCATCATCATGGCCAATGTCGGCGCAAAATGTATTATCGGCGCAGGCTCAGTCGTTACGCGCGACATCCCTGACTACTCAATCGTTGCCGGAAACCCCGCCAAAGTCATACGGCAGCGTCGCTAATTCGCCGTTACGAAAAACTACCACGGAATCCCCTGTTTCAAAGTCGCCCCATGTTGCGCGAACGCTTGCGCCAATTGCTCCGAAACCGTGGCAAAATCATCATGTCGATGACGTACCGAAAGGGCGATCACAGCCCCTGCCCCGGCATCTCCGCCCACCACTTCAAGTGTCTGCGCCAATTTAGTCTTGATTGCGCTGGCGAACACGCCCTGCGGCAACACGTAGACATGGGCAATACTTCGGTATAAACCATTCGGAGCCTGCACGACTGAAACCTGAATCGGCCAGGATTCTCCCTCCACCTGAGCCTGTGTCGTCGCCTGCCGAACCGGAGACCACTGTTTCTCGTGATACCACAGGTTTTGACTGGATATCAGCTCACTGCCTTCCCGGGTCGAAGCATACAGCACCATGAACACATCGACACCACGCACCGTCGCAGTGTCTAACTGCGCTTTGAATATGGCTGATGCGCCTTTGAATTCAGGCTGCCAGTCCGGGGTTTCAATAATGCGAAAATGTGCTCGCAACGCTGCCTCATTAAAATCCAAAGAGGCATCGGCAGTCCTTGCAGCAATCAACTGAGCCCAAATATTCATCGTCAGCAGCAACAAGGCGATCAGCCAAAGTGGCCGCACCATCAAAGGCACAGAACGGTGCCAGGCCGCCTGATCAAAAACCGCAGCGTGATCGAGTGTAGGGCCATCCTTAAAGCGTTCGCCCAGCAATACCAATAGCACCAGTACGATCGCAAAAAACACCCAACCATAAATCAAGTGATCTGCGCCTGTGGCATGCTCCATATCGGAGAAGTAGCCGATAAGGACGATACCAAACACCCTCACCGCATTGGCCAATATCGGCACCGTCGCGGCCAACAGCATAAACGCACATTTGCGCCAAAAAGCGCGATAAGTGAGGTGACTGTAGATGGCCCCAAACACCAACGATCCAATAAAAAAGCGAATTCCGGAGCAGGCTTCTGCCACCACAAATTTGCCCTGCGGAATCTCGATATATAAGCCGCTATGATAGATCGGAAGACTGGTCCAGCTGAGCATCTCTATTGCTAAAACGGCAGTCAGATGCTGCAGTGCCGGAACCAATTCTTCGCCCACCGGCACCGAGAACAGCAGAAACAACAGTGGAAACCAGAGCTGCCGCGCAACGCGATGCCCCACACACAGCCACACAGCCAGCGACAAACTCGCAAATGCTGAAAACTGGGCGAAGACCTGAATCCCGCCCGCTATACCGAAGACGCCGAGAGTCAAGATGGGTAGCAATAAGGCCAATACGCCATAAGACGGTCGCAATGCAGCAAAAGCAAGTTGTTTACGCTCGCGCCAAATCAGATAGATCACGCCGGGCAGAATGAAGAACCCGTGCGAAAAAATCTCCGAGACATACCACGTATGGGCAGCCAGCAATAAAGAGTCCCAAAACAGTAGCAGCCACAGCGCCAGCGCCACGAGACCAGGCACCAGCAGCAGCGACCAAGACCCTTGCATGCGAGAGGACATCGTCATACTCATCGACATCTCGAATTAGCTCAGCTGCGTTGAACAGGCAACATCGACACTTACTCAAGACTCAGCGGCGTTAGGCGACTTGACCAAGAAGGGACCGATTGCCAGGTAATCCAGGCGACCATCCAAAAAGGCACGAATGGCGTCTTCAGGACTGCAGACGATCGGCTCTTCATGCATATTAAAGCTGGTGTTGATCAGACAAGGAATACCACTGAGCTTCTCGTATTCCTTGAGAATATCGTAATAGCCCGGATTTTCTTCTCGCTTCACCAGTTGTGGTCGCGCGGTACCGTCCACGTGCACGGCCGCTGGGCATTCACGCCGCATCTCGTCGGTGCAGTCGAAGGTAATCGTCATAAATTCGGCCGCGTGCTCCGCACCCTTGATATTGTGGTACAAACGTTCACGCGACTCCCAGGTAGATACCGGTGCGAAAGGCATGAACTCTGTTCGACCCAGACGCTTGTTCAGCCACTGATTCACTTCCGGCTCCCGCGCGTGATACATGATCGAGCGGTTACCCAAGGCGCGAGGGCCATACTCCATTCGTCCATTGAAGCGGGCAACGACCTCTCCAGAGTGGATGAGTTTTGCAATGGTTTCTGCGTAATTCGCGGGCTTCTCATAGCTCAGGCCATTACGATCTAGCGCTGCCGCGATTTCCTGTTCGCTGTAGTCCGGCCCAAAATAGGCATTGCGATAACTTTCTCGCGTGCCCCCGGGCCAGGAGTGATAGAGGGCCGCGCCTGTCCCACAGCCGCCGTCCCCCATGTTGGGGTAGACATAGATGTGATTAACGCCCTCAATCTCAAAAATACGCTGATTGAGCTTAACGTTCGCGGTCACCCCTCCGGACAGAACCACAGTATCTATCCCGGTTTTTTCGACCCAATATTTGACGAACTTAGTGGCCACGACTTCGAGCACATGTTGATACGCCGCCGCAACATCAATCTTGGGGAATTTGGAGGCCAGATAGCGCGAGAAATAAACACTATTGGCGCCGGCAATCTTGAAATCACCGTCCTTTTGCCAAATTCGACTCAGCAGCACATCGCTCAGAATCTTGGGGTCGCCATAGGAAGCCAGACCGACAATTTTGCCCTCATGCCGACTCGGTCTGAAGCCAAGACTGGAAGTCACATGCTCATAGAGGCTCCCCAAAGAATTGGGAAAATTCACACCGTGCAGACGCTTGATCTTGCCATCATGGCCTTCGCTCACCGAGCCGGCCAAACCGGAGCCATAGCCATCCAGCGTGATACACAAGGCGCGCTCAAATCCGCTGGTCAAAAAAGCATTGGCCGCATGACTGAGATGGTGATCCATACGACGCACCTTGGCATCCAAGCCAATACCCGCGAGACCGTTGAGTAACTCGCTTTCCCAACGTCTGAAAGACTCCAGCGCGCTTTGTCGCCACTGTTTGGAGCCTTGTGTCGCCGCATAGCTCGACAGCATCGATTCGGCCCCGGATAAGCGATAGAAGGCATTATGCAGGAGGCTTTTCTCCATCATCTCGTTCGGGTTCTTAAGCCCATGTATCGCGCTGTCACGCTGTGGCACCATGGCCAAGGCATCGCGAATCAAAGGTTTCAGATCGGGCGGATTGAAATTTGCCAGAAAGCTTTTCTCATCTTCCAGATTCTTGTCGATCAGTTTCTGTTCGTTTTCGGCCGTCAAGAAGGGATAAGCGACCAACTCAATTTCTTCGATTTTAGTGTTGGTGTACTTGAGCGCCGCTTCGAGTGCCTTGGCTGGAAAGCCATCTTGCTGCTTGACCCGAGTAAAGCGCTCTTCGCCCGCTGCAAAGAGTACTTGACCGTCTTCGACGATCGACACATTTGCATCTTTATCCAGGGGCGATATTCCTAGAACCTTCATCTATAAACTCCTCAACTGATCACGCAGCTGCGTGGGTGAGCTGGCCTCACCCCCCAACTGGCCAAAGAAAAAATCAAAAAAATAGCGAAAGGAATCGAGAAAGCGCACGAGCTCTGTCTCATTCCGAACATAATCGGTAAAACCAGGCACCACTGTGGGACTGTGAAAGCTCCACGTGAAGGTTCTGACGCCTTTGCGATAAAGCGACTGGGTGAGCTTAATATGGTCACGACTGCTAAAGCCTTCAGGCGACAGCATCAAGCGGTCGACGGCCGACAGGCGAGCCAGGATCCCGGGCGCCCGGAATTTCTTGAGTCTTTGCCCCAAATTGTAGAGCGGTTTGGAAAGATTGCCTGCCCAACCTACAAAGGCGCCTGTCACGGGGATCTCCAACAGCTGCTGGTTCGGACCAAACCAAAAAGGCTCAGCATGACAATCACTGAAGTCGGGCCCCTCCGCGGCGCGATAATCAACCGGCGGACACAATGAAACGTCAATTTCGTAACCCAACTCAGCGAGAATTGCGGTCGTGTTGGGCCCCACTCCGTAGCGGCCAGCCTTGTAGACGATCGGCCGCTGCCCAAACTCCTGGGTGATCGTGTCGGTCAGCACCGCCAGTTTTTGTCGCTCCAGATCGGGGACAAGATTTCCCGGAAAGGTGTTGCGCGGGCACAACTCTTCATCAAAGGGAGGGCTAACCCAGGGGTGCAAATGTGCGCCGATCTCACAACGACCATCGGCAAAGATTTTTTTAAGTTCGCGATTCCCCTCAGACTTCGAGGCAACAGGATAATCAATCACATAACAAGGTTTGATATGGTATGCGTCGAAGATGTCCTGCACGCGCCCCACATAATCCATTGCGCTCACAGCGGTTTGCTGCCGATCTACCGGCTGATTCCAGTCAAACTCTTCTTCCGTATCGATGACCACAACCAATTGCGGCGCCATTTCTCGGGGCAATCTGAGCGCAGGATAATGTCCTAACATGAGACAAGGCCTGTGTATTGGATTTCAAACAGATTCATGGTTCCTGCAATTTTCCCTGTCGAATCAAAAGTCCCTATTCTCGCATCTTAGCTCGTTTTTTCGTTACACCCCGCGCCTCTCACAGCGACTCGAGAGGATTGAACCGAACATAAGAACAAGCTTGGAAATGCGATGAAACCGGCGGGGGTTTATCTTTTGAGCGCTATCTTACCTAAGTCTGGGTGCTTCGGGTACCTTGGCGCCGGCTGAGGCGCCACGATAAATTCGAGTATAGGGTAAACGCTGATATTTACATTAATTTGTCGCTGACTATACTGCAAACAATTAATAAATTCCGCTGTTTATCGCTTCATCGCTATAGCGTGCCGCCGCCCGCTGGGCTGAGTTCAACGCCCCGGCTCACATTAATGGATCATCATGAGCGCACTTGCAATTTGCCTGACTCTCGTCGGCCTTCTGGTTCCCGCCTACGTTTATATCGGCTACCCACTGGTTTTAAAAGGCTTGAGCATGCTGCGCCAACCCCGCAGTGTCAAACGTGCCGAGATCGAACCGAACGTTGCCTTCTTTGTTAGCTGTTATAACGAGGACGCCGTCATTGAAAAGAAAATACTCAACTGCCTGGCGATTGACTACCCTCGCGACAAAATTGAGTTCATCTTTATCTCCGACGGTTCGGAAGACCAAACCGACGCGATCATTAAATCGTACAGTGATCAGGGCATTCGACTGATTCGCCAGGAAGGCCGCCTTGGCAAGACTTCAGGTCTCAATTTAGGGGTTGCGGCGACCACTGCCGAGATCGCCATATTTTCTGACGCCAATGCAATGTATGACGCGCGCGCCGTGCGCAAGCTGGTGCGCAACTTCAACGACCCTGAGGTCGGCTATGTGGTCGGCGCAGCGCTCTATACGGACGGTGAAGAAAACGCGGCGGCCGCCAGTGAAAACACCTACTGGGAGTATGAGCTGGCACTCAAGGAAATGGAGAGCAATTTACATTCGGTGGTGGGTGGAGATGGGGCTATTTATGCGATTCGTCGCGCCCTGTATGAGCCTTTGGCACGTGAAGACATCAACGATTTCGTCAATCCCCTACAAATTATCGCGAAGGGCTACCGTGGCATTTTTGATCGCGAAGCACAGTGCTTCGAAGAAACCGCAGGGGATTTTGACAAAGAAGGGCGCCGCAAGGAAAGGATCGTCAACCGCAGCTTTCGTGGCCTAATGAAAGTCAAAACGGTCATGAATCCTTTTAAGGTAGGCATCTATGCCTTCGAGATCATTTCTCACAAACTATTGCGCTGGTTGGTCCCTTTCTTCCTAGCCCTGTTCACTCTTGGCAGTGTGGGGCTGTCTCTTGCCGGTTACGCGTTTTTTGACTACGTCGTTGTGTTGGGCCTGTTATTCCTATGGCTGGCCTTGGGTGGCTTTCTTTGGCCGGGCGTGCAACCCCCCGCTCCACTCTATTACCCCTATTATTTCCTTTTGGTGAACTACATGTCAGCACGCGGCGTCATTGCTGCGCTACGAGGTAACATACAAGTCACCTGGAATACGCACCGAGCCGATGCGAGCCTGGCTGATAACAACACCCGGCAGTTACTCTGGCTGGTCATTTTTCTGTTTTTCAGCCTCTGGCTAATGCAATACACCTTAGAAAAAATCATGGCCTGAATGGAGTAGCCCATGCCACAAGAGCGCATCAACGTTTTGCAGTTTATCTGCCCGACAGGTTTTTATGGCGCTGAACGCTGGATTCTGGCATTAGCCAACAACAGCGACGCCAAGCGAGTGCGTTGCGATCTTGCCGTTACTGAAGAGGCCGGCAGTCAACAAAACCTGGAGATTGTGCGGCAATACCCCAAAGGCCATGGCGAAGCCTTCAAGATTCCGGCACGTGGCCGTTTTGACTTCAGCGTGGTCAACGCGCTGTGCAAGCTCATCAAAGAGCGTAACATCCATGTGATTCATACACATGGTTATAAATCGGACATTCTGGGCCTACTTGCCGCCAGGCGAACGGGCATCCCCTGCGTCAGCACACCGCACGGTTTCGGCGAGCCCAGCAGTTTCAAGCTCAAGGCTTTCATTCGCATCGGGGCCTTTTGCCTGCGCTTCTTCAACCTTGTCGCGCCCCTGTCCCAGCAACTGTATGACGAATGTCTGCAATTGGGTGTACCAAAGAAGAAGCTACAGTTTATCCGTAATGGCGTCGATCTAAAGGAAGTCGAAGAGCAACGCCAGAAAACACTGGCCCAGCAAAAATCTCCAGCCGAAAATGACGAGAAAACCATCGGTTTTATCGGTCAACTGATCCCACGCAAAAAAGTCGATCATATACTGGATGTGTTTGACCGGCTGGCCCAAAAGCATCCAAATATCAGGCTTGAGCTGCTAGGTGACGGAGAGTCCCGCGCAGCCTTGGAAAAGCATGCCGATAGCTTGTCGAGCCGCTCTAGAATACATTTTCTTGGCTTTCGCAATGATCGTCTGGAACGCTTGAGCAAGATGGACTTGTTCGTCATGACCTCGTCAGACGAGGGCATTCCGCGCTGCCTGATGGAAGCCATGGGCATGGGAACGCCGATCGTCGCCTACAATATTCCGGGCATTGACGTGCTGATCGAGCACAACAAAACGGGTCTGCTCGCTCAATATGGCGACCAGCAAACCTTGCAGACCTACTGGGAAGAAGCCCTTTTTAACACGGCCACCGCACAACGTCTAAGCCGCGCTGCGCGCGAGTTTATTCATGAAGAATTTTCAGGTGAAAGCATGGCACGTAAATATGCCGAGGCATTTGCAAACCTGGTGCAGAGATAGATCATGTGTGGGATTGGCGGATTTGTTCAGTTTGAACAAAAAACGGGTGATCAAACAACACTGCGCGCCATGGGCGAGGCCATTTATCATCGCGGGCCAGACGCGGGAGGCGAGTACCTAGACGAGATGGTCGGCCTGTGTCATCGCCGCCTGGCCATTATCGATCTGAGCGAAGCCGGTAATCAGCCCATGTATTCGCCCGACCAGCAACACGTTCTGGTGTTTAACGGCGAAATTTACAACTTTCTGGAACTGCGGGAATATTGCGAACAGCAAGGATACGTGTTTCGCACGCGTACCGACACGGAATGCATTCTGGCTTTGTATCAACTTGAGGGCGACGCCTGCGTGCAACGCCTGAGTGGCATGTTCGCCTTCGCTCTGTGGGACAAGACAAAGCAGCGCCTGTTGATCGCGCGCGACCGTTTAGGCAAAAAGCCGCTCTATTACTATCAGCACCAAGGCCAGTTTATCTTCGCTTCCGAAATCAAGGCCATTCTCACCCTCCCCGGCTTAAACCGGGCGCTGCGGGACGATGCCATTTACGATTTTTTCTGCCACCAATACATCCCCGATCCGAAAACCGTCTTCAAGCACATTCACAAGCTGCCGCCCGCGCACCTGATGACGATCCAACGTGGCGAAATCAAGATCCGCGCATACTGGGATCTTAGTTTCAAACACACACTACAGCTGTCTGAAAGTGAAATTCGTGATCGCCTGCTCGGGCGCATCGAGCTGGCGACCCAACAACGCATGGTGAGTGACGTTCCATTGGGGGCTTTTCTTAGTGGCGGGGTCGATTCCAGCGGAGTGGTCGCGCTGATGGCGCGTAACAGCAGTACCCCGGTAACGACCTGCACGATTGGCTTCGACGATAAGAAATACGACGAAACCAAGTTTGCAAAACTGGTCGCGGAACAATACCACACGCAACACCACGAGCTGACTGTGGCCAGTAAGGTGGAAGAGCGCCTGGAAGAAATCGCTGCCTACTTCGACGAGCCCTTTGCCGATCCCTCCTTTGTGCCGACCTTCTTTGTTTCTGAACTGGCACGACTAAAGGTGACCGTCGCCTTGGCTGGCGATGGCGGCGATGAAGCCTTTGCCGGTTATCAGAAGTACGCCGTGGACCAACTGGAAAATCGCTTGCGAGATAAAGTGCCGGCGCTGCTGCGCAAGCACCTGCTGCCGGCACTGGGCCAAGCCCTCAAGCTCAGTGATCACACGCTGTTTCGAAAAGGCCGCACGCTGATCAATACCCTCGCGGTCGAGCCTGACATGGGCTTTTACATGGCCAACGCCTTCTGCAGCGATGCCTTGTGGCGACAAATCGTGGCGCCCGACTTTGCGCGTCGCGTCAGCGGTTACCACCCTTCAGAGGTCACGATTCAAGCCTATCGCAACGGCGATGGGCACGACCACCTTTCGCGCATCCTGTATGCAGATGTAAAAACCTATCTGCCGGGCGATATTCTGGTTAAAGTCGACCGCATGAGCATGGCGAACTCCCTCGAAGTGCGCGCCCCGATAATGGACTATGAGGTCTTCGCCCTGGCCGCGCAAATCCCCTCTCGCCTGAAATTGAATGGCAATGAAAAAAAATACATTCTGAAAGAGGCCTTCAAGCCTCTGCTCAGCGAAGACACGCTATATCGCAAAAAAATGGGCTTCTCCGTGCCGCTGGCGCAATGGCTGCGTGTCGAGCTGCGCCCGCTAGCAGAAACGCTGCTCTTCGCGCCGGACGCAGGCATCCAACACTACCTCGCATCCAGAGCCCTCAAGGAAATATGGCAACGCCACCAAGCCGGTAAAGGCGATTATGGCAGCCTCTTGTGGAGTGCCCTGTGTTTTGAGCTGTGGTGGCGTCGTTATGGGGTCTAGGGTATTGCCTTCAGTCACTGGCCTACGAAGACCATTGTTATCAAGTTATACCGTCCAGTTTGATTGTTCCAATTTGTGACGCTCGCCACACTCTCCTCAGCAATTCCATTCTTTTTGTGAAACACGCCTCTACAAATCCACACAGAATGACACAACAACGCATTTGTAAAATTGCAGTTGACAATCCAAGCTTTGCTCGATCACCGCGCGATATTTTTTAGCCTTCCTATCGCCCATTTTTCGTTGCCATAAAACAAGATTCATTCGCTTTGGAGAGCGTGCATGCGTGACAGACTGTTGAATTTTATTCGAGTCAGGCCCTTAGCGATTTTCCTCACCCTCTTACTGTCAACGATGTCCTTTGCACTGCATGCCGCCAAACTCAGTGGTGTGGTGAAGGATCAGCAGGGTAATCCGATACAAGGTGCGAATGTTTCACTGTTTCAGGTGATGGGACGCGGCCTGTTTAATCAGGTGGGCACAACGCAGAAGGTGGGTGCAGATGGTGCCTACAGTTGGACAGTTGCCAATGGTAGTTATGTGCTGCGCACCAATTTCGCCGCATCTAACGTATCCCTAACCGGTGCACCCAACCTGGTCAGCCTTCATTCTCCAGACTTTGAAGTCAACAGCGATACCAAACGCGATACTCAGTTCAATTTCGTCGTGTTGTCCGGCAAGGTGGTAGACAGTAACGACATCCCGATTGCCAATGTGGCGATACAAACCAATATACACTGGCGCGGACCCGAACGCGGTGCGCTGCAAGAAATGTCGCAACACAGCTTAAGCCATAGCAATGGCAGTGTTCGGACCGACGCCAACGGCAACTATACGATGCTGCTGTTTTCGACCGCTCCCTGTATCTCTTCCGGCTTTTACCCAGATCCTAACGACTGTTTGTACGACCTAAGCTTTACCCCACCCGCAGCCAGCGGGTTTGCCACATCAGTGCGCGCAAATTATGCGGTGACCAACTCGCATAACCTGAACCAGAAATTAACGCTCGTGGATCAGTTGAATCCAAAAGTTATTGCGGGGCCCTTCGTTAAGAACATTACCGAAAGCTCTGCCGTAATTGAGTGGCAGACAGATGAACCGACTACCAGCTCGGTGCAGATCATCGGCGGCGAAGTCTTGACCAACTATCAATTGCGAACCCAACACAGCGTGTTGGTCACTGGCCTCAATCGTGCGACCAGCTATAACGCAAGGGTGACCGCGGCTGATCAGCAAAATAATTACTCAACAACGGCAAGCTTTACTTTTACCACCGCTGGTAGCAATACCGACCTTGCAGCACCGATTTTTGTTAAACAGCCTACGGTCACTGCTGTTACGGATTCGCGCATCATTGTCGCCTTCTGCGCGAACGAGCCCGTCAGCGGAAAGTTTGTGATCAATCAGGTTGATTACGTGCTCAACGCGCCAGCGAATTGTCACGAGCTCACCGTCAGTGACCTCAATGCCAATCAGTCGTACGCAGTGTCTGCGGTGATTACCGACATGGCGGGCAACGGCCCCACTAACAGTCGAGTGGTGCAGGCGAAAACCCTGGCAGCTGCCGACCTGAATCCCCCGCTAATCACTGCCGGCCCCACCATAACCGACGTATCGGATACAACTGCGGTCGTCGTGTGGCGCACCAACGAGCCCGCCAGCAGCGCCGTTTCATTCAATAATGGCACCACTTACCGAGTCCAGAACGATACCGCGCTAGTGACCGAGCACTCCGTCCTGATCACCGGTTTGGTGGCAAGTACCACGTATCAGCTCACCGTTGCCTCGACCGACGCTTCTGGCAATCGCTCAAGCAATTCGCAAGCAACACAATTCGTCACCAAGTCAGCCCCCGATACCACGGCGCCCGTGATGATTGGCCGCCCGCTCGTGGAAGATATCTCAAACAATAGTGCGCTGATTAGTTGGCATACCGATGAGTCCTCCTCGACTGTGGTGTACCTCGGCACTTCGGCCACACAACTGAGCCGAGTAGAAACCGCACCCGGCTTTTCGACAAAACACCAGTTAAGTGTCACCCGGCTGTTACCCGCCACCACGTATTATTTTATGGTCGAGTCGAGCGATCTGGCCGGCAATAAAACGACCAGCAGCGTGAGTTCATTCGTGACCCGCACCGCCGAGGCGCCCACCAGTGAACTCGAGATTATTTCGCAGCCGGTGATTGAAAGGTTGACCGGCAATAGTATCACCCTGAGCTGGACCACCAATCTAAACGCCGACAGTCGTATGGTCTGTGAGTCGAGCAACGGCACCAGTGAAGTGAACAAGGTTCAATTCAGCAAGCAGCATCTGCTGACGCTGATCGGCTTAACATTTAATACCGCTTATCGCTGTGTGATTTATTCAACCGATATGGAAGGACGCATCGCCAGTAAAGTCATTGGCGCATTGACCACGGGCGAAGTGGATTCAACCCCACCGCAATGTGTGACGCCACCCACTGCGGAAGGTTTTGTAACGTATGCCGAAGTCAGCTGGCAATCCAATGAGTTGGCGACGGCCACGGTCAACTATCGCAAAAAAGGCGTGACGGACTGGTTGCAGATCAGTCACTCGACACTCAGCAAAACCGGCATGGGCCGCCTCAGCGGTCTAACCGCCAATACCGACTATGAATTTAAGGTCAGCCTGACCGATGCCGTCGGCAATAAGGCCGAGTGTGCGACAGGGCAATTTAACTCCGGCACGGTAGCAAGCACGCCAGAAGAGCCTGCACCGGCATTTTCGATCCAGCCTTTTGTCACCAATATTGGTCAAGCCACCGCGACGATTAATTGGTCAACGGCGCGTGCATCCAGTGGCCAGGTCCGCTTTGGACTTAGCGCTAGCACGATGACACAAATTGAATCATCCCCGGATTTCAAAACTGCGCATGCCTTGGTTTTAAATAATCTGAAGGCCGCGACGACTTATTCATTCCAAGTCGATGCACTCAATGCTAAAGGTGTGATCACGCGCAGCAGTATCCTAACCTTCACCACGGCCGCCATTCCACCCATCGTCTTGGCGCCACCGAAAATCATTTCAGGCCCCTTCGTCAAGAACATCACCGACCGTTCGGCCGTGATCGAGTGGGAGACCGACAAGCCCGCCAACAGCAAGGTAGTGGTAAGCGGCGGCAATACGGTCACCCTGAATCCCTTGACCACAAAGCATTCAGTCTTGTTAACCGGTTTGACCCCCAATACCAGCTACACCACCATGGTGTCATCAACCGATGCCAAAGGCTTAACTTCTACTCCGCTGCCGGCTAACTTCAAAACGCTTGCAGTACCCGACACCTCGTTGCCGCGCTTTATCCTTGGCCCCACCATTCATTCGATTGACTACGACAAATTCACTGTTGCGTTCTGTGCTAATGAGCCCGTCACCAGCGTAATCAACGTGACAACCTCGGGTACCGGCGTTAGTAAAGACTTTACGCTGAGTAATGCCGCGGTCTGTCATCAGTTAGTCGTACCTGGCCTCACACCGCGCACGCAATATACGGTGGTCGTCGCGATCACCGATATTGCGAACAATGGCCCGGTAACCAGCAAGCCGCTCAGCGTGACCACGCTATTTGAGCTGGATATCCTGCCGCCGGTGATTACCGGACCGGTGGTCAGCGACATTACGCAAACCACCGCCATCGTGCGCTGGACCACCAATGAAGCGGCCACCAGTGGCGTCACCTATACCGACGGCCGCAGCATCAACTCACTGCAAGACGACGCACTCGTTACCTCACATACAATGTACTTGAGTGGATTGAGCCCCAGCACCACTTACACCCTAGTTGCGGCCTCCTCGGATGCCGCTGGCAATGGTCCTCGAGTATCAGCGCCGGTCAAGTTCACCACGTTAAAAGTGCCCGACACCACCGCACCAAAAATTCTTGCGGGCCCGATTGCTGAGAACATCACTGCGCAAAGCGCCGATATCGTCTGGACCACCAACGAATCCGCTTCGCGTAAAGTGTTCCTGGGCTTGACCAAGGATGCGCTTGACCAAACATTCAGTCTGTCCGGATTGAGCACGTCGCACCGTGTGCCCGCCGTCAACCTGTCTGCCGATACGCTGTACTATTTCAGAGTTGAGTCTGCTGATCTGGCCGGCAACACCGTCACCAGCGATGTGCGGACATTTAGAACGCTTAAACCCTTAGCAGCCCCAATAACGCTCAAAATCATCGGCGGTCCGGCAATCGAAAACGCCACCACTGACTCGCTTACCGTCAGTTGGGAAACCAATCTTGAGTCCGACAGTCGCCTGGTGTGCGAAGCAGAACAAAGCAGTCTGGGCGCAGCGGGGACTTATTCGACTAATACATCCTCGGGCAGCGGGCAGCTGGCGCCCTTCTATTCGGTCGCCCATACGCAAGCGATCGAGGATCAATATATTGTGGTCTTGAAGCAGCCCAAGAACGTGGTGCGAAAGTCTGCAATGAGCGGCAAACCCGCCGCTTCATCTACGCAAGAAGTGCAGTACTATGGCCTCTCGGAAGGCCAGTCTCGTGCTGATCGCAAGGTTTCGGTAAACGCCTTGGCGGCCGATATTTCCGGCAAGGTCAAAGGCCAAGTCGTGCGTCAGTACACCAATGCGGTCGCCGGCTTTACGCTGAAAATGAACCCCGCACAAATCCACGCACTGCGTCAGGATCCTCGCGTTCTGCTGATCGAGCAAGACCAGGTTATGCGCACTTCAGCGACGCAAAATGGCGCAACCTGGGGTCTGGACCGCATCGACCAGAAACACCTGCCTCTCAACAATAGTTTCAACTACACGCTAGATGGTAGCGGCGTCAATGCGTATATCATCGATACCGGCATACTCACTTCACACAGTGATTTTGGCGGCCGCGCTGTCAGTGGCTGGGACTTTATCGATAATGACGCAAATGCTTCTGACTGTAACGGACATGGTACGCATGTCGCCGGTACAGTGGGTGGCGCGACCTGGGGCGTGGCGAAGAACGTCAAACTGATCGCCGTCAGAGCACTGGATTGTAACGGTGGGGGTACCAGTTCTGGCGTGCTTGCGGCGGTCGATTGGGTTTCCGCGAACGCGAAACTACCTGCCGTCATCAACATGAGCTTGGGTGGCGGTCAATCTACCGCGCTGGATGCCGCCGTTGAAAAAGCCATGGCTGCGGGTATCACCGTGGTGGCCGCTGCCGGCAACTCCAATGTGAACGCCTGTTCGGGCTCTCCCGGTCGCGTTCCAGCCGCCATTACCGTGGCCTCCTCCACCATCACCGACACGCGTTCCAGCTTTTCCAACTGGGGCTCCTGCATCGATTTGTTTGCGCCAGGCTCCGACATTACCTCGACCTGGCATGATGGCCGCACTCACACCATTAGTGGGACATCGATGGCTGCCCCGCATGTAGCAGGGGCCGCTGCGCTGTATTTACAGAGCCAACCGAGCGCCAAACCCGCGCAGGTCGCTGCAAGCCTTGCAGGCTTTGCGACAGCCGGGAAAATCAGTGGCTTGAATGGCTCACCGAATCTGTTGCTGAATATCGAGTTCGATAACAGTACCGAACTGCCGACGCCTCCTCCACCACCACCGGCTGAAAAAGTCACCTTCGAAGTGAGTGATCCGGCGCGTGTGACATCGCATTTGCTGACCTTGCGTGGTTTGAGTGCTAGCACCATTTATTCCTGCCGCGTCTATTCATCTGACGGCAACGGCAATCAAGTGAATGCCCCGATCAAAGGGACGACCTTAGGAATCCCGGACACACAAGCGCCCGTTTGCAGCCCTGCGCCAACGGCGACCGGTTTTGTTGACTCCGCACAAATTAGTTGGAAATCGAATGAACTGACTACCGCGGTCGTCAATTATCGTCCGGTGAATCAGACAGACTGGCTGCAAAGCGGCACGCTGAAACCCGCGATGCAGGACTCATTATTGCTGACCGGCCTAGTCCCTGAAACGGAATACGCGCAGCAGGTGACCCTGACTGACATCGCAGGCAATCAAACGCAATGCCCGAGCGGTAACTTCAGGACGGTTGCGCCTGCAAGTATCCCAGAGCCTTCGTTCACCCTGCTGCCTGTGGTCAGCAATATTACTGAAAATAGTGCGACCGTCAGCTGGAAAACGGCGGAACCGTCTACCGGTCTGGTGCGTTACGGCAAAGTCGCCAGCAATTTGGTGGATCGCCGCGCATCCAATCAGAATCTGAGCGAGCATAGTCTGAACTTGCAGAATCTGGATGCCAACACCACGTATTATCTGCGCGTGGATGCATTCAATATCCTCGGTAAAAAAACCACCAGTGAGATCGTGAGCTTCACCACCTTACATCTCGACAAAGATTTTGATAACGATGGCGTTCCTAATGAGTTAGATAACTGCCCGCTGGTGCCGAACCCTGATCAACGCGATAGCGACAATGATGGACTGGGCGATGCCTGTGACGTGCCCGATGCGATCGACAATGACTTTGACAGAGACGGCATCCGCGACGACATCGACAATTGCCCGGTGAATGCAAACCCCGACCAGCGTGACAGTGACAACGATGGCATCGGTGATGCGTGTGACACCCCCTCATCACCGAATAAAGACCAGGACAATGACGGCGTTCTCGACGATAACGATAACTGCCCCTTGGTCGCCAACCCCGATCAGCGCGATAGCGACAATGATGGCATCGGTGACGCCTGTGACGCACCAGACGGCTCGCGTAATGATACAGACAACGATGGCATTCTGGATGATGTCGACAATTGCCCGCTGGTGCCCAACCCCGACCAACGCGATAGCGACAAGGATGGCCTGGGTGATGCCTGCGATGCGCCCCCCTTGCCCGAAAAAGATAAAGACAGAGACGGTGTGCGAGATGACCTCGATAACTGTCCGCTGAGTTATAACCCCGATCAAGCCGATCGCAACAACAATGGAATTGGCGATGCCTGCGACGCGCCGCCTATCTCAGACGATGATTATGACGATGATGGGATTCTGGACGTTGATGACAACTGCCCGCTGATTCCTAACCCCGACCAGGCTGACAGTGACAATGATGGTATCGGTGATGTCTGCGATACGCCACCCGTGGTTGACAATGATCGGGACAACGATGGCATTCCAGACCATGTCGATAACTGCCCCCTGGTGCCAAACCCAGATCAAGCCGATCGCAATAATAACGGCATCGGTGACGCGTGCGATATTCCGTCCATTGTTCCGGCTCCACCGGCCGTGCCCGTAGTCGGCATCAGCCTCAGTGGTATCGTGACCGGAGAAGGGACGCCAGTGACCGGCGCAGAAGTGGCGATTTATGATAGCCAGAAGCAATTCTTGCGTTCAATCACCACCCTCTCCGATGGCGCCTATTTGTTCAAGAATATGCGCGCCGGCAGCTACTTTATTGGTGTCACGCCACCCGCCAACAGCGGATTGAGCAGCCCGATTCTGCAGCCCATTCGCGTGGCTGATCGTGACGTGGTGCATTTGATTACCTTGATCGGCGATGCCTTGAAGTTGTCAGGCTATCTCAAAGATAGTCAGGGTAGAGTCATTGATAATGTGCAGGTTAGCCTGCACCAGCAAAGCAACGGCAATCAGGTCGGCAATAGTGTTCGCACCGATGCGCGCGGTTATTTTGAATTTTCCGTTGCGCCCGGCACCTACAAACTGCGCCCGCTGATGGATGTCTTTAATCCGGCGATGAGCAAGGTCGGAACGAGCCCAATCCTGCCTACCTATCCGGTGCCCGATTATGCGGCCGTGTTCCATCACCCGCAAAATATTCAGGTGAGTGCAAACCAGTCCCTGAATGTCACCCTGCCCTTTGCCCTACTTACGGGGCAAACGCGGGACAGCCAAGGTCGTCCGGTGGCCGGCGTTGGACTGAAGATCCGTCATCAGTTCTCCAGCACGAGCCAAGATTACTATCTTGAAAATCACGCGACCCACGCCTCCAGTAACGCGCTTTCCGATGCGAACGGCAACTTCAAATTCGCCTTGTTCACTGGACAGGCGGTGGACATTTTGTTGACCCCACCGGCCAATCGCACAGATCTGGCGGTCACGACAATCAGTGACATCAGCATCACCGCTGACGCCAGCCGAAACTTCACCTTGGTCGAAGGGGTTGCGCTCTCCGGCATGGTGAAAGACACCCAGGGACGCGCCATTGATCACATCAAACTGAGCCTGCACCGTCAGGACAGCGGCGATCAAGTGGGTCAGGCGGTATATACCGATGCCAGCGGTGCATTCCGCTTCCAGGTAGAACCGGGCCGTTACAAGATCAAACCTTACCTCAATCCGTTCGGACGCGGTGAAGGCCAGAGACCCAGTTACCCACTGCCTGACTACGCAACCGTTATACACGCTGTACCGGACGTCGTCGTCGATGGCGCGACACAACAAGACGTCGTCTTGCCATTGGCGGTGCTGCGTGGTCGAACCACGGATTCGAACGGCGCGCCGGTGGCTAACACTCGCGTGACCATCAGCCACATTGAGCACAAGTCAACTGGAAGCGGTGACACGGGCTACTATCTGGAAAGCCAAGGCACTTCGGCAGTCACCAGAGCCTTGACCAATGCCAATGGTGAATTTGCTCTGGCGCTGTTTACTGAGCAGTCGTTTGACATTAATTTTGTGCCGCCGCTCGCTAATAAAGTCGTTAGCGCAACGCTCGTGCGCGATTACGTCATCACGGCGGACACCACGGATACCTTTGTGCTGGCGCAGCCCTTCACACTGTCTGGGTATTTGAAAGACGCGCAGAACAACCCGCTCGACCGAACCCTGCTCACTGTGCACAACCAGAGCAATCGCCAGCTCGCCGATACGCCGGTGCTGACCGATGCCAACGGCTACTTCGAGTTCAAAGTCGCCGCAGGCGACTACCAATTGCGGCCCTATCTGCAAGCGGTGAATCACGTTGACGGGATCGCTGTTAGACCGTCCTATCCGGTGCCTGACTTCGCCGCGGTATATTACCAACCCAAGCACATCAGCGTCGTCACTAATACGACAACAACTGTGATCCTGCCGATGTCGGTTCTATCCGGGAAAGCGATGGATGTGAACGGCGTTATCGTGCCCGGTGTCAAATTGCGCGTGGATCATGCCCATACGAAAAACTCCATCAGCTATTACATGGAAAACCATGGCGACGGCGCGCATAGCAATGCTATTACCGCCCGCAACGGGACCTTTGCCTTTGGCCTGTTTACGCACCAGGAAACGGATGTTTCAGTCGTGCCACCTGAGGGCTCAGGGTTTGCGAATACCCAAGTCCAGCATCTGATCACTCAGGAAACCAGTGAAGACATCTGGCTGATCCACAGCGACTTCGCCGCACCGAAAATTATTGCGGGCCCAGTGGTCAAACACATCACGCATAATTCCGCGGTGGTGGAATGGTTGACCGATAAACCCGGCACCAGTGTGGTGGATTTGTCCAATGGTCGACGTTATGAAAACACCCCGCTGACCACCCAGCATAGTGTCGTGCTGACGGGTTTGAACCCGTTGACCCTGTACGTGGCCGATGTGCATTCGGTAGATAAAGATGGCCGCGCCACTGCAACCTCAAGCGCGAGCTTCACGACCTTGGGGTTACCTGACTTGAAAGCACCGTTGATTCTTGAAGGGCCTTTCGCGTCGAATATTACGCACAATGAGTTTACCGTTAACCTCTGTGCCGACGAACCCGTTACCGGCTTTATCCTGCTGGATAGCGAGCCCTACGAGCTGCCAGAACTGGCGCTTTGCCACCAGTTGGTCATGAAGGGTTTAACCCCTAATACTTCTTATACCGTCGTCGCTGAAGTGCGTGATGGCAAAGGTAATGGACCGACCGTGAGCCGACCCTTGGTGGTCACCACCTTGCCGGTGCCCGATGTCACGCCACCGGTAATCCAACTGATTCCGATGGTCATTGATATTTCCGATACCACCGCGACGGTCATTTGGACGACCGATGAGGCATCCACCAGCGGCGTTTCTTACAATGACGGGGTACGTTATCACGTGGTCACTGATGGCAATTATGTCACGCAGCACTCCATGCCCTTGACCGATCTGACACCCGAAACCACCTATACCCTTACGGTTTCGTCAACAGATCGTCATGGCAACGGCCCGACCACCAGCCTGCCGATCAGCTTCACTACCTTGGCGCGACCGGATACTACACCGCCGGTGATCATTGGCAGCCCCCTGATTCAGAACATCACGCATCAAAGCGTGGTGATCCGATGGGATACCAGCGAACCGGCGACCACACGCCTGGTCATCGGCACCTCTCCCACTGCGATGAATCAAGTGGAAACCAAAAATGGCCTGGTAACCTTCCATAATCTGCCCGTCACCGGACTGGTGCCCGACACGATTTATTACTTCCGGGTCCAAACGGCCGATGTGCAGGGCAATCTGGCAATGAGTGAAATCATGTCCTTCCGCACCAAAGTGCGAGGCCATCAGGGCGATCCTCATTTTATGTCGGCAGTCGAAGTACTGAAGGTGACGGATAGTTTGGTCACTGTTTCCTGGGTCACCGACGTCAATGCCGATGCACGCCTGGTCTGCTTCAATGCAGCGGGCACGCATGAAGTGAGTGAGCCCAAGCGCACCAAAGATCATTTACTGACCTTAACCGGACT
>JBFHRI010000018.1:0-20774 GCA_041591755.1 Oleiphilaceae bacterium
CAAAGTGCGGCCGCCAGTTGCCACGACTCAACGACAACGAGGCAAGGGCATCCGCACCGCCATGAAAACACCGCCCCCAGCTGTTGTGACGCCGAATCAAAACAGGCCGATTGGTTGCTGCGTATTTGTGGCGTGCTGGCTGCGGCATTTTATTTGATCGCACTGTTTGGCGAGGTCGAGCACGGGCATTGGCTGGGCACGCTTAGCCACAGCGTTCAGGAACTGATTAATACCATGTGGTGGAGTGTGCTGTTGGCGGTATTTTTTGTCGGTGCGCTGAGTCTGGTGCCACAAAACTTTGTGCTTTCGATTTTAGGACGCGGCGGCTCCGTTCGAGGATTATTTCGCGCCACCGCGGCCGGCGTGCTAATGGATCTGTGCAGCCACGGCATCCTGATGGTCGGCATGGAATTGCGACGCAAGGGCGCCAGCTTAGGTCAGGTCATGGCTTTTTTAATCGCCAGCCCTTGGAATTCCCTGTCACTGACCCTGATTATGATCGCCCTCATCGGACTGCCCTGGACACTCGCCTTCATCGCCTTATCCATGCTCTTGGCCATCAGCAGCGGCTGGGTCTTTGATCGTTTGGAGGAGCGCGGCACGCTTCCCGGTAATCCTCATCGCACTGAGCTGCCGGATGACTTCAAGTTCTGGCACGAGGCGCGCCAAGGGATGCGCAAAGTAAAATGGAATACGGACTTGGCCAGCCAAGTAGTGCGTGGGGGTCTCAGTGGGTCGCGGATGGTCGTACGCTGGTTATTATTTGGGGTTTTGCTGGCATCCGCCATTCGCGGCTTCGTCGCGCTGGAAGATTTCCAAGCTTGGTTTGGTCCAACCTTAATCGGCTTGCTCGCCACCTTACTAGCCGCCACCGTGATCGAAGTTTGTTCCGAGGGTTCCACCCCCATCGCTGCCGATTTAATGACACGCGCACATGCACCCGGTAATAGCTTCGCCTTTCTGATGACCGGCGTCGCCACCGACTATACCGAAGTCATGGTCATCAAGGACACGATGAAGTCATGGAAGACGGCGCTGTTTTTGCCGTTGATTACCGTGCCGCAAGTCATCGTCGTGGCGTTGATCTTGAATAACATCGGCGTTTGAACGCATGTAATTCTTATGCGCGGTTCAAAAACAAGCACTATCTTCAATGCTTTTTTCAAACGTTATACCGGTATCTGTATCGACCGACTCTCTCACCAGCTCGATGAAGCAGTGATCGGTAATAACGTTTGATTCAACGATATAGACTTCCCCTGCTTCGGGAAAGAAACTCAGCGCAGGCTTGCATGAATAAGACGCGCCGTAGGTCGCGAAATACAAATCCGCAGCCAGATCGATTCGCGTGCCAACCGGAACCTTCAGGAAATCAGAGCCTTCCTCTTTCTCTAATTTATGCACCGACCCATTCAAACAAAAATCCAAGCGGTCCCTATCGACCACCCTGATCGATGCATAGGGCTCGGCGGGCCCGACTTTATAGGGCTGCACAACACAGCCCACCAAGCTTAGAGCGAGCATGCAAACAGGCATTTTAAAAAGTACGAACTGAATGGGTCTCATTTGCCTTCGCTTCCTTGCAGTGCCGCATGCAGTCGCTGCATGACTTTTTCCGTTTCGATCGCCCCAAACTCATACTTGTCGAGCAGCTGCACGTATGCAAATGCGGTCGGATGGGCACCGACCACGCCCAAATTAGGTAGTTCTGAAGGCCGGTGCAAGGCCGCAGCGGTCAGTGAAGGGTACAGGAAAAAGTAAGGCTTGTTGCGTTCCTGTGCAAACTCGGCACATCTAAACAACGCATATTCAACCGCTTGCATCTTGTCGGTGTAGCCATTGGCAGAAAAGATTATTTTTTCCAATTTGGGGGTGATGGGCTTATTGAAGTGCCCCCCGGTGACGGAACTGTCGCCGGTTTGGTAAGGCGTTGCGCAACCCGCCAAGAAAATCGAAAGCGCAATCAGCAACGCCCACTGCATCATCATCTCCCTAATGCATCAGACGCGAAGCGTCTGACAACTGCCTGTTTTCTTAAAAGCTGTAACGCACGCCGACCGAATACAACGCCGCCTGAACATCCAGATTGGATACCCCCAGTGCATTCGATACCTGGGCACCATCCACCTCGAACACTTGCCAGTTCAGGTCTCCGGTCACATCAAGCGAACTATTGATACGATACCCCACGCCCAAGCCACCCCAGAAACCAATCGCGCTTTCTGAAATCAAACTGTCCTTGCCGCTTGAATATTCTGCATCCAAGGCATAGTCAGAATCGGCCACACCGAACCGCGCATAACCGTAGAACGGATCACGAGATCTGTTGCGGTCGATGGTGCTCAGAGCAACGAATGCGATCACCGAAGAGATGCTGGAGTTAAAATCAACTTTCCCAAGGCTCGGATGGTTGGAGTCAAACAGTGTTGCTTTACCATAGTCTATGTACCCCAAACCCACGCTGATCGCTGGCAGCACTGAATACGCTGCAAAAACCCCGTACCCTGTGTCTCGCTCGCTTTCATCTTCATAGCCATCAGCGTCCAACGAGTGACTGCTCAAGCCGAAATTTGCTTCCAGCGAAAACCCCAAACTTTTGGTTTCTTCAGCAGAGACATTCAAGGCAGCAGCCGTGCTTCCCAATAAAATCAGAACTTTAGCGACATTCCTAACTGACATAACAACTCCTTTACAACACATTCGAAAAAGACACTTAACGCGGGCGGCATCTTCACAGAGAACAAAGATAATTTGAAGATGGTCCTCAGGCGGGCACAAAATATTTTTGAAATTGTGAAATCGTTCTTAAAACGTCTGGAGGGGTAATAGCCCGACTAAAATCCGGTGCCAGAAAGATATGACAAGGATGCGGAGCGGCCCCCAGCTTAGTCTTCTGCTGCGTGAGCTGATGAGCTTTCAGGGCTGCTCATCAAGCGACTTGGTAGCACCAGTTGGCCGAATTTCCAGAGGCTTTACAGCTTCGGTATGCGGATCTTGGTGAATCAAAACATCCGCATGCGAAAATTCTGCGCGCAACTTCTTCTCTACCTGCTCGGTTAAACGATGGGCTTCCAATAATGAGAGGCGCCCATCAAATACCAAATGTAATTGAATGATCCGAGTGTGTCCGGAGAGGCGGGTGCGCAAACCATGCACTTCCAGCACGCCCTCACTGGCACGTGCAAGTTCGAACACGCGCTGTCGCTCCGACTCGGGCAATTCCCGATCCATCAAGTGTTGGACGGCTTCATAGCCGATACGCCAGGCGCTTTTGCCGATATACAGGCCAATCAGCAAGGCCACAATAGGATCAGCGTAAAAATATCCCTGCTGCTCGAGGATCAGCGCCGTACCAATACCCAGATAGCCCAGTACATCGGAGGTATAATGCAAACTATCGGCTTTGATCGCCAAGGAACCCGTGCGTGCAACCACGTAGCGCTGGAAGGTCATGAGCACCGCAGTGACAGCCAGCGAAACCAGAATAATGGCACTGCCCAACTCCACCGACTCGATCAGTTTAGGGTTGAACAAGCGCTCGGAGGCAGACAGAATCAGAAATATGGCTGAACTGAAAATGAACACCGACTGCCCCAACCCGGCCAGGGACTCCGCTTTGCCATGGCCAAACCGATGTTCCTCGTCCGGCGGCACAAAGGCCCAACGCACGGCCAGTAGATTAATGACCGAGGCGGCCAAGTCGATCAGTGAATCCATGAAGGCGGCCAGGATGCTCACCGAGCCGGTCATGATCCAGCCATAAAGTTTAATCAGCAACAGAAAGATGGCCACCCCGACCGAAGCCCGAGAGGCCAGCAAAATAAGACGGGCAGACTGATCGTGAGAGATCGCGTTGGTCACAGATTTCGCCTCGGAGTCGCATTCAAAACATCGCGCAGGCAACTTTACCTAAAGCGCCGGGATGATTGAAGGTATTCTCGCTATGCTTGTAGATAATCGATCGTCAAAAGCCTGACCAGGCATCGACCCAGAGGACTCGTCATGAGCACCACGAAATTGCCATTAAAACTCTATAACGCTGCGCAAGTGCGCGAACTCGACCGCATGGCCATCGAGATTCATGGAGTCGAGGGCTTTGAGCTGATGCAGCGCGCCGCGCGCTTTGCCTTTCATTGCCTGATGCGCTGCTGGCCAAACACCCAACAACTTATCTTGCTATGCGGCAGCGGCAACAACGCCGGCGATGGCTATGTGATGGCGGCCCTGGCCGCGGCCCGCAAAATCGACTGCCACGTGTTGTACCTAAGTGACCCGGAACAACTGCGGGGCGACGCGCAACTGGCTTATGCACGGGCTCAGCGCTCACAGGTTTCCTGCGCACCTTTCAATCTCGACACCTGGCATCAGCTAAACGCTGGAAGGCGCACCGTGATTGTGGATGCCTTGCTCGGCACGGGTCTGCAAAGCACAGTACGCGAACCCTATGCAGCCGCCATTCAAGCCTGTAATGCAGCACGCAAGCACGGTGCGAAAGTCTTTGCCGTGGATTTACCCTCTGGGCTGAGCGCGGATACCGGCCAGCCGCTGGGTTGCGCCATCGAAGCCGATGCCACCGCCAGCTTTATCGGTATGAAACTCGGCTTGCTGACCGGTGCCGGCCCCCATTACGCCGGGCGACTGTTTTTTGATGCGTTGGACGTACCCGAGGCGGTATTTCAAGCTGTACCGGGAACCTTGACCCGACTCGATCTCGACGAGCTGTTACATGCCCTGCCTCCAAGGCGAAGCGATAGCCATAAAGGCCAGCATGGTCATGTAGTGCTTTTAGGTGGTAATTTGGGTTTGGGCGGTGCGTTGATCATGGCCGCTGAAGCCGCATTGCGTTGTGGCGCCGGTTTGGTCAGCGTCGGCACCCGCGCCGAGCATCGCTCTCCGCTGCTCGCGCGACAGCCCGAGCTGATGGTGCATGCGGTCAATGACCGCACGGCCCTGCAAGGGCTCTTGGATAAAGCCAATGCAATCATTGTCGGACCGGGATTGGGCCAGGATAGCTGGTCACAGCTTCTGTTGAGCGAGGCACTGCAACGCCCGGTGCCAACGGTACTTGATGCCGATGCCTTGAACCTGCTGGTGCAGCACCCCGATTGGTTGCCCGAGCAGCGAGATCATCTCGTCTACACCCCCCATCCAGGGGAGGCTGCACGCATGTTGGAGTGTGACACCGCCACCCTGCAAGCGGATCGTCTTGAGGCGCTGCGCGCTTTGCAAAGGCGCTGGGGCGGTAGCATCGTACTCAAAGGGGCTGGCACACTGCTGAGCCACCCTGATCATGCCGCCATGCTTTGTCCTTACGGCAATGCCGGCATGGCGTGCGGAGGCATGGGCGACGTACTAAGCGGCGTCTTGGGGGGCTTGCTCGTACAAGGATTCAATGCGCGCTACGCCGTTAACTTGGGCGTCTGCCTGCACTCTGCCGCCGCCGATGCACTGGCTGCCCGTCATGGCCCGCGAGGCTTGTTGGCGAGCGACTTGACCCCGGAGATCCGGAGCTTGTTGAATGGCGTTGGGAAAGCAACGCCAGCTTGAGATTTTTGGGTATCCATTTGATCGGGCAAGGGATTGCTACCTGTTCGCCCCACCCTTCCCTTCTAAAGGAGAGAGCTACTGCGCTGAAGCTTCACTGCGTAGTTTCTCCCGCACATCCTGCAAGACTTTGCCGTAGGTGTTATCGCCACGACGGTCGCGTCCACAGCCCCAAAAATAATCGTAAAGACTGTTTTCAATGATCGGACGATTGCCCGTTTGCAACAGTGCTTCGGCGATATGGCTGTAGGTACGACACTTGGTATAGAGGCCCCGAGTCATCACTACCCGACGCACCTTGTGCCAATCACGACGTAATTTACGGCGATTTTTACGACCCAGTTTGCGTGCCTCCGATGGACTATCTGACAGACGAATTCGCTCGGCCCAAATGGGATCATCCTGCAAGAATTTCATACTCTGAAAATAGTGCTCCAGCGTCAACCAACGCAGGTTTTCGAGCTCGAACGGATGGTCAGAGAAGGTCCCCAACAGCTCGTCCGGATCACTGCGGCGCAGTTGCAAAGCATCCTGCTCATCGTCGGGGAATAGCATGTACACAACGCTCCATTACTCAGAAATGCGTCTTGGATCTGAAAAGATCCCGCACTCAGGCGCGGGATCTCTGTCTCAGCGTGGCTTAGCGATCAATTTTTATCGATCTTGATCACGATGAACGACGGGCTACCCTGGCGAATGATTAAGGCCGGGATCGCCTTATTATCGGGCAAGTCTTTGACCAGCTTTTCAAACTCATCAACCGTTTTGAAACTCTGGTTGTTCAAGCGAGCAATCACGTCACCCGCACGAATGCCGGCGGCTCGCGCAGGCCCCTGAGTGACCTCGACGACACTGACTCCGCCCTCGATCTTTAGCTCTTCACGCGCTTTCTTTTCTAAGGGCTTTACCCGCACACCCAAACGATTGGATTGCGTGTTGGGCTTGCCCGGCCCTTTACTGGCTACCTGCTCATTACTGGGCAGTTCACCAATCTGGACCTTGATTGACTTCTCCTTGCCCTCACGAAACACTTTTAACGTTGCCGTATCCCCGACGCGAGTGCGTCCGACCATATGCGGCAACTCAGAGGAGAATTTAATTTCCTGGCCTTCATACGCGATAATCACGTCGCCCGTCCTGAGTCCTGCCTTTTCCGCTGGGGAATCCTCCAGGACCTGCGCCACCAGCGCACCCTGCGGCTTCTTCAAACCGAAGGACTCGGCCAACTCTTTACTGACCTCTTGAATCAGTACACCCAACCAGCCGCGTGAGACGTAGCCTTGCTTTTTCAACTGTTCAACCACTTCCATCGCGACATCAATTGGAATAGCAAACGATACGCCCATAAAACCGCCGGAACGCGTATAGATTTGACTATTGATGCCGACCACTTCGCCCTCCATATTGAACAGCGGTCCGCCCGAATTGCCGGGATTGATGGCGACGTCGGTTTGAATGAACGGGACATAGTTTTCGTTTGGCAAACTACGCCCTTTGGCACTGACAATGCCTGCGGTCACGGTATGATCAAACCCAAAAGGCGAACCAATCGCAAACACCCATTCACCGACCTTGAGCTTGTTTGATTTACCCAGCTTGGCGACCGGTAGATTCTTCGCATCCACTTTCAAAACAGCCAAATCCGAACGTTTATCAGAGCCCATGAGCGTGGCTTTGAGCTCACGGCGGTCATTGAAGCGCACGAAAATCTCGTCAGCGCCCTCGATCACGTGGTTATTCGTCAGAATGATGCCATCATCACTGACCACAAAGCCTGAGCCCATGGAGTTTCGTTTTTGTCCTGGATCGTTCTCCCCACCGGGGCCTCCCGGCCCACCAAACGGCTGCCCGAAAAAGTGTCTGAACAACTCAGGTAACTGCTCGAAATCGCCATGAAACTGTAACGCAGATTGTTGCTCCAGCCGTGATACCGTGCTGATATTCACCACCGCGGGTGCGTGCTCCTCCACCAGTTCAGTGAAATCTGGCAGGCTGCGCGCCTGGGTCAATGTTGCGCTGAACATCAGCACGAGACTCATCAAGAACGCCACAGAAAACTGCATTGATCTGGTCATGCTTACTCCTGGTTGTTTAGCTTTGATTGCGGTGACAGAACCTGTGGTTCTGCTTCCGTGCTCCGATCATGGCTTACACCGAGTTCACTCGAGCGCCCCTCACCGGGGCATTGTAAAACGGCAAAACGGGCCATGGCCGGCTGATACTGCATCTCTTGTTCGCGCTGGCGTGCGAAGCGGGCGGCCAAGGCGACACCTACTCCTAGGCCGCTCAGACCCGCCAATACCTGAATCGCCTCTGCATCAGGCCACAGCTGCGCTGCCAACATGGCCAGCAGCAACATCGTAAATAGTGGCCATATGTAAAGAATCAAGGACGCGCCCAGCACCCCGGACTCCGGCACTTGCATAACGACTACATCGCCGGGCTTGGCCCGCAAGGGGTTGGCCACAAGCCATTCCAGACCCTGCTCTTTAGAAAGCAATCGAACCAAGGTCTGCTGACCGCAGGCGGCCCGCATTTGGCAACTGTCACAGGCTTTCTTGCGCTGAGTGCGGACCCATATTTTTCCGGTCGGCGCGTCAGCACGATCAATCACCAACGCTAACTCTTCCATCATCTGGAGCTGCCCTCAAATACTGTATTTCGCAATGCCACAGGCGCTAGTGCGCCAATTCGGGTCGAATTGACTCGGCAACTTTCATAGCGGTTTGCGGAGGAATCTCCCCGACCACCGTAACCACATAACGATGTCCTTGATGCTCCAAGGTCTGTGAGTACGCCGTCACGGCACCAACGCGGGACGCACCATCCGGCATGGGGTCATGCGACACTGGCTCGATAAAAGTACTAAATGCGGCAATGCCATCATGAAACACCATCATGCTTTGATCGAGTTTGGAGCGCTCGCGATTGACTTTAAAGCCTGGCGGAACCCAGCCTGCACGCCACGTCAATTGGGTCGGCCATTGTTGATCCCGTGCCGGCGGTGACAATACCTCTTTATGTTGCAGCGCATGGTGCTGCGCCGCTTGTAACTCGCCATCTTCAATCACAGATGGAAACTCGATCTCGGTGTATTGCAAACGCTCCAGTACCTTACCGTCAAGATCGTGAATGATGGACTTCAAAAGGAGCCCGGTTTCCTGATCGAGCCAAAACGAGTAGCTATATCGGAAGGCATCGCGTGCCTCAATCCGTAGCACCTGGCATTGACGGTTTGCCATGCGCTCCCGGCCGATCACACTCAAAGCATAATGTCGCGCATCAGGCATCGCATGGGCCAGGCCATGCGGCGAAACATTGGGCACGCTGCCCGGTTCCAACTGCACGGCGCGACTGTCCGGAAAGATACAGGTGACTTCATTACCCACGCGCACGATTTCACTCATCTCACCATCGAGACGAATGAGCTTTTCTTGCTCCAAGCCATTTTGATAGCGATGGATGATACGTTGCGTGCTCGAACTGTCATCACGCAGTAACACGAACGTACCACGGTAATTTTGTTCCATGGCCGCGCGTTGCATTCGCTCGAGCCATTGCATCGGATCATCACTGTGCGCCAATACGCTGAACAGCATAAAGGGCAAGATCATCATGTGCGTGAGTCGCAGTTTCATGGCTTTAAAAGGTTCGTTCCTAGAACTTCTCGGTTATGCACAATTAAATAAACTAGCGTCCGCTGGTGTTAACCGCGACCACCCTGGCCAAAGGCACCACACCAGAGCGGCTGGCCAAAGTGGCTTGTTCTGCATGACGCAACATATACTCATTCAGGCGGCGAGCTTGCGCCTCACTCAAATGCTCATTGATCCGCATCGGTCGCTGCGCATCTTTGGCAAGCAGCGCACCAATTTGCTCGCGTGCTGCGAGTTCAACCTGGCTGACTGGCTCAGGCTGCTGACGTGCCGACACTAGCACGGTCTGCATAGAAGGCTCTCCTGATACCTGGCGCGGCGCCAAGGATGATGTACTGGGGGCCATGGTGGGAAGCGCATCAGTTTGCACCGCCAACGCCCGCGCAGGGTCAACATTTGCTGCGGGTTTATGCGCCTGTTGCAGACTCAAACCCAACACAAAGGCACCCACCACGCTGGCCGCCACGGCGCCCATTTTCCAAATCCGCGACTCGCGTCTGGCACGAACCAAGGCCTGCTGCTGGGACGCGGACGTGGAGGTCAGCGGCGCAGCCAACTCATGATTTCCAATCGCTCGCGCCACCGCGTGACTGACATCCAAGGTATGCAGACGAGCATCCTCGATGCCAAAAACATTGCGCACCTGGTGATAACGGGACCACAAGCTTCGCAATTCACCACGCTCACTTTGCGCTAACAGCCTTTGCAGTTCCAGCTCATCCGCTTCGCCATCCAGCAGCGCCGAGAGAGACTCTTTCAAGCGCTCATCCATTCCAACCTCCAGGTGGTCTCAGGCAAGTGTATTAGGTGAACATTCGAGCGGTACAGCCACAGATCACACCCGCCCATCTCCACAGACTCGCGCCCCCGAAAAAGGTTCATACCAAACCCTCAATTGCATGATCGACCGCTTCGCGTGCGCGAAAAATACGTGAACGTACCGTGCCAATCGGACACTCCATCACCTGCGCAATTTCTTCATAGCTCAAACCCTCGAATTCGCGCAAAGTCAGGGCCATACGCAATTCCTCCGGCAAACCGGCGATGGTCTGACGCACCACGCTTTCGAGCTGCTGGCGCCCGAGTAGACGCTCAGGCGATTGATTGTCATGTAGACGATAGCCTTCTACATATTGCTCTGCTTCGGCACTATCCAGATCCGAGCTGGGAGGGCGGCGCCCCCGCGCAACCAGGTAGTTTTTCGCACAGTTTACGGCAATCCGATAGAGCCAAGTGTAAAACGCACTATCACCACGAAAATTACCCAAAGCCCGATAAGCCTTGATAAAGGTTTCCTGCGCCACATCAGCAATCTCATGATAATCACTGACATAACGAGAAATAATGGACGCCACTCGCCCCTGATACTTCAGCACCAACAAATCAAATGCACGCTTGTCCCCACGCTTGACCCGGGCGACGAGTTTCTGGTCGACCAAGTCTTGCGGGGCGCTGTTGGCTAATGGCTCTGGCTGCGTCATGGCGGTTACGGGTTCCGATTGAAGGGCCTGGACAGCGCTTGCTTGCGGCGAGTAATTATTGCCGAAGCGTGCTGAAATTGAAACGTTGCTGCCGATCTGTCGCAAAGATGCTGTCATGCTGATGCTCTCGCGTAATGAAAACTGGAGTCGAGGGCAAGCCCCTGTTGACTTGCCCCTTCGCCTTGGCAATCCGATCCAATGCTGATCTTGGAGTTTTGCAGGCAGGCCTAAGACTCGGTCGTTGCTCTGGAGTTCAGCGATAATGCTTACAGATTAGCAAGGTTAGCCCGCTCGCCTAGCCAAGTGTGACGAGGTTTACATTCTGTCGACAGATCGAAATAATACCCGCCATTGCCTGTATTCGGTGGAACGCATGAACTCCTCTTACTATTACGATGTCTTGATCATCGGCAGCGGCGCCGCCGGACTGACTACCGCCCTGACCTTGGATCCCGCACTGCGCGTCGCCGTGATCTCCAAGACCGGCCTTAGCAGCGGTTCTACGGCCTGGGCGCAAGGTGGTATCGCGGCGGTGTTATCAGAGAGTGACGACATCGACTCCCATATACAGGATACCCTCATTGCCGGTGCGGGGCTGTGCCATGAGGATGCAGTACGGCAAACGGTGATCAACGGCCGCAAGAGTATTGAGTGGCTGTTGGCACAAGGCGTCGATTTCACACGTGATACTCAGGGAACAGCATCTCACCTGCATCTGACCAAGGAAGGCGGTCATAGCCATCGACGGATTGTTCATGCGCACGATGCGACGGGACTTGCCGTTTCTCAGGCTCTGTGTCAACGCGCTCAGGAAGCCCGCAACGTCGACATTTTTGAGAATCGCGTGGCGGTCGACCTGATTACCCATAAAAAGCTGTTTCTCCCCGGCAATCGCTGTGTCGGTGCCTATGTCTTAAATAGAGATACCGATCATGTGGAATTGTTCCGAGCACGCTTTATCGTGCTCGCCACAGGCGGGGCCAGTAAGGTTTACCTGTATACTAGCAATCCCGATGGCGCGAGCGGTGATGGCATCGCCATGGCCTGGCGCAGTGGCTGCCGCGTGGCCAATATGGAGTTTAATCAGTTCCATCCCACCTGCTTGTATCACCCGCAAGCCAAATCTTTTCTGATCACTGAAGCCGTGCGAGGCGAAGGTGGAAAACTCCTGTTACCCAACGGCCAACGCTTCATGCACCGCTTCGATAAACGCCAGGAGCTGGCGCCGCGGGACATTGTGGCACGGGCCATTGACCATGAAATGAAACGACTGGGTGCCGATTGTCTGTATTTAGATATCAGCCATAAATCACTTGAGTTCATTCGCGCGCACTTCCCCACGATTCACGAGACCTGTTTGAAGTTCGGCATCGATATTAGCAAAGAGCCCATCCCCATCGTTCCTGCGGCACACTACACTTGTGGCGGAATCATGGTTGATGCGCATGGAAGAAGCGATATCAATCAGCTTTATGCGATTGGCGAATGTTCGTTTACTGGACTGCATGGCGCCAATCGAATGGCCAGCAATTCCTTACTGGAATGCATTGTTTGGGGGCAGTCCTGTGCCGAAGATATCAATCAAATGTCAGCGGAGATTCCGGAACCACCCGATGCGGCCCCTTGGGACGAGTCGCAGGTCACGGACTCAGATGAAGATGTCGTGATTTCACACAATTGGGACGAGCTTAGACGTTTTATGTGGGACTACGTCGGCATCGTGCGCACAGACAAGCGTCTGCAGCGGGCAAAACATCGCGTCGATGTCCTGCATCAGGAAATTGCCGAATACTACAGTAACTACCGCATTAGTAATGATCTGCTGGAATTGCGCAACTTAGTGACCGTGGCAGATCTCATCATCTGTTCAGCCATTCAGCGCAAGGAAAGTCGTGGTCTGCATTTCACCTTGGACTACCCGGAAACGCTGGAGCGAATCCAAGACACCCTGCTGATTCCATCCAACTATATGCGCCGCTGATCCCCCCGCTATTTGGCTCACCTGAACAACCAGGGCATTAGCTCTCCGCTACCTGCCCTTGCGTCCACTTGGCGATCATCGCCTGCAATTTTTCACGGCGAATCGGCTTACTAAGATAATCATCCATGCCCGCGGCGAGACATTTTTCTACATCGCCGGCCATGGCATTCGCACTCACCGCAATGATGCGAGGTCGCCGTGCGCCAAGCCGACTGACAATATGACGCGTCGCCTCCAGTCCGTCCATGCGCGGCATCTGCCAATCCATCAGTACCAGATCATAGGTCTTGGTGGCCACGGCCTCCAGCGCGGCCTGGCCATCTTCAACCAAATCGGCCGTGTATCCCAAATTGCGCAATAACATTTGGATGACCTGCTGGTTAAAACGATTATCCTCAGCCACCAGGATTCGAACAGAACCCTCCACCACCGAATCTGCGGCCACACGCTTTACATCGTCTTCACCTCCTGCAACGCCGGGCGCAGGGGCCGGCAGCGCGATGGCCCCCGCGTCGATGAGCGCTTTCTCCCCACTACCAAGCAGGCGCGACTTAAAGGCTTCGAAGGTCAGCGGCAACGGTAAGGTTTCAATGGTTAATTGATGCAGCATGGCCGCTTTGCGCCGTAATTCCGGCTCCGACAAATCAGCGATCGTCAACACCCGATGCGGCTCGCTATGCAGTGCCATGCGCTCAGCCCAATGACAGACTTGCGCCAATGCCGTCTCATCCACACAAATGGTCGTTACGCTGCGCCAGCCTTGGTGACTCATGCGCGCCAACCAATCCGACTCCAGATTCACACGCGAATGTTTGATGCCCAATACACGCAAATAGCCCTTGATCATCGCGGTCGGCGTCGGTGATCGCCCCACGATCAATAATTTTTCTTCCGGCTCTAGGTTGAGATGGCGTTTGTTACGCGAGCGATGGGCAGGGAGACTTAAACGCACATTGAAGTAAAACACCGTCCCCACACCCTCTGTGCTGCGGAACCCGATCTCACCGCCCATTTGCTCGGCGAGACGCTTGGAGATCGTCAATCCCAAACCGGTGCCACCAAAGCGACGCGTGGTTGAAGAGTCGCCCTGAGAGAACGGCTGAAACAATTTGCTTCGGGCAGACTCGGGGATACCAATGCCGGTATCGCGAACCTGAATCTTGAGTTCCTGCATTTCAGACGATCTTTGGCCGCACTCCACCCAAAGTTCAACGCTGCCCTCATGCGTAAATTTCACTGCGTTACTGGCCAGGTTCAGGATGATTTGACGAATCCGTACAGGATCACCTAAACAGGCCTCATTCAGGGCGGGTGACAGGAAATAAACAAACTTTAAGTGCTTCTCTTCCGCCTGAAATGCCACCAAGTCAGCCAGATCATCGAGCACCTCTCGCAAATTGAACTCGATACTCTCCAGCTCCATTTGGTTGGCTTCGATTTTGGAGAAGTCCATGATGTCGTTAATCAGGGAGAGCAGCGCAATCGCAGAACTATTAATGATGCGGACATAGTTGGCCATGTCATGATCCAATCGCATTCGGGTCAACATGTCACTCAAGCCAATGATGGCGTTCATCGGCGTCCTAATTTCATGACTCATCGAGGCCAGAAAGACGTTCTTGGCCTTGTTGGCTTCTTCCGCATCTTCACGCGCCTGCAACAAGGCCTGGTTCTTTTCCTGCAGTGTTTTTAGCGCCTCATTCAGTTGCGTGGTTCGTGCGTTGAACCAGAATGCCATCTGCCGAAACTCCTCGACTCCGGCCGCCTCCAATCGCGTTTGATAGTCACTCTTGCTGACCATTCGTCGTATCTGCAAAGTCAGACGCCGTAACGGGCGCAACACGACCGCACTGAAATACCAGGCAAAAACCGCCCCCGCTATCAACACCAGAATGAGCAACAGCCCAATCATTCGTTCGGTGATTTGTGCCACGGCGACACTGGTGTAACGAGCCGGCATCGCGACGATCACGCGCCAACCCGTGCCGGGCATATGAAAAATGCCGACACTCGAGGTTTCATTCAAAATGGGATCAGAGGCGAGCGTCACAACGCGGTTAAAGGTTTCGTTTTGATTACCGGATAGCGATATCAGCGAGGCAATTCGTTGCGCCTCGGCAGCACCAATTTGATAGGACTCACGCTGCAGCGCCAAACCTAAACGTTCTATATCATCCGCACGTGCACTTAAGGCCTGATTTAAAAACTCCTGATTCATGCGTTCCAACTGACCTGCCAGCTCCATAAACGCGGGCGTCGTTTCAGCCAGTTCACTCATCAAGGGGAAGTTCGATTCGTGCGATGCAGGCGTTTGCGCCTTGCGTTGGATGGCCTGTGGAAACGAAAGCAAGCGATTATTGCGATCCACAGCAAAGGCATAGCCGCCCGTCACTTTGGCCTGGGCCAGCATGAATTCCGACAAGCCCACCAAACGCAAATCGATCGTCGCAACACCCACAAAACGGCCATCACGCCACATCGGTGCGGTACAGGTCACCATCGATTCCTGCGAATAAGGATCCATGTACGATTTCGACCAGTAAACCTGACCGGGCTTTAAGTATCGCGCAGGCACATACCACTCTTCGTTATGGTAGCCACGGCCCTCAGGATCATTGTAGTCGTCAAAATACTCTAACTTCCCTTGCAGATTCTTGCCCCAGAAGAAAGACCGGCGCTCGCGCTTTTCATCATATGCAAACGGTTCCGGCCAGATGCCGCCCCCTGCGATCAATTCGCCCAATCCTGCCTGCGCCATTAATGGCGGCACGATCGACATCAGGTTCCCCTCTTCCTTGGGCAGCTGCACCGCAAGATTTGCCAGTGTTACGGTTAAACTTTCAGTGGCCGCCATGCGCTCTTTGAGCTTAAGTACAATCGTCTGCCCGATGCTATCGTTGATACGTGAGGCTTGTTGCAATACGACGTCGCGACCACGGGTTTCAGCTACAAAATAAGTCGCCATGACGACCATTAAGACAAAAACCGCCAAGCCCCCACCCATACGAACAGGCAAGCGATTAAGACGAGAACCCTCACCGGCGAGCGCTTGTTTCATGCGGCTGTCAAATTCGTTAGGCATGTCCTAGTCCACGTTTCGCCTGTGCTGTTTGTGAAGTCGTGCTCGCAGTATAGGAGCTAAGCCGGTAAAGAAAAATCAAAGGCAGCTGAAAATGGCAGCGCTTCGCCTATACTGCTGTTATCGATATCTGTTTAGACCTAAAACTACTCCGGAGACTTCATCTTTGCCAGCATCTCTGCCAACAGTACTGCTGGCCAAACAGCCCGTTTATGGCAAGCAAAAACAGCTGTTTGGCTATGAATTGTTGTTTCGCAGTCTGGATAAGCTCAATGCCATTCAGGCCGGAGAAGATATCGCTACTAGTGAGGTCCTGGTGAATTATTTCACCAGCCTTTCCAACGAGATTGACCGACATGCTCGACCGCTGTTTATCAACGTATCGGCGAGTTTTGTGCTGTCCGAAGCCTTTTTGCCCATCTGCAATCAGCAGGTCATTATCGAGATCCTGGAGCGCATCGACATCACGCCCAAGTTCATTGAGGCTGTCGTGCATTGGCGTGATAAGGGCTATCTGTTCGCGCTTGATGATTATGACTTCGATCCACGTTGGGATCCTCTACTGCCCTATGTGCAATACATTAAGGTCGATATCTTGGGTGCGGATCTAGACCGCGTCGCGCAACAGTTAACGCAAAAAAAATCGGCCACGAAGGTGCAGTGGATTGCCGAAAGAATCGAAGACGAAGCGACATTTCGACGCTGCCTTGAAATGGGCTTTACCATGTTTCAAGGGTACTTTCTGGCGCGCCCCAAGGAAATACTGGGGCGCTCCATTCGTGCGGGTTCTGCCATCACCACCGAGATTATCAAGAAGGCCGGCGACCCCGACGCTTCGATCCAAAGCATCTCGGATCTAGTGGCTCGAGATCCCAAACTATCGATGCAGTTGCTTAAGCTGATCAACAGCTCTCTGTTTTCGCTACCCAGAGTGATCAACAATATCCAACAGGCCATCATGTTATTGGGTCTCAACTCATTGAAACAATGGGCCCTGTTGATTGCTTTTGTGGCCGATGCCAAGTCATGCATAGAATCCTCGCGCATCATCCTGATCCGCGCCAAGACCTTGGAGCTCTATCTGGAGGCCAGCACTGGCAATTCCGATATGGCGGGCAGCGGCTTTCTCACAGGTTTAATCTCTGGCGTTGATCTACTGCTGGAGGTCGAACCGGCCGCTTTTTTGAAAGAGGTGAAGTTAGACCCGACGATTCGAGATGCCATCCTAAAAGGCAGCGGCAACATAGGGCAGGCTTTGCAGCAGATTCGGGACATCGAATACTTTCTACTGCAGGACAGAAGCAAGGCCAAACAGCTTAATCCCAAACTGATGGCCCATTATGGGGCTGCCCAGAATTGGGCAGCCGAAATCATCGCTTCGCTATTTTAATGACGCGCTTAGTCCATCAACTCAAAACGCAGGTCAGCATTGTTTTGCAGGCGCTGTAACAGATGATCCCCCATCGCGGTGGAAGGTGTGAGCATGCCACCCTTGAAGCCTTCGCGCGCTGGATCAAGTGCCAAACAGACCGCACTCTCACCGAGCATCCTCGAGGTGGCCCCATAGCCGGGATCGCGTTTGCCGTTCACTTTCAGCTTGAGTACGCGCCCATCACGGCTTTTCCCTAGTGCGATAAACTTGAAAAAGCCTTCTTCACGCATCTGCGCCGAAGGCCCCTCGCCCGGTTTGGGTAGGACTTTGTTGAGCAACTTGCGATACAGCGAGTCTTCCTTACCAAAGCTGAGTGCCGCGACACCGGCTAAGCCCATCCAGGCCTTAGCGCGACCGGTCAAGCCGGAGCCGGCAATCATGGCCTCGTCATAGACGAAATCCTGACCATAGGGGAAGCCTAGCAAGGCATGCGAGCGACGGACCACACGCGTATTAATGGTGGCCATAATAAACGGCATCAGCCAGCTCTTGAGATCGGCATCCCACACGACGCTAACCAGATCAGGCCGGTCCTTACCGCGATGTTTGACATCCGGGTTGAGTGTGTACGGGCTGCGTAAAACCCGCGCGACCTCGCGGTCCTTTTCGGCTTCGGCCAGCACGCGGTTCATGCTCGCAATGGTGCCGCCGCTGAAAGTACCTTTGGCCGCTTTGAGGCGAAATTTAATGTGCTTGGCGTACTCACCCCAGTTTTCCTGGGCCAATTGCTGCAAACGATAGACCGCAAACTCCGACGGAATCGAGTCAAAACCGCAGCAGTGCACAATCCGCGCATTATTCTGTACAGCCTGCTCGTGAAAACGGTCAATCATGCGACGGATCCACTGCGGCTCACCGGACAGATCACAATAGTCCGTTCCCTGCTCCACGCAAGCTTGCACCAGCTCAGTCCCGTATAAGGCATAGGGCCCAACCGTAGTACACACCACCTTGGTCTTTGCCGCGAGTTCGCGCAGGCTTGCCATATCTTTACTATCGGCCAAAACGACTGGCAGATCGGGCGCTTTCAACTGAGCTGTGAGTTCTTTCAACTTCTGCTCACTGCGGCCTGCAACCGCCCACTTTAATTCGCCACTCAGACCATAGCGTTGCAGTAGGTACTCGGCGACCAGTTGTCCGATGAAGCCCGTAGCGCCCCAGACAATGACATCAAATTCTCGTTTTTTGCTCATTGCAAATCTCCCTTGCCTTGCTCTGCGAAGACACTTTTTCTCTAACGTGCTTTTTAAATGGCTGCGACTCCGCCGTCCACCGGAAGCGCGACACCATTCATGTAGGTGTTGGCCGGCGACAACATCATCACCATGACATTGACGATTTCTTCCGCCTGCGCGATCCGTTTCATCGGGCAATTGCGGCCAAGATTTTTACTGAGCTCTTCGGTATTACGATTGGGATTCAAATCGGATTCGTCGACCAGCGGCGTGTGGGCAAAAAACGGACAGATCGCGTTGACGCGAATGTTACGTCCGCCAAATTCGACCGCCGCGGTTTTGGTCAGGCCAATCACCGCATGTTTGGCCGCCGAGTAGCTGGCCACGCCCGGCGCCGCACCCAGGCCGGCCATCGAGCTGACATTCAGAATCGAACCGCCCCCCTTGGCCAGCATCGCCTGGATTTGATATTTCATGCCCCAGGCTACGCCTTTGACGTTGATATCGAACTGGCGATCCATGTTTTCGGCATCGATCTCAGCGACCGAGCACAATTTGGTGGTGCCGACGCCGGCGTTGTTGACTGCGATATCGAGCTGACCAAATTCTTTCAGCGCCAAGCCGACCAGTTCTTTGGCATGGGCTTCATCGGCCACATCTCCCGCCGCATACACCACCGTCGCGCCCAGTTCGGCGACGGTCGCAACGGTTTCCGTCAGACCCGCCGCATTGAAGTCCGCCAGTACCAACTTGGCACCGCGCGGGGCTAACTGCTGCGCCAACAGGCGACCAAAACCACTTGCTGCGCCCGTGATCAACACAACCTTGTCGGTAAAATTCAGTAATGGATCCATTTTTCGTACTCTGTTGGGTTTTACTGTAGAGCGCAATCTGGTTACGTTGGCTCACGTATAAGTCGTGATACGTAGGTTGTGAAGAGGGACGATTCACAACATGAGCGCCACTCGGTAGCAGATCTTCAACCCCGAGTTGCCGGATGTTGGGATTCCTTTGTCATCCCAACCTACGATTTATATGCTAAGCACATCAACACAGGTTACTCATAGCGTCATCCCGCCATCCACCACAACACAGGCTCCGGTGGTATAAGAGCTGGCATCCGACACCAAATACAACACAGTGCCCGCCATCTCTTCGGGCTCGGCGTGGCGTCGCATCGGAATCATTTGCATCGCATGCTGGTAAATTTTTTCGTTAGCAAACAAAGCCCCGGCGAACTTGGTCTTGGTTAAGCCGGGCAGCAAGGCATTAACGCGGATATTGAACTGCGCGCACTCCTTGGCAAAGGCTTTGGTCATATGCACGACCGCGGCTTTGGTAATCGAGTAAATACCCTGCAAGTCACCCGGCTGAATTGCATTCACCGAGGCCGTATTTAAAATCACGCCACCACCCTGCTCGCGCATGAGTTTGCCGGCCTCAATCGACATAAAGAAATAACCGCGCACATTAACGTCGACCGTTTTGTTATAAGCGGCCAAGTCGGTATCGAGAATATGGCCAAAAAACGGATTCGCGGCCGCATTATTGACCAGAATATCCAAACGCCCATGTTTCTCGCGAATCGCGGCGAAGGCCTGAGCGATTTGCTCCATCTCGCCAACATGGCAGGCCAGGGCTTCTGCGGAACCCCCTGCTTGTTGAATAGCCGCAGCCACTGTCTGGCAATCGTCCAGCTTGCGACTGGAGACAATCACATGCGCGCCATGTTGCGCCAGCAATTGCGCAATCGCCTCGCCAATACCGCGACTGGCGCCTGTCACCAGGGCAATTTTTCCACTTAAATCAAATAGATTCTTGCTCACAATGTCCTACCTTTAACTCGATTGATTTCAGCCCTGAAACAAGGCATCGGGTACCACAGCGACCTTGCCTTTGACGCCACGTGACATGACTTTTTGCATGGCTTCAGCGGCGCGCGACAAAGGGAACACTTCATCGGTGATCAACTTAACGGCGCCGTCACGATACCAGTCGAGCAACTCCTTCATATTGACAATGAATTCGCCGGGCTCATGCGTCACGAAACTACCCCAGAACACGCCGATCACGCTGAACTCTTTGACCAGTGCGAGATTCACTGGTAACTCCGGAATGCGACCGGACGCAAAGCCGATGACCAATAAACGCCCATTGCGCGCCATACTGCGAGCACAGACATCAAATGCATCGCCGCCGACCGGGTCATACACGACATCCGCCCCTTTGCCGCCAGTCAGTTCTTTGATGGCTTGTTTGAGGTCGGTCGTGGTGTAGTTGACTAGCTCGTCGGCACCACTGTCCTTGGCGACCGATAACTTGTCATCACTGGAACACACCGCGATTACCCGCGCGCCCATGGCTTTGCCAATTTGCACCGCTGCCAAACCGGTACCACCCGCAGCCCCGAGGACCACCAGCGTCTC
>JBFHRI010000019.1:0-19304 GCA_041591755.1 Oleiphilaceae bacterium
AGACTAACATCTCATCCGTCATGTCGACCCCGATCACGCGGCCTTTCTCGCCCACTCGCTCCGCGGCAATCAGTAGATCAAGACCGGCCCCCGATCCCAAATCAACGACTGTCTGGCCGGGTAGCACCGAGGCAAAGGCGAGTGGATTACCACAGCCAAAAGAGGTCTCAGTTAAGTCCTTGGAGAGCTGTCCTAAGGATTCCTCATCATAGGTGACGAGCTGTGAACCTTTTAATTTTGGACTAAAACAACATTTTTCTTGAGAAACTTGTTCCGCATAAAAATCAGCAACTTGTTTGCGGGTTCTATCAGTAGTGTGCATTTTTTATCTCCAATGGGTTGAAACGCCAGACACATATCTATATATCGCTTTTTTACGATATATTTGATTCAAAAAAACGCTGCCCTAGCAGCATTTTCCTGATGAACAACAGTTTGTTAGAAACCTTGACACTTTATTCACCAGCGTCAATGCGCGATCCTTATCGGGGAAGTAATAGACTTCCTTACCCTGCTTACGCGATTTCAAAATTCCGCCGCGTTTTAAGATTCTGAGCTGTTCAGAAGCGGTCGACTGTGCCAAGGATAATCGTTCAGCAATTTCATTGACGGTTCTTTCCTGATTATCAAGAAACGTCAGTAATATTTTCTGGCGCGTTTCACTGGCCAGAGATTTCAAGAACTCCAGCATTTCGGGCGTGGTTAGATCATCGTTCATTACACGTTCACGCAAAGCACATCATATCGATATTTGCCGATATGATGTGCTTCTTTGAGTCTATCGTCAAGTGCAGGTTTCTCGTGTAAACAAATTCTCATGAGTGACGATGCTGGCGTCCTTGACGACTACAAATTCGAACAGCGCAATTCCGCAGGATGCCGTCTATACTGACCCGGATAAACTTAACTTCCTCTAGGAGCGCGGTATGGGTCAGAAATTGCTAGATTTGGCAGAAGTCAGTCGCATTCTTAATAAACCCGAAGTCACAATCAAACGCTACGCCAGAGAAAGCCTGCTGCCCTCAGTGAAAGACGGGGCCTCATTGAAGTTTCCTGAAGATGCCGTCATGCGGTATCTGGAACTGGAGAAAAAGCTGAAGTAGTCACCCAATATCATCAAACCGCTGAATGTCCGGCTCAGGCGGGCGTAGCCGCGCCCTCATCACGCTCGAGCAAGTGCTCATTGAGTAGGTGCCGAATTGAGGGCGGAATCGGCATACTTTGCTTGTTTTGATGATCAAAGTGCACCAATACGGCATGGCCTTTGGCGCCCAGGCGACCGTCCTGCCAAGCTTCCTGATAGACCGAACAGGAGCTGCTGCCGATGCGGGCAATATACGTCCTGATTTCGACATCCCGCCCGTAGAACAGCTCGGCAGTGAATTCAACTTCGATTTTTGCCAGAATCAGATTCCATTTGTGGATATCCAGATCCGGCACAAACATCTCAAATATTGGCGTACGCGATGCTTCGAACCAAACGGGCAGCTCCGCATTATTGATATGCCCCAAAGCATCGGTCTCAGCAAAACGCGGTTGGATAATCTTACTAAACATACACTCGATGAACCTGTACAGGATTAATTGGCTTATGGCTGCCAGTCTTTCATGACCGGCAACTTAAAATGGCGACCGTGCATTTCAAATACCACATACTGCTCCCCAATCTCTTTAACCACCACGCCAGAGAACCCTTCACCCTCGCGTAAATAAATATTATTGATCATCACGCGTCGTGCCTCCGGATTGGAGGAGTAGATATGACTGTTGAAGCCGATCGCTGGCACCTGCTGAACAAAGCCGCGATCCATTTCCTGCAGTAAGGGAGTACGAGCAGCGATTGAGGGCGCAGCGAGGACTGTCGAAGCCGGGATTGGCGCCTGGCGGGGTGGCGCCATGGGCTGACTGGGCGTCGCTGCCGTCGTTTGTTTTGGCGCAATCATGTCCCACTGTGCTTGCGCGTGCTCTTGCACCACGGCGGCATAACGCGGATCTGGCGCATGGGTGGGTGTCGATGAAGGAGCGATATACTCGTAGCCCTCCGCGATTTGCTCCTGCGGTCCGTAACGGTATTCATTTGACGCCTCATACCCGGGTGACTCATAAGAAATAAAATCGCCTCGTGGTGGCGTGTGTTGATACTCATAGGATGGACGCCCAGAGTAGCTTGCACCCTCAAAACCGGGGGGTAATTGGTGCGCTTCGTATCCCGGCACCACGATTGGCGCCGAGGATTCCGGCATAGAATTTTGTGGGGCATGGGCCGGCAGAGCCTCAGATACAGCCGCGGTATCCATCACCTGAGCCGCATGCGAGACCTCAGGCGAGGCCTCTACCTTATCTACACGCTGTATCGGTGAGACAGATGCAGACGAGGCCTCAGTATCATGACGCCCCATACGATCCACATAGAGACCGGCGATGAGCAGCACATTGAGCAACAAGACCGCTCCCAACGCATAAGCCCAACCTGGGGTGCGTCGGCGTCGAAGATGAATTAAGCTTCCTTCCAGATCGATCGCACCCGGCCGTTGCGGTTGTTTGCGCTCCTGTTCGGATTTTTTTAGGGCATCAAGGATATAAGACACCACTCACCCCTCAGAGAACAACGTCGGGCTTTCCGTATCGGTCAGCGAGTTGAGTTGAATCAAGGTCATGCTACCGATGATGCCATCGACGACCAGACCCCGGCTGGACTGAAATGCCCGAATTTTCTGTTCCAAGGACATGGCCCCTATCTCTACACCACTCACACCACTCTGTTGCAAGACCATATTTAATTGATTCTCCAGCCAGACGTCACGATCCCGCTCCTGTTTGGGCTGAATGAGTGGGCTCTGATACGGTGGCAGACGCCAAAACAAGGTGTACTCGCCCAACCAATATTGCTCTAAGTCTTCGCGCGAGGTCCATAATTTCTGACCTTCAACAGCCACTTGAACATCGGCCCCGCGCACTTTAAGGAGAGTTACATGAAAACGCTTACCCTCGGCACTGAGTAGACTTAACACGGCCGGCCGATTGAGCTGGGTCAAACTGCGCCAATTACCCTGCTTGTGTAGACACTCCAAACCCCAGGCATAGACGGCAGGACAAACGCGTTGGTCAGGCGCCAGCTCAAGTGGCAAAGACCAAGCACGAATCAGCTCGACATACGCCTCGGACTTGCCATCACCACGCAAAGAGACGGAAGACAGTGCTTGCACCTTGCTCACTTGCCCAGATTCGATACCGGCGGAGGGATTGACCAGCGCAATGACACCCTCGGCATTTGCCTTTGTTTCGGCAACAGAGTCAGACGCTTGGGGCGCCTCTACCACCGCAGCAACACGACTACCCGCGGGTTCAGATGTGGGTTGCGGGGGCTCAGCAACGACCCGGTTTGCCCCTCCATCGGACGGACTCATCGGACGGGTGGCTAAAAACACGCCCGCCAGCAGGATAACCGAAAGGCTCGCCAGCGCGCTCATCCATACGGGGTTTTGCATACGCAGCAACAGCTGCCGCCACCAACGAGGTGGCCGTTGCAAGACCATTTCTTTGGCCGCCAGCTTGACATGTCCTGCTTCTACCAGCTCCGAATGCTCTGCATAAGCCCCCAACAAAGCACGATCCGCGATCAAATTAATCAGACGAGGGATGCCATGACTGGTCTTGTATAAAACACGCGTCGCGGCCGGCGTAAACAAACGCAAACGACGTCCTGCCACGGCTAAGCGACAGCGCAGGTAAGCGCCCAACTCCTCTTTATTGAGATTGTCGAGGTGATAGTGTGCAGTAATGCGTTGGGCAACCTGACGCAGTTCCGGGCTGGCCAGCATGTCTCTCAATTCCGGCTGTCCAATCAACACGATCTGCAATAGTTTTTTTTCAGAGGTTTCCAAATTGGTCAGCAGGCGCAATTGCTCTAAAACCTGTCGCGAAAGATTTTGCGCTTCATCAATGATCAGCACCGTGTGCCGATTGCCCGCATGAGCCTTCAGTAGATAGTCATTGATTGCGTTATTGAGATGTTTGACCGATGGGCTCGGGGGATACGGGATATGCAACTCATCGCAAATCGCTTCCAGGAGTCCAACGGCAGAGAGCTTAGGATTGACGATGTAAGCGACGTCAGTGTTGCCGGGAACCTGGTTGAGAAAACAACGGCAGGTCGTCGTTTTGCCGGTCCCGACCTCGCCGGTGAGGAGCACGAAGCCACCTTGGGTGCCCACGCCATAAAGCAGGTGCGCCAGCGCTTCCCGATGGCGCTCGCTCATGTACAGATATCGAGGATCTGGCGCGATCGAGAAAGGCAGCTCATTCAGGCCGAAGAAATCCAGATACATGGCAACTTAAACACGCTTGACCAAAACAGCGAGCATACCCTAGCTGCGCGGCATCAACAATTCCTCTGCGCTTGGCCCATGGCTAGCCAATCACGCGCAGAGAGGCCCGGCGACTGCGCACTTCTTGTTTGAGGCGCTTTAAACAGTCCTCTAGGGTCTTGCTGATTTTCGCGTGCGTGCGAATCATCGCAATGCGCGGCCAGGTCGCGCGCTCACCCTCCAACATCAATTCAGAGATGAACGCCTCATCAAGATTACTCAATACGCGTCGATAGTGGCGCAGGCTGTAGCGTGGCGCAATCGTCACGTCGCCAAAATAGGTTTGAGTCATCATTGAGTACATTTGGCCGGCCATTTGTTTGAGCAGCGCCGAATCGGCGTTGCGTCGGATGTAATCTGTCAGCGCACGGCCATGAAAACGCAGTTCTGAGCGAATGATGGTATCGGGTATTTTCAGGAAAGGTGTTTTTTGGCCTCGCACATAATTGGTCAAAAAAGGGACGACGTGTGGATTAGTCTGGCTGACGATGGAAAAATTGACATCATACAGGTGCATCAAACGCTCTTTTGGCAGATCACTCATGACCGAGCCATCCACCCAGCGCAACTTTGGCAGATAGGCCACAGGTGAGCCGTCGACATCCTTTTTCATCAATTTGACTGGAGGAAAGAAGACCGGTACCGAGCACGAAGCCATCGTCGCGCTCCAAAGATACAGATAAGGCGAAGTGTAGGCGCTCAATAGCCTTGGTTTTTGGTTCTGGTGCACCGGCGACACGGTGATATTGATACTGCGTCCGGTCTTTTCATACGCTTCTTGGAAAGTAAAGTCGCCTACACGGGTACGGATAAATTCTTTAAGTTGCCGCTGATCCATTAAGCCCCTACCCTGAATTCCGTTCATGAAACCCATCCAGCGCCAACTTTTTACCTTGTTCCAAGACGGGTCGAACAATACCGGCAACTCTTCATCATTGTGCGTGCCTAAAATTGCGGCCACGATCGATCCAGCGCTAGAGCCGGTGATTACATCCGGCAGCAAGCCTTTTTCCCACAGAGCTTTTACGACGCCAATATGAAAAACGCCGAGGGAGGCACCACCACTGAGTAAGAGTGCCGGCCGCCCAAAACTGGTCAAGACCGCGCGAAAAAAGTCGATCTTGTCCTGCCCATTCATCCCCGGAATGTCGGTATCGCAGAAGAAATTTAAAGCTCGACAAACTTCCTCAACGTAGTCTTCGATTAAGTGCTTAGTGCCAAAATGTGCGTAGTGATACAGCCGCGCATCCCCCATATTACCCAGGTCATGGTGCAAACCTTCACGCAGGGCGCGCTTGAGCTCTTCCAAGCGCTTTTGCTCACGCAGGGTGCGCAGCAACTTGTAGCGCTCGTCCAGCAACTCATAATTATAAATGTGCGAGAAATCCTCACGCTTCCAAGCATCGAGATTTTCCAGTTCGTCCATCTCTAAGGAGATCTGCTTCCACTGCTGGTAACAGGTGGCCTGATCTTGTTGCGTCTTGAGTCGCGCCAGTCTTCGGGCGTTGCGATTAAACACGAGGGTCGCTCCCAGTTTGGGCCTATGTTATGCGTGTGCAACAGCTCATGGGCCGCGTGATGAAAGGATCAGCAGGCCGACGTTGCTCTCGGATTAACTCACTCCGGGGGAGCAACGGGGCGCTGCTAAGCGCTGGTCTGAGTATAAGCTTGTATGCTGATTGGCAGATCAGCAAGTTTGGAGGGGGAATTTCTCTGTAAACAAATGCATCTTTGTGACGACAGTTGAGGATTCTTAGCGAGCGCTAGGGCCTGTGGAAGTTTCATAGTTGGCTTCTGCCTATGCTATTTTTTCGACCGGCGAGGCAGAATGAGCGTGGTGTAGTTATTCTACATAAGCGAGTGATAACGAAGTCCGGCGGGAAAATAGCGACGGCCCTCCGGGTTGCCCCTGAAATCCCCCCACTCTTTGTTGCTCGTCACTCATTTGGAATAACCAAACCACTCTCCTCGCGCCGCGATCGTGTGAATTTCAGGGGCAACAGAAGCCAACTATGAAACTTCCACAGGCCCTAGAAATCCTCAAAGTCCTCAAAGTCTTCATCTGCAAACGGGTCGTCAATAACACCATCGTGAATCTTGAACTCTCGGTTTTGATAGAATGCGCTGCGAATAAAGCTGTAACGGTCTTCGTTGATCATCAGGTTATCGGCACCCAGAATATCGGCCCGTTTGTCGATCACATCGACCGCCACAACCGCAATTTTTTCATCCCGATGAAGTTCGTGATCCAGGTACAAAATCGGATCTGTGAAGCGATCTACGACGCGCCCGCTAAAGTCGCGCACGGTCGAAGGCCCCAACAAGGGCAGCATGAGATAGGTACTGCTTTGCCAGCCCCAAACCCCCAGCGTTTGGCCAAAGTCTTCTACATCGGCGCGCAGGCCAAAACCTGTCGCAACGTCGATAAATCCGAAGAGCCCAAAACTGGAATTGTAGACCACACGATTGAGCGCGACGACGGCGTTGTGAACCTTACCCTGCAACAAAGAATTGACCAGGGTTTTAACATCATCCAGATTCTGGAAGAAGTTGGTGATGCCCTCATTGACCAGTTTAGGTGTGATTTTCTTATAGCGTTTAGCAACGGGTTTCAGAACATACTTGTCAGCCTTGTCGTTGAACACAAACACGGCGCGGTTCCACGATTCAAGGGGATCCTGCTCCTCCGGAGACAGCTTATCTGCAGCAAAACTCTGCGTACTGCCCGCCAGTAGTACACCTGCCAGCAAGCCCAAGCTGAGGACCGCCCGCAGGCGCGACCAACCATTGATCATTGTTGTTATTCCAAAACCAGTGTTAAAGATGTTTGACGATGATACTACCGGCAGAGTAGCCCGCGCCAAAACCGGAGATTACTCCGATTTCGCCCGAGTTAAAATCTTGGCGGTACTTATGAAAGGCAATAATAGAGCCCGCAGAGCTGGTATTCGCGTATTCGTCGAGCACCAAGGGCATTTCTTCAGCACTGGCATCGTGCCCCAGTACACGCTTGGCAATCAGCTGATTCATATTGCTGTTGGCCTGATGTAACCACAAGCGCTTGATATGTTGCGCATCCAACTGATTCTCGGCCAGATGGGTCACGATCAGCTCAGCGACCATTGGCGTGACTTCTTTGAACACCTTTCGACCTTCCTGTTTGAATAGTTTGTCGCGCTTGTTCTCTGAGCCCGGCGCACAACGGTTGAGGAAGCCAAAGTTATTCATGATATTGGTGGAGTACTGTGTAATCAGTTTGGTGGCCAAAATCTCGAAGGCATTATCGGTACATAGACCTTCGACGCTCTCGACAACGATCGCGGTGCAAACATCACCGAAGATAAAGTGGCAATCCCGATCACGGAATTCGTTATGCGCAGAGCAGATCTCCGGATTAACGACCAGCACTCGACTCGCGGTACCCGCTTTGACTGCATTATAGGCAGCTTGAATGCCAAAGCTGGCGGACGCACAAGCCACATTCATGTCATAACCAAAACCGCGGATACCCAGCGCATTTTGGACTTCGATCGCCAAAGCCGGATAGCCACGCGGCATATTGGAACACGCAACGATCACCGCATCGATATCTTGTGCGCTAATACCGGCATTAGCGAGCGCCTGCTTGGCGGCTGCCACAGCCATATCGCACATGATAGACGGTTCAGAAATCTCTCTTTCAGGAATCAACGGATGCATGACTTTGGGATCAAGAATGCCGGACTTTTCGACGACGTAACGGCTCTTGATACCGGAGGCTTTTTCAATAAATGCAGCTGAAGATTCTTCCAAAGCGGCCACTTCACCACGTGCAATGGCCTCCGCGTTGTCGGCATTGAATTGTCGAACGTAGCTATTAAAACAGGTCACCAATTCTTCATTCGAAACCGAAAACGGAGGTGTGTACAAGCCTGTGCCACTAATTGCTACTCTGATGTTGGACCCCATGTTCGCCCCTTTAGTTTATGGCTGATGCGGAACGCGCCCGCAATCTGATCTTTCCGCTTCACCGCAGGTAATCCGGTATAACGGCCACATTGGCGTTTACGTTACCGAGTGCGCCAAGATGGCGCAATGTACAAAACAGCCATTCGCCGTGACATTTTGGCAAGCGCACGGCCCTAGGTTTTCCGTACACTCTCCCATTGTTTATTGACTCGCTTTTCCGAGACCGTTTCGCGCGTCCCCAGCTGTTGCGCGTACCAACTGACTCTTACCTCCTCCAACAACCAGCGAAAATGCTCCAAGGCGGGGTCGTGCACACCTTGAGCCTGTAATTGCTGTAGTCGGGTGATGTAGCGCTGCCACCAGTCGCGTTGCAGCGCCACATATTGGCGCTCTTGAGCCATGATACGCGGCATTTTTTCTAAACGAATCAATGCCGCTTCCAAATAACGCGGCAAGCTTTGCAGGTGAACCCAATCGGTTTGTGCAAGAAAGCCGGGATAGACGAGATGATTCAACTGATGTTGCAGGTCACTCATGGCCAATGCGGTATCCAGTGCCACCTTGCCTTTGGTTTGTTTCATCAGGTCATGGTGGCGCGTCAGGATTTCTGCGACAGTTTGGCAATAGGTCTGCGCAAACTCGAAAAAATCACCTCTCCCTCGATCATACAGCGCGTCGAAACCCGCGCGGTCTCGAACAATGTCTAGCGCCGGAAAAAAATGGCTGCGAATGCATCCGAGCGTGAAATCATCGTAAAAATCCTTCGCCAAGCCAACCGGCGCAAACAACAAAGCCAGCTCTTTATAACGCGGGAGACGCTGGGCAAACAGATCCAGTTGCGGCTTGAGACGAAACGACAATAATCGCGACTCGGCCAACACCGTTAGTCGCTGGGCCTGCAGAGGGTCGTGGCACCAAACTACTTTGACGTGGCTGCGCGCGTCCTCCAAGGCCGGATACAGCCGCATCTCAATCCCCGCCTGCTGCTCCAGTATCGACTCGTCCAAGCGGCCGAAATCCCACTCGGTAAAGGGTTGATCTAACAGGCCACGCGAGCGTTGATTGCCGGGACGTAGTGGGACTGCGGCACTCTGTTCCGCCAGTGACTCGGCAAGTTCAACATAGTCGCGGCCACGCGAAATCACCTTGCCCTGCGCATCCAGCACCTGGATATTGAACTTTAGAAACGGATCCAGCACTGCGACATTCCAAGCCTCATAGGGCACTTCGATGCCGGTACGCTTTTTTAAGGCGCGACTCAGTGCTTCCAGGAGCGAACCTTCGGCCGCTTCGACCTCGGGCAAAACCGCATCAACGGTATCCGGCGCGGGCACAAAGTGCTTGCGCAGTTGTCGTGGCAGATGTCGAACCAACTGCAAGCACTTTTCGCGTAACAATCCGGGGACCAGTTTTTCGAGACGCTCGGCGCTGAGTTGCTTCAGTGCATGCAGGGGAACGGAAAGCGTGACGCCATCATCTTCGGCAGCGGGATCAAAACGGTAATGCAGCGGAAACCGAATACCGTTTTGTTCTAAATAATCGGGAAACTGATTGGGGTCAAAATCACTTTGTGCTTCGCGCTCAAACTGTTCTCGCCTAAAAAACAACGCTTGCCGCTCAGCTTCGCTGGCGTGCCGATACCATTTATCGAAACTTGCTGCACTCAGCACATGCGTCGGCAGCACCGCATCGTAAAGGGCGTAGATACTTTCGTCATCGACCACAATATCGCGTCGGCGGGTTTTGGACTCGAGGTTTTCCAGACTTTCGATCAAAGCCTGATTGTGTTGTAAGGCCAGATTGCGTTTTTCCAGCTCACCGGCCACCAGTGCGCCACGGATAAATAACTCGCGCGACAGCACCGGATCGATCTGGGCATAGTTAACTAAGCGCCGGCTCACCACATCCAAACCATAGAGTGACTGCTTTTCATACGCACACACCTGGCCGCGCTTTTTCGACCAGTGCGGCTCACTCCAAGACTTCTTGATCAGATGTTGCGCCTGCGCCTCAACCCATTCGGGTTCAATACGTGCGCAGGTTCGTGCATAGACCCGTTGCGTTTCTACCACATCCGCACTGAGCAGCCATTTAGGGCGGCGTTTCTGCACCCCACTACCTGGGCCAATCTGCAACTTGCGATTGCGACAGCCCATGTAGTCCCGCTGTTCCTCGTGGCGGGCGACATGGTTGAGAAAGCCACTCAACAACGACTGATGAATGGCTTCATAGGCAGCCGGCTCTGAGTTGAAGGGGTGTTTATTGGCTTTCAACAACAAATAAAGCTGGCGATGCAACTCTCGCCACTCGCGCATTCTCAGCATCGAGAGAAACTGTTTCTGGCAGAATTTTTTCAATTGATTCTGGCTCAAGGCCTGGCGCTCTTGCTCGAAGCGCTGCCACAGCTTCCATAACGCCAGGAAATCAGAGTCCGGATCTTTATCCTGCGCATGGGCCTGATCGGCCTGCTGTTGCTTATCGGCCGGTCGTTCGCGTGGGTCCTGAATACTGAGCGCACTGACCATCACCAGCACTTCGCTCAGACACGCACGGGCGCTGGCCTCAAGCAGAATACGCGCAAGCTTGGGGTCGATCGGAATCTCAGCGATCTGGCGTCCGAGCTCGGTCAGCTGGCGCTTTTCATCCACGGCACCTAGCTCGAAGAGCAATTTATAGCCGTCATTCCAGAGCTTACGATCCGGTGGATCGATAAACGGAAAGGCCAGCACATCGCCGAGGCGCGCATCGAGCATTTTTAGGATGACTGAGGCCAGGTTAGTGCGCAGAATCTCCGGCTCGGTAAAGGCCGGTCTCCCCAGGAAGTCTTCCTCGCTATAAAGTCGAACGCAAATCCCTTCCGCCACACGGCCACAGCGCCCTGCTCGCTGGTTGGCGCTGGCCTGCGAAATTGCCTCGATCGGCAAGCGTTGCATTTTAGAGCGGTAGCTGTAACGGGAAATACGCGCCTGACCGGAATCGATCACATAGCGAATACCCGGCACCGTGAGCGAGGTTTCAGCCACATTGGTCGCCAATACCACGCGCCGTCCGGCATGTGACTGAAAGATTCGATTTTGCTCCTCGTTGCTCAATCGGCTGTATAGCGGCAGCACCTCGGTATCACGGTGTTCGAGATGCCGCAGATACTTCGATACCTCGCGAATTTCCCGCTCGCCGGGCAAAAACACTAACACGTCGCCCATGCGCCAACCCCGTTCGCGCTCTTCCTGCACCAGAAAATCCAAGGCCTGCGCGATTTGCTCGGCCAGGGTATCGTCGCCCTGCTCTTCTTCACTGAGGCCCGAAGGTTGCCAGACGATATCCACCGGATAACTGCGCCCAGAGACTTCAATGATTGGTGCCTGATCAAAATGCTGCGAGAAGCGCTCAACGTCGATAGTGGCCGAGGTAATAATGACCTTCAGATCTGGTCGTTTTGGCAGCAGATACTTCAAGTAGCCCAGTATAAAATCGATATTGAGGCTGCGCTCGTGCGCCTCGTCGATAATCAGGACTTCATAACGATTGAGAAAGCGATCCTGTTTGAGTTCGGTCAGTAAAATACCGTCCGTCATGACCTTAACCAGCGTGCGCTCGCTGATTTGCTCGTTAAAACGCACTTGAAAGCCCACCGCCTCCCCCAATGGGGTCGCGAGTTCTTCGGCAATGCGACGTGCCACGGCGCGAGCGGCGAGTCGTCGGGGCTGCGTGTGGCCAATCAAGCCCTTACGCCCAAAGCCCGCCTCCAGACAGAGCTTGGGGAGCTGAGTGGTCTTACCACTGCCGGTCTCGCCGGCAACGATCACCACCTGATGCGCGGCCAAGGCCTGTGCGATGTCGGCCACACGCCCACTGACGGGCAGGCTTTCCGGATACGCAATGCTGAGTTGTAGATCTCTTCGCTGTGCCAGCTGCTGACGCGAGCTTTCATAGATTTTGCTGAGCTTGCTCAAGCGCTGCGCTTTTTTTTGCGGGTCCGCCTGATGTTTCAGTTGGCGGAATTGCTGCTCGAGATAACGCGCATCGCGCGTCATACAGAGATTTAAATCAAAGGCTGGGGCGTGAGTCATGACGTGTTAAAAAACAACCGATAGCAACCAATAAAGACCCTGGAAACGGAACCAGTGCACAGGTTTTGACGCGAGTTGACCTTTATTGTCCAGTTCACGTTTCAAAACCCGGAATTTGTGACCTATTCTGATATTCAAATTCAGCACGTTTTTTCTGCTCTTCGTCTTATGCGGTCACATGTGGGTCCGCAGTGAGCAGAGCTAGCCCTACAGAGATACCCATTTATGCGCGCTTTGGAAAACATCACCTACGACGAGCTACAGATTGGCGATTATGCCACATTCACCAAAACATTAACGGATGAAGAACTGGTTTTGTTTGCAGCCGCCTCGGGCGACGTCAATCCCTGCGCCATTGACATCAAAGCCCTGGATGACCAAACGTTCAATAAGCACATTGGCCATGGGATGTGGGCGGGCTCACTGATCTCGGCGGCCCTGTCAACCGTGATCCCCGGCCCGGGCGTGATCTATCTGGAGCAAAATCTGAAGTTCAACCAGCCGGTCAAACTTGGCGACACCCTGACGATTAAGCTCACGGTTGCCGAGAAGCTGGAGCGGCATCGGGTGCTTTTTGACTGCGAGGTGAGCAATCAGGATTCGGAGCTCGTGGTGAGCGGCCAATCCAAAGTGATAGCGCCGACCGACAAAGTCACCATGGAGCGCCCCGAACTGCCAAGGATCAAGATCGAATATTGATTCTCTCTGAGGCTGCGATTGTATCGATGCAAAGATAAACCGGCAGCCTCCGCCACGCTTTAAGCCTTATCGCACCCCTTCGCCACCCGTTAGCCGACATAAAATTGCCTAATGTCACAATATGGGAACCGAACTTGGGTAATTCGAGTCTATACTGATTACATCAACACCAAGTACTTGTTCGCACTGTTGTTTTGGTGAGTCGGGCGTTTTAACATGAAGCCCCAAGCCAAGCAAAGGCCGCCGCTGGCATCCATCCTCAGCGCTGCCGTACTTGGCGAATCTGTCCACCAAATCTGAGTGAGTTCACGTGAGCGAATCATTAATTCAATTTTTGTCGGGTGCTGGATTGTTCATTCTGGGTGTCGTTGTTGGCGTGATCATGCAGCGTAGTTTCATGGGGAGTGCCGAAAAAGGTCGCAGACTCGAGCAAAAGCTGGCCGAAGCGCAAGAAGAATACGAGCGCTATCAGGCAGACGTCAGCGCCCACTTTATGGAAACTGCCAAACTGGTGCGCACGCTTAACCGCAGCTACCGCGATGTTCATGCCCAACTCGTCAAAGGGGCCACGCGCCTATGCGACAGTGATCAGGCAGAAGAATTTGTAGGTTTGAGTTTTGATGGCGGTAAGCGCAGCAAGCGTACCATTGAAAGCGAAGACGAAGGCCGCATCGTCCCACCGATGGATTACGCCCCGAAGGTTGGCCCGGAAGACGAAGGCACATTGTCCGAGCGCTATGGCCTGAAATCTAAGCGCAAAGACACTGATGATTTGCTGGACGATGACATTCCGCCGCGTATTTAAGCGAGGGTTTGGGGGTCAGAGGAACTACACCGGATTATCAATATCAATAAACTCGAACGCGAGACCGAACTTCCGCTGTAGGTAGTTGCCCAGTGCCTGCACGCCATAGCGTTCGGTCGCGTGGTGGCCGGCGGCGAAATAGTGGATGCCACATTCGCGGGCGATGTGGACGGTCGGTTCGGAGATTTCGCCACTGATGTAGGCATCCAGGCCTTGTGCGACAGCCTGTTCAATCATGCCTTGGGCCGCGCCAGTACACCAGCCTATTCGCTTGATCTGCTGCGGGCCCGAGCCGACGTGCTGCGGGCTACGGCCTAGTTTTTCCGTCAAGAGGTTTTGCATGGCTTGCACCGTTAGCGGACTGCCCAGGCTGCCCTACAAACCGATACTCATGCGCTGTGTGGGGTCCAGTGGCGCGAGATCCTGGAAGCCCAAGAGCTTGGCCAGGCTGACGTTATTGCCAAATTCGGCATGCACGTCGAGTGGTAAGTGATAGGCTAACAAAGAAAGGTCGTGCTGCAGCAGGGTTTGTAGGCGACGACGCTTCATGCCGGTGATTTCCGGGGCTTCGCTTTTCCAGAAATAACCGTGATGCACCAGCACCGCATCGGCGTTGGCTGCTATGGCGGCTTCTAATAGCGCCTGTGAGGCCGTGACGCCGCCGACGATACGGCGCACTTCAGGCCGGCCTTCGACCTGCAGCCCATTCGGGCAGTAGTCACTGATCTTGCCGACTTGCAACAGCTCATCAAGATGTCGCACCAACTCGGTCAGTAACATGCCTTGGTCCTCTCAGTTTTTAATGCGGTATTCGGCCGAGCGCGCGTGCGCGGTTAGACTTTCACCGCGCGCAAGCACGGATGCGATCTTGCCCAACTCGCTGCCGCCAGTGGCAGAGAATTCCAGCAGAGAGGTGCGCTTCTGAAAGTCGTACACCCCTAGCGGCGAAGAAAAACGCGCAGTCCCCGAGGTGGGTAGCACGTGGTTCGGCCCCGCACAGTAATCGCCCAAAGCTTCGGCCGTGTAGCGCCCCATAAAGATGGCCCCCGCATGGCGGATGTGTGGCAACAATGCGCGCGGCTCAGCGACGGAAAGTTCCAAATGCTCAGGCGCCACCAAATTACTCACCCAGGCGGCCTGTTCTAAATCGCTGCTTAACACGAACAGCCCCCGACTCTGCAGCGACGCTTCGATAATCTCGCGTCGCTCCATGGTCGGCAACAAACGTGCAATACTCTGCTCGACCCGATCCAAATATTCGGCGCTCGGCGAGACCAGAATGGCTTGCGCATTCTCATCGTGCTCGGCTTGAGAGAACAGATCCATCGCGATCCAGTCCGGGTCGGTCTGGCCGTCACAAATCACCAGAATTTCCGAAGGCCCAGCGATCATATCGATACCGACCTGGCCGAACACCTCGCGTTTAGCGATGGCCACGTAGATATTGCCAGGGCCGACAATTTTATCCACCGCAGGAACGGTCTCAGTGCCGTAAGCTAATGCCGCCACTGCTTGCGCGCCACCCAGACGAAATACGCGGTCGACACCGGCAATCGCGGCCGCCGCAAACACCATTGGATTTACTTCGCCGCGCGGCGTCGGCACCACCATCACAAGTTCCTGCACCCCAGCCACCTTGGCTGGGATCGCGTTCATCAGTACCGAAGAAGGATAAGATGCCTTGCCACCGGGGACATACAGGCCCACCTTATCGAGTGGTGTGATACGCTGGCCAAGGCGACTACCATCAGCCTCGGTGTACTCCCATGTCTCTTGCTTTTGCTTCTCATGGTAAGCGCGCACGCGCGCCGCAGCGGCGTGTAGCGCGTCGCGTTGTGCTGCATCGAGAGCATCCAGCGCCTGCTGCAGGGTCTCTTTGGAGACCTCGAGCGCTGCGCCATTTTCGAGCTGCATGCCATCAAAGCGAGCGGTGTAATCGAGCAACGCGGCGTCGCCCTCGGCACGCACCCGTTGAATAATGTCCTTGACGGTGTGCTGTACCTGCACGTCCAGGTCATCCTGCCAGGCCACCCAGGACTTCAGCGCCGCCTCGAAACCAGGCTCGGCACAACTCAGGCGTTTGATCTTGTTCATGACCACTCCTCCGCACGCGCTGTGCGCACTACGGCTTTGAATGTTTGATAAACTCTATGTATTCACAGCGCTCTGCAGGCGCTGGATCAGCGGCTGGATCAGCCCGTGCTTCATTTTCATCGACGCGCGATTGACCACCAGCCGCGTACTGATCTCATGGATCAACTCGCGTGGCTCCAAGCCGTTAGCGCGTAGCGTATTGCCGGTATCGACGATATCGACGATCTCATCTGCCAGACCGAGAATCGGCGCCAGCTCCATCGCCCCATACAGTTTGATAATATCAGCCTGCACACCCTGACGGGCATAGTGCGCGCGCGCCAACGAGACAAACTTGGTCGCGACACGGATACGTCCTTTCGGTACCGGCGCATCTTTTTTGGCTGCGGTCATCAGCTTGCAGCGCGCGATGCCCAGATCCAGGGGCTCATACAAACCCTCTGCACCATGCTCCATCAGCACGTCTTTGCCGGTGACCCCCAAATCGGCACCGCCGTACTGCACATAGGCGGGTACGTCGGTGGCGCGAATGATGATGAGTTTGACGTTGGCCAGATTGGTGTCGAAGATCAGCTTGCGACTTGCACCCAAATCTTCTGCCGGCTCAATCCCTGCCGCTTTCAGAAGCGGCAGAGTCTCGTCCAAGATACGCCCCTTCGACAGGGCAATGATCAGCTGCTCAGTCATGCAACATTCCAAATCAAGCGAAATCGAGACTAACGCGGCAAACGCTGGATACGAGCGCCCAGCAACTGCAGCTTTTCTTCAATACATTCGTAACCGCGATCAATATGGTAGATCCGATCAATCACCGTGTCGCCCTTAGCTACCAGACCCGCGATAACCAAGGAGGCCGAGGCACGTAAGTCGGTGGCCATGATCGGTGCGGCGTGCAGTGTCTCAACGCCTTTAACAATGGCCGTATTGCCTTCCACACGGATATTAGCGCCCATTCGCTGCAGTTCATGCACATGCATAAAGCGATTTTCGAATACCGTCTCGGTCACCGAACCCGTCCCCTCAGCAATCGCATTGAGCGAGATAAACTGTGCTTGCATATCAGTGGGAAAACCAGGATGCGGCATGGTTTTTAGGGACACCGCTTTAGGGCGTTTACCCTGCATATCCAGCGAAATCCAATTGTGACCATATTCGATTTTGGCGCCCGCTTCTTCCAGCTTCGCTAGCACCGCATCCATTTGAGTTGCATCTGCATCTTTTAGCTTCACGCTGCCGCCGGTCGCCGCTGCGGCAACGAGATAGGTGCCGGTTTCGATCCGGTCAGGCAACACACTGTAATCACACCCCTTAAGGCGAGGCACGCCCTCGATCTCGATCGTAGCAGAACCGTGCCCCTTAATCTTCGCGCCCATCTTGATCAGGCACTCGGCCAGATCGACCACTTCCGGTTCACGCGCAGCATTGTTCAGGACGGTCCGCCCCTCAGCCAGGGTTGCGGCCATTAACAGGTTTTCGGTGCCGGTGACGGTCACCGTATCGAAAAAGATGTGCGCGCCTTTTAAGCGACCATCGACCTTGGCTTTGATGTAACCATCGACCACTTCGATTTGCGCGCCCATCGCCTCGAGGCCACGAATATGCAAGTCGACCGGGCGACTCCCAATCGCACAGCCACCCGGCAAAGACACCTCGGCGCGGCCAAAATGCGCCAGCATCGGCCCGAGCACCAGGATCGAGGCGCGCATCGTGCGCACCAACTCATAAGGGGCATGCAAGTCTTTGATCGTTGTCGCATCGACCTCGACCGCCATCTTTTCACCCACCATCACCTCAACGCCCATCATGCGCATCAGCGTGATCATCGTGGTGATATCATGCAGGTGAGGCAAGTTCGTTAGGGTCACCGGCGATTCTGCCAGCAAGGTCGCCGCCAAGATGGGCAACGCGGCATTCTTTGCACCAGAGATTCGAATTTCACCGGCGAGCGGGATCCCGCCTCTGATCAATAGCTTTTCCAAGTGTATTCCTTTAATTCAATCTGTTGATCGCTTGATTGCATGACATCAAAAAACAGGTGTTTTAGCTGCGACTCTGCCACTCATCCGGGGTAAAGGTCTTGATGACCACAGCGTGTAAAGTGCCGTCCATGATCTGCTGCGTCAGGCAACCATAAATCAACTGCTGTCTTTTGACTGGATTCAAACCCGCAAACACCTCTCCAATGGCTAAGACCTGATAATGGTAGCCGTCGGTTTCGACCTGAACTTCGGTATCCTTTAACTTTGCGCAAATCAGTGCACGTACTTCTTCGGCTTGCATGGCGGCCTTTGTCCCCAAAACAGAATCTAAAAAAGGACGCACATGATACAGGAAACAATGAAGCGGCAGAAGTTATGGCGGCAGAAGAAAGGACGTGATGGTTAGCCTATTTCCGCCTAGGCATGCGACTGAGGAATAATATCGTCCAGCCCGCCTACCCGAGCGACATCAAACATTTTTTGTGGAAGATTGGAAAACACAACGGAACATGAGGCTTTCTCGGCGATCCGCATCACCGATAATAAAAGCGACAACGCGACACTGTGAAAGCTGCCCAACTGCGCCAGATCAATCTCAACGGATTGCCCGGCCGCCAGACTATCGAAAAATGCCCGCACCGAAACCAGTGCTGAGTCCTCTTCGGTTTCGCTCACCTCGCCAACCAGGCTCGCCTTGCGAGTGGATTCAATTTTGAATTGCGCCACGCCTAGCCTTCCACTTTAGCATTCTGAATATTTCCGGACTGAGCCTTACCCTGGCCATCGACCGGTGCATCGGCACCATCAGCCTTTGGTTTACTTATCTCTATGTTGGCAGACCAGGAGCGAATCACTGCATCAATATTACCGCGATGCTCGCGATATTGGTTCTCGAAGCGATCTCGGAAGGCCAAGCCAATATTTACACCGAATACGATGACGTTTTCCAACATCCACTCTTTCTTACCGTTGAGAAACATGGAATACACCACGGGGTAGATATTGCCGTTGTCTGAAACCACCTCAAGATCTACTGTGGCCCGCTCATCGCTACGCGCGTTCAGAGTGGCCTTGGTCACTCTGATTTCGAAGGCACCACTTTCGACCAGCGTTTTGGTATAGGTCTCGTACAGACTCTTTTTAAACACCTCGACGAAACGATCACGCTGTGTCTCACTGGCCTTGCGCGCGTACTTACCCATCACTCTTGCAGCAATGCGTCGAAAATCCACGAGCTGACTCAGTGAGGCATCCATCTTTTGATGGAACCCAGCGGGATCTTCTTTGTACCGCGCCTTTTCGCGATTAAAATCTGCAATCAGGCTGTCGGCGTTTTTTTGTA
>JBFHRI010000020.1:0-19304 GCA_041591755.1 Oleiphilaceae bacterium
GCAGTGGCTCTGTCAGTCCATCGATACCATGGTGGCGGGCGTCCACTTTCCGGCGACGGCCTTGCCTGGCGATATCGCTTGGCGGGCGTTGGCGGCGGCAGCCAGTGATCTGGCCGCAATGGGCGCACGCCCTTTAAATTTCCTCTTAGCCCTGAGTTTGCCCGAGTCGAATGAAGCTTGGCTAGGACAGTTCGCACAAGGCTTGGCGCAGGCCGCAGAGCATTTTGCAATCGGCTTGATCGGCGGGGATACAACGCGGGGTCCACTCACCGTCACGATTCACGTCAACGGCAGCGTCGCCCCGCAGCATGCCCTGCGACGCGATGCTGCGCAAATCGGTGATCGCGTACTGGTCAGCGGGACACTGGGCGATGCCGGGGCTGCATTGAGTCTTTTGGATAAGCCCTTTGCGACCTGTTCACCCGCCGAACGCTATTTGCTGCAGCGTTATTATCGGCCCGAACCGCGCCTGGCTCTCGGCCAAGCGCTGGCGGGGAAAGCCAACGCGGCATTGGATATCTCCGACGGACTGTTGGCCGATGCCGGGCATATCGCGAGCGCTTCGGGTGTGGCGCTGGCCTTCGAACTCGATAACCTGCCCCTGTCTCCGGCTTTGCTGTCGCTTGCCGGGCCGCGTGCGCAGCAGTATGCCTTGACCGCGGGCGATGACTACGAATTGTTGCTGACCATGAGCGAGACGCAATGGCAGCAGTTTAAGCATGTGCCTGAGGCCGCACTACTGACCCCGGTTGGTTGGGTGCGCGCAGGACAGGGCGTCAGCATCAGCAAAGGAGGCCAAGCGCTTGAGCTCCCTACACAACGAGGATTCCAACACTTTGACTGAGTTACCGCCTGGCTATTTGCGTCACCCGGCGCATTTATTGGCCTTCGGCTTTGGTAGTGGCTGTTCGCCGCGTATGCCGGGTACCGTGGGCACGCTGGCCGCGATTCCCCTCTATCTGCTGCTGAGTCTATTGCCCTGGTCGGCCTATGTGCTGGTGTGTGTGCTGGCTTTTCTAGCAGGCATCTGGATTTGCCAACGGGCCTCGGAGGCTTTGGGGGTGCATGACCACGGCGGCATCGTCTGGGATGAGTTTGTTGGTTTCTGGATTGCGATGATTGCGGTGCCGTTGAGCTGGCAGACGCTACTGGCGGGCTTTGTCTTGTTTCGGGTGTTTGATATCTGGAAACCTTGGCCAATCCGGTGGCTGGATCAGCAGGTTTCCGGGGGCTTGGGGATTATGCTGGACGATGTGCTGGCCGGCGCGTATACGCTGGTGCTCCTGCACATCGCCCTGGCGCTTGGCTGGCTGGCCTGATTAGGCCATACCCGCGCCGCGAGAATTACCTTGGCCGAATTTGCTGACGATCTGAATGAAATGCGACAAGCTGGATTCAGCGCGTTCGCGATTCGCATAAGGCCCGCTATCGAAACCCTCGCGGGTTGAAAAGTACCACTTGTTACCTACACAGAAGAAACGGTTACTGCGAAACGGCACGTCCCCGTTTTCTCCATTCCTGTTTTCATCGGAAATCATTTCTGCCACCTTCTAGTTGTCAACGTGTTTGCTTTTTCTTTTTATTGGGCGAGGCGACAGAGCCTCGCAAGCAAATTGTAGAAAATGCGACTCCTGTCGCTGTTTACAATGTATAACAAAACTTACGAAATGCAATGATTGCATAAAATTTCCTTGCGGTCAGCGTGGCCGGTATGGCTTGTCGTTAGTTTTGCGGATTCTGTGACGGGGTGTGTAATGGCCGTTTGTGCTGGTACCAGGAAAGCAGTGCCGTGGCGATATTCGCCCCCACGATCAGGGTCGCACCGCCGATCATACTTGAGGTCATGGGCTCGTCCAACAAGCAAAAACTAGCAATCATGGCGATCGGCACGTATAGGTAATAACTGACGCCAGTGAGCACCGCGGGAAGCTCAGTGCTGACCTTGACCCACAAGCTGTGCCCGATCAGCGTGCAGACAATGCCCAGCACGGCCAGGCGCCACCAGTCCTGAAAGCTCAAGGCTTGCCATTCGGCCCAGGGCAACAAGGGCACGAAGACCAGCAAGGCGAAGGCAAACTGGGCCCAGGCTCGCAGCATGGTCGGGACCTCGCGCAACTGCTGATGCAGCAAGGGCAAGCAGGCGTAGAGAAAGCCACTGAGAATGCCAATTAACATCCCACGGGTGACCGAGTCGTTCAGACTCAAGCTGGGGGCCACCAGAACGCAGCCGCCAAAGCACAAAAAGATGGCCAGCCATTCAGCAGCGCTAATACGCTGACCTTTGATCAGCCAATTCAGTAGCAACAAATGGATCCCGTACGTAGAAATGGCCAGCGCAGCGATGGAGGCGCTGGAGGCTTTGATGCTGATGAAATAGGTCAGCCAGTGCACGCCGAAGATCACCCCGACCGCAATCAATAAGCCCCAATGGCGAGCGCTTAGCGCCAACAGGATCTTGGGGCGCAAAAACAAAGGGGTGAGGACCAACAGCGCGATGCCGAGTCGGACAATGCCAATCACCGCCTCATTGGCTTGCGTGGTGCGAATCAACAGGGGAACCAGTGACATCGACAGCACCGCTAACAACGCGGCGATGATCAGGGCAGGGCTGACTCGGTTCATAATGCGGTACAGGGATTAAAATTAAGGCCCGCCATGGTACCGCTTTCAGGTATATTCGCCTATGACAAAGCATTAAGGTACTAGGGCTTGTGGAAATGAAAATACTGGTGGATGCCGATGCCTGTCCAACTGTAATCAAAGAAGTATTGTTTCGCGCCGCCGAGCGGGCACAGATCGAAACCCTGTTGTTGGCCAATCACGCCTTGCGCGTGCCACCGTCGCGCTTTATTCGCTTTTTACAGGTCGCGGGTGGATTTGATGTGGCCGACCACGAGATCGTGCGCCGCGCCGAAGCGGGTGATCTGGTGATTACTTCGGACATTCCGCTCGCGGCGGAAGTCATTGCTAAAGGTGCACAGGCACTGAGTCCGCGCGGCGAGCGTTTCACGCCCGAGAATGTTCGGGCGCGATTGAATATCCGAGACTTCATGGATACGCTGCGCAGCAGTGGTGTCCAGACCGGCGGTCCTCCGGCCCTGAGCGCGGCGGATCGCAAGCAGTTTGCCGATCATTTGGATCGTATTTTGGCGGCGAGTCGAACTAAGTAGGGAATGGGTGGTCACTGCTTTCTCTCGCCCACTTCAACAACCCTGTTAGAAGGATGACCCCGTGAAGCAAGCTCTGACCTTTATTTTCACCTTATGTATCAGCCTGCTGGCTTCAGCCGGATCAATCAGCTCGGAGCAGGCCCAAAAGTTCATGCAGTATTCCGGTATGAACGACATGATCGGGCAACTGCCGATCATGTTCGAACAGCAAATGACGGCGCAGATTCAGCAAAAGCCTGACGTCGCGCAGCGTCAAGCGGCGCAAAAAGCGTTGCTGCAAGCCCTGAATGAAGTGCGCGGTAATCAACTGGCGCTCAACTATCTAACCGGCGAGGCCACGACCACCGCAATGCCCGAGATTATCAGCTTTCTGGAGTCACCCTTGGGGAAGCGTTTGGTCGATGCTGAAAAGCGCGCCTCGACTGAGCAGGCGCAAATGGCCATGGCGCAATATGCGAGCGAGCTGGCGCAGCAACCATTACCGGCCGAGCGCGCTCGCCTTCTGGATGAGCTCTTGGCTGCCCTGCAGGTCGATCGCTTGATGCTGCAAATGATGCATTCGATCTTTGATAGCGCCAGCCAGGTGAGTGCTGAAATGCAGCCTGAACAGGCTGCGGCAATGAAGCAAGCAATGGCGGCGCAATGGCAGAAAATGGAGCCGATGTTGCAGGCGCAAATGCTGCAAAGCGCCACGCTTTCGGTTTATTACAGCTACCGAGAGTTGAGCGATCAGGACCTGTCTGCCTATACCAAGTTTATGCGTTCAAGGGCCGGCCAAGCCTATATCGATCTCAATTTAGCGATTATCCAGCGTTATATGGATACCCTGCTGACCAGCATGCTACGCAGTTTGCCGCGTCCCTAGGCACTAGGGTAGTCATAGTCGAAACTTCCTAGGTCCTAGCTAGCCAAAGTCTGATCCGAATTGAAGTGTTCCAGAAACAGCTGGCGCAAGACGCCCAGACCTTTGCCCCGGTTCACGACTTTCCACGCCAAATAAAGCTGCGGGTCCCCAAAGGACTCGCGTTGCTCGAGGGGGAGTTCGATGAGCGCACCGGAGTCCAAATAGTGCTGTATTCGGTGACGGGGCAGATGCCCTACGCCGATCCCGGCCAGTTGTGCCAGAATTTTGCACTGCACCGTGGGTACGTAAAAATAGCGTGTCTCGGTGAGCAGGCCGCGCGTCCAGGGGATGGCTTGCCGGGCGCTGTCATGCACGACAACAGTCAGTTCTTGTGCCAAGCGTTGCAGACTGATGGGGTGGCGTGACTGAGCCAGCGGATGGCTTCGACTTACCGCAAAGACTCGTTCCAATTGGGCGATCGCTTCGGCTCTAATGCCTTTATGCTGTGGCACGGGGCCGCCAGCACCCACCAATAGATCCACTTCATCATTGAGCAAGGACTCCCACGAGCCCGACATGACCTCTTCACGAATGTCGATCTCAATCTCGGGGTGTCGTTGTACGAATGAATTAAAAATACTGAATATTTCGCTATCCATAATGATGGAGTCGATGGCAATTCGCAGTCGGGTTTCCCAGCCACTGGCAATTGTTCGTGTGCTTTCCTCGAGTTGTTTAACGGCTTGCAGCACGCTGCGGCCCTGCGTGAGTAGGTGTTGGCCGGCCGGCGTTAACACGGCTTTGCGACCTTGTCGCGTGAACAGTGTAACGCCAAGTTTTTCCTCAAGTTGCTGAATGACGTAAGACAGGGCGGACGGTACTTTGCCAAGTTCTTCGGCGGCCAGTGCGTAGCTGCCTCGTCGAGCAATCGTATCCAGCACTTGAAGGGCTTCCAAAGTGATTGGGTTGAGTTGCGTCATAAATGTTCAAAAAATTTGAATAGAATGAACTAAGTTAAGGGCTTTTAGAATCCACAGTCAACTTTAGAATGGGTCTTCACAGGCTTTCTTTAAAGCCATCCACTACTGATTGGAGAGCAAGCATGACTCACACCGCCTTATTGGTTAGCGCCAGTGCGCAGCAAGATGTTTCACTCAGTCGCCAGCTCGCGGAAGACCTGATCGATCACCTGCAAGCACGCGGCGAAGTTGATCGGGTGCTGCATCGGGACCTGTCCAATAATGATCTGCAGTTTGTCACTCAGGCGCACATTGGTGCTTTCTACACTCCACCGACAGAACGCAGTCCGCAGCAACAACAATTGCTGTCACAGTCGGACACTTTGCTGGACGAGCTCAAGTCAGCCGACGTGCTGGTGCTGGCGACCCCCATGTACAACTTCAGCGTACCGGCGGTTCTGAAGGCATGGATTGACCTGATCTGTCGGGTTGGAGAGACCTTTCGCTATACCCCGGCGGGGCCCGAAGGGCTGAGTCGAATCAAGAAAGCTTATATCGTAGTTGCCACTGGGGGCGCTCCGATCGACAGTGCGGTTGATTTTGTGGTGCCCTATCTAAAACAAGTGATGAAGTTTATTGGTATCAACGAAATTGAGGTGGTGGCGGCTGACCGCGTTAACGCGCAGCGCGAGCAGGCAATCGCCTCCGCCCGTGAGGCTATCGCGGCGCTTTAACTGCGCCATGCTTTGGTAAGACCATAGGTCCTTTGATTATCGCGTGAGGAGGGAGGAAACATGGCGGCTTCTGTCGATCTTGAAAAGGCATACCTGGCTCTCGGGGCAGCGTCGGCTGATCGCGTGTTGAACACGCACCCGACACGCGATGGTGACGGAGTGCGCATTGAGCGCATTGCCGGCAATGCCGTCCATGCCTTGCTCGACCCGTGGTTAATGTTGGATGAATTGAAGTCGGATGCAGAGGCCGACTATATCGGGGGCTTTCCAGCGCACCCGCATCGCGGGTTTGAGACCTTGACCTACATGAAAGTGGGCGCCTTTCGTCATCGCGACAGTATGGGTAACGAGGGAGTGGTGGGCGCGGGAGGTTTGCAATGGATGTCTGCAGCCAGTGGCGTGATCCACTCTGAGATGCCGCTGCCGGATGGCGAAAAGCTACATGGCTTTCAACTCTGGTTGAATTTGCCTGCGGCCGAGAAAATGCGGGAGCCGGCCTATCGCGATGTGCAGTCCGAAGAAGTCGTCCAGCTGCAGCTACATGAAGGGGTGCGTGTGCGCTTACCAGTCGGACGGTTCCGAGTTGAAGATAGGGAGCTGGAAGGGCCTTTGCAACTGCCTGAGAGTCATGCAGCGCTGCTGGATCTTCAGTTGGCGCCTCACGCGAAGCTCTCTCTTCGGATGTTGGCTGGACATCAGTACAACCTTTACGTGTATGAGGGTGATACTGCAAACGCGCTGCAGCGTGGCCAACTGGCACACTGGGCGGCGCAGGATGCGGACCGAGTGTTAAGCGTGCAGGCTGGGGCTGAAGGCTTGTCAGCACTGGTCTTTTCCGGTCGCCCCTTGCGCCAACCCATCGTCCACTACGGTCCCTTTGTGATGAACACGATGGCTGAGGTTGAGCAGGCCTTGCGTGATTATCGCAACGGGCGTTTGGTAAAGCGTCGGGGCTAAAGCGCTTGGGTCTTAGGTTGCATCTTGAGAGATGTGGCCTGGCTAACGTAATAAAAATTCTGATTAATGTAAGCTTCATGTCTAAGAGGGGTGCATTCTAATCAGTTTGTTGTGCTAACGGCTGAATGGATGTGCGATTGTGTAGCGAATGATCAGGGTGTCCGGTGTGCGTCTCAAACGAACGCTTCCTCCTGTAATGGTGTTGGTGGGAGGGCTGTCTTTTGTCAGCATGGTTTGGTCTTATTTTGTGCCCGGTGAGTTGCAGGTTGCCGAGCAGCACGGCGTGGTGTTGCGTGGTGAGCCAGCATTTCCGGTGCAGGGTCGCGCGTCTGCGCTAGCTGCTGAAAGCGTCGCTCAAAGTCAAACCAAGGCAGGCTTCGAAGTCATTTCGACAGGGGCCTTTGACGAGCAAGCCATCCGCGATGCGCTGCAGTACATTTCGCTCGATCGAAACGGTAAGCTGCGGGTGGAGCCGCGCGGACTCGATGCTTTGTATGCCGCAATAGGCTTCGATACGCAGCGATTCGATCCCGCCCAGTTAGCGCAGTTACAACGCTTACTCGCGCAGGGGTTGCCTGCCGCCGCAGCGCAACAAACCTTGTTGCTCGTGCAAAACTACAATCGGTATTTGCACGACAAACAGGTGCTCGAAGACCAATATGGTGAGCTGAGCTTACCGCAGGAGTTGGAACGTAAACTGCGTGACTTGGACGCCTTGCGCAATCAGTATTTTGGCGAGGTGGACGCAAACCACTTGTTTGCGCGGCAGCGGCGGCACGAAAAGTACCTGCTCAATGATATGATGCTCAGCCAAGACGAGGGCCTGACCGAAGAAGAAAAGCAGTTCCGGCGTGACAGTATGGAACAAATGCTTTTATCCGAAGATCCCGATATACATAACTGGCGTGAGCGTTATGCCTCTTTTCTGCAAGAAAAGCAGCGCATTATTGAGGCATCGATTCCCGAGTCCGACAAGGCAGAACAAATCAACGCCCTTTATTTTGAGCGGTTTTCGGAAGAAGAGCGTTTAGAGATCGCCCAGCTCGACTTGCTTGACTAAGTGCCAGGGGCGGCCCATCCTCGCGTTTTCGATAATCACCAGGGAGCGTCGTTGCCATGGCCATACAGCGGGTGGATATTCAGCACGAGTTTGCCTATCCAGTGGAGCAGGTGTTCGCGCATTTGAGTGAGCACGAAAATCTGGTCGAGATTTTTCCTCTGGTCAGTATCATTCGTCTTAGTGATGGTCAAAGCGAGCGCAATGGTGTGGGCTCCCAACGTGAAATACGCATGCTCGGTGGTCCACCTTTCGTCGAGAAAATTACTGCCTTTGAGCCCAATAAGCTGATCGAATACCGCATCACCCGAGGCAGTCCGATCAAGAATCATCGTGGCGTGATGCGCTTCAGCCCGAGCCCGCGAGGCTGCCAACTGCATTACACCATCGAATTTGAAGGTCGCCTGCCCTTGATTGGACCGATTGTTCGCATGCTGCTGGATCGGAATATTCGTAAGGGATTGGCAGAGATGCGCCTCTGAAGCACTAGACTCCCCCGGCCAGTGTCAGGGGAGTTTAGATTCCGTACTTACCAAAGCGTGATGGGCGTAAAATTATAGGTCAGCCCGATAATCACCCCTTCCACCTCGCTGTCATCCACGGTTTTCACACCATCCTGGTAGCCTGCAATCAAGCCGAAGCCGCTGCGTTTCCAATTTAGGCTGAAGAAGACACTGTTGCTGACCACGTCGTCGAAGGTCGGGTCTTGCGCTTGTCCTTGCGCATTCTTGTCGTGATACAGGTTGCGTGCGACGTTGCCTAAGTCGAGGGGTGAGTAGTTGAGACTGAGGACTTTGTCGTAGTGGGTCAGGATTTTGTATTCCAAACCAATGGGTAAGAACGGCGAGAAGGGTTTCTGGTGGTTGGGACTCCAGACGGCGCCCACGTGGACCTCCAAAGAGAGCTTGTTTTTGCAGCGCCAGCAATCGGCGGACCAGTTAATGCCGGTCATCTCGTCACGATACCAGTTCCAGATGCCGGTCGGTTTGTCTTTATTGCGCTCGGACGTGCCCAGGTCCGAGAAGGTGTTGAGGGCGGCTTTGACCATCGCTTTACCACGCTGCTCGGCATCTGCACTGGGGCTTTCAGATTTGAGGCTGCCTGCATCGGCGAGTTGCGCCAGCAGCAAGGCGATATCCTGGTATTCGAGGAAGTCGATAATGCGGGAGTCCGGGGCAATGGCCTTGATCATGTTATTGAATTCATTCAGCGCCAGGGTATACGAAATTTCCTCTTTCTTCAGTGCGTTGAGAAAGGCTGCGGTTTCCTCCAACTGCCCGAGTACCTTTTTGAAGAGTTCGATGTTATTGCCCAGGCGATTACTTGCAGCAGCCTCCTTGCTTTCTACCAGGGTCAACAGACTCGGTTGCTCATAGGCGGCGGCTTGCTTGGCCGCGTAATTGGTGTCCAGCAGGCCTTTTTCTTGCACCAACAGTGGCATCAACTTGATCGGCGCGCGGGTAGCGGGTGCGGGGCCCTCCGCCGGATCCAGTTGATCGGCCGCAAGCGTCGGTGTGGTTGGCGCATCGCCGCAAGCCAGGTCTTGGTGCAGGTCGTTCACCGTGTAATGAGTTTGTTTGAAGTCGGCGATCTTTTGTACGGACTTTAGGAAGTGCAGCAGCTCCTGACTCAACTCCGCGCTTTGCTCAAGCACCGCTTGCTCGCTGCCTTGCAGCAGTGACTTGACGCGCTGTTTGTCGAACTGCTTGAGCCAGTCGCGAATACGGCGAATCTCTTGGCGGTAGTCCTTGAGTCGATCAGGAATACATTCTTTGAGAACAGTGTCGAGCCGTTGCATATCTAGCTTCACATAGTCCGATAGCAAAGTGACATAGGACTTAGTCGCGATATCACGCGACTTGATACGTTCGGAGGTGTAGGGAAAGTATTTACCCATGTAGGGTTGGTCCAGAATGCGACGCAGCTCGTTTTCGACAAATTGCTTGGCCGCAGTTTCCACGGCCCATTCGGCAATGCCCTCGACGATCACTTTCTCATTGATCGGCGCGGCATATGCAGCGAGAGGCTGACAGAGGAGTACACAACAGAAAAGCAGGGAGTAAGGCAATCCAAGAAATGGCGACTTCATTGTCTGTGTCCTTTTTGGCTTTGCGGGTTAAGGGTGGCGAGCGAGCCTGGGAAGAACCCGCCAGCGACTTACACCGTGTCGCACTGAGCACACTGATTCCCATGCTCGAGTCGGTATCTAAACATATTGAGACGCCTAGGAACACCCATGACTTTTGCCCAAAGAGGACGTGCTAATTTTCGATTTTGCGAGAAAAGGGGTGGTTTTGCTCAAAAAATATACAAATAAATCGAGCACTCCATCACAGAATGCTGTATGATCCGCAGCCTTTTGATTGAGCCTGGGCGGGTCGACTGATTTCGACACAAAGCCGGGGCTCCCGCTCCGGCCCGGTGGCCCCAGGTGATACATGTCTGATACTACGCTTCTGCCCGCGTTTGCCGCGCTGGGCCTCTCTAATCCTTTGCTTGCTGCTTTGCAGTCGATTGGCTATGAAACCCCGTCGCCAATCCAGGCGGCCTGTATTCCTTTACTTTTAGCTGGGCACGATGTGCTAGGTCAGGCCCAGACCGGGACCGGCAAAACCGCCGCTTTCGCTTTACCTTTACTGGAAAAACTCAACGCAGCCGAAGCCACGACCCAGGTTTTGGTACTGGCCCCCACGCGCGAGCTGGCGATTCAGGTGGCCGAGGCGTGTCAGAGTTATGCGGCGAACTATCGTAATTTTCATGTGCTGCCGATCTATGGTGGACAGAGCTATGGCATTCAGCTCAAAGGACTCAAGCGTGGCGTGCAGATGGTGGTCGGTACGCCGGGGCGTGTGCTGGATCATATCCGTCGGGGAACCCTGAAGGTCGACAATCTGAAAGCCCTGGTGCTCGACGAAGCGGATGAAATGCTGCGCATGGGTTTTATCGATGATGTTGAGTGGGTGCTGGAACAGATTCCCAAGCAGACCCAGATTGCGCTGTTTTCGGCCACCATGCCGAAGGAAATCCGCAAGGTCGCGGAGCAGCATCTGAAGTCACCGGAGCTGGTCAAGATCGAATCCAAGACCAGCACCGCACAGACCATTACCCAGCGCTGTATCCTGACCCAGAATGATCAGAAGGTCGAAGTGCTGACACGCCTGCTCGAAGTCAAAACCTTCGATGCCATGATTATTTTCGTGCGCACCAAGACCGCGACCACCGAACTGGCCGACAAACTCAATGCGCGCGGCTTTAACGCCGCCGCGCTGAATGGCGATATCCCGCAAGATCGTCGCGAGCGCGTGATCGCGCAGCTCAAATCGGGTCAGCTGGATATTCTGGTGGCCACTGATGTCGCCGCTCGCGGCTTGGATGTGGAGCGCATCAGTATCGTCGTTAACTACGACATCCCTTATGACACTGAAGCCTATGTGCATCGTATTGGGCGCACCGGGCGTGCCGGGCGCGAGGGCGAGGCCATCCTGTTCGTCACCAATCGTGAGCGTCGTTTGCTGAAGTCGATCGAGCAGGCCACGCGTCAGCCAATCGAAAGCATGAATGTGCCGGCCTTGAAAGAAATTTATGCCCGCCGTCGCGTTCGTTTCAAGGAGCAATTGACAGCAGCGCTGGAAAACGAGGGCTTGGCAAGCTACGAAACCCTGATCCAAGAATACCAGCAGGAGCATGGGCTCGATTTGTCGCGCATTGCGGCGGCGCTGGCGAGTCTGGTGCAGGGTGATCAGGGAACCTTGTTCCAAATCGCGGGACAGACCGATTCGCTGGCCTTTATTGAGGGGGCACGCAACGATGGGCGCAAGGGTCGTGATGGGCGCGATGGGCGAGAGCCCAGAGAGCCTCGCGAACCACGCCAGAGTCGTGGTGAGCGCGAGCCCCGGGAATCCAGAGAACCTCGTAAGCCAGCGGGTACTTCACGTCAGGCGGGCAAGAGTGTGAGTTTGGAGCCGCTGCCGCTGAAAGACTTCCCGGAAGTGGAAATGGAACGCTATCGTATCGCGGTAGGGTATGAGCAAGGTGCGGGCCCCACTAATATCGTGGGTGCCATTGCGAACGAGGGCGATATTGAGAGCTGCTATATCGGGCACATTGAGATTTTCGATCATTTCAGTACCGTCGATCTGCCCGTGGGGATGCCCCGTGAAACCTTGCAGGTTTTGCAAAACGCGCGCATTTTCAAACACAAACTCGAAATCCGTCGTCTCAAGCCTGCAGACGCAGAAAGCGTCATGGTGAGTGCAGAACAAAGCGCGCCGACACCTCCACGAAAGCGTCGTATCGAAGGCTCGTCGGAAGAGACACACAAGGCGTCTCGCGAGGGGAGTATGCGGGAGCGCAGTCGGGACTGGGCGGGCGACAAGCCTGAGCGAAAACCCTCTGATCGTAGAAAACCTGCATCGGATAAGACCGAAAAAGGCCGCCCCTTTGCCGATAAGCCGCGCAAGCCGAGCAACAAACCCGGCTTCGAAAAACCTGCCAAACGCGGACGTAAAGCTTTTGGGGACCGCGACTAAGCGCCTCCAATCTTGCCTAAGCGCGCCTCATCGGCGCGTTTTTTTTCGACCTGCTTGAGCGACACTGAGCGCCTCGACGCTGCGCAACATAATGGCCAGAGTGTCTTTGCGGCTATGCCGCAGATCTTTGCGCAGCAGCTTCCAGGTGCCTAGATCGGTTGCCGCCTGCAGGGCGCTCAAGCTAGTTTTGTAAGTGGCATCTTCTTTGGTCGGTAGGCTGGGGCCAAATACATGGGCGCACCACTGACGATGCGCCCTGCGATGTGCCTGTAGGGTTTTTTGAGCCTGCGCCAGCTGACTTTCGGCAGCGAGTGCGTTGAGTAAGGTGGCACCTAATTTTTCGTAATCGGCCAGCAGTAATTCCAAGGCGCCATGAATATCGCCGGGTTGGGCTTCCTGGCGCGCTGCCTGGACGTCCTCGGAGGCTTGTTTCAGGCACACCTCAAATAAATGCTCCTTGGTGCCAAAACGACGGATGACCGTTCGCACAGAAACGCCGGCCTGTTCCGCAATGGATTCCAAGGTAATCTCGTGCAGTGGATATTCACGCCAAAGCAGATTGGCGGCGGTATGAATATCCCGCTCGGTTTGTGCGGCTGATTCAGCGCGACGCGTCATTCGATAAACGCGTTTGGTTTTGGAGTCATTCATGGCAGGTCGCCTCGAGCGTTATTTCGCTGCCTTCTAGGATAGTGCGGATTTTCCGAGTTGCACAAAAAAGCAGCGTATTTGTCCTGCTTTAAGCGGTTGCGACCTGTTGTGATGGCAATTATGCAGTTCTAAATGAGCCGCTATCTCCTTCTGACACTTGCGGTAAGTGCAGTTGATGCGCGAGCTCATTCAGAATGTGTTGCCACAGGGAATAAATCGGGCTGGATGTGGATACGCCCGCCTCTGCATCCAGATAGTATAAGCCCAAGGCTTCCAAGGCCTGTTGGCTTTTGGCATGAAACGGATGGGCGTGTTCGAAATTGAGTCCTTGCGCGCGCAGGTGTTTGAACTGTGCGCTTGTCAGCCGGGCAAAGGTATATTGTTGGAACTCCAAGCGTGCCAGCGCGATGGCAGAAAGGAATAAGCCTGTGATGATTTTATTGGCTGAAAAAGGAGTCGGATTTTCCTCTTTGACGGACACGCCAGAGATTTCACTGAAACTGCTGCGTTGTAAGCTCGTCAAACTCTGCGTTTTCACAAATATCGTTTCGCGACTGGCCCGTTCAAAGGGCAGCAGGCGTTGTCGCAGTCGATCATCATTGCGAATAACACGTGCTGTCGCGATACATTTACGGCTCGAGCGCTGACGCAGCAATACGTGCAGGGAGTGCGCATCGTATTGGTCGATGTCCATGCTGCCGCGCGCCGAACCGCTGCCGGCCGTCGGGTTTGCGATGGCATAGCGAAGTTGGTAGCACTCGCGCTTGAGTTCATCGCTGTTGGCAAAGACAAAATCGAAATGCTGAGCAAAGTCGTCAATACTGCTGAGCGTTGTCATGGTCTGATTCCTGCTCAATTGTGGGGACATGCGATAAGCTTGAACAATTATTGAACAGTTTCGTCTGGGCGGAGGTCTATTTTGGACAAGCGGTCGAAAAGTGGCCTTGAGTAGACCAGGGCACTAGAAAAGTGTGCAGCAGTTCACGGTTAGACAGGAGGGCGCTTCGTTAGTATTTACAAAACTTATGTTTGATTTCTTTGCCCACGATCAAGTCTGCCTTGGGTAATTCCAAGTCGAAATGTCGCGCGACGCGCTCGCGTCGCAAAATGTATTCACACCAATAGTTTTTATCGGGGGGGAGCCACTTGCTGCTTGGTCGGCCATTGCGGGCTTTTTTTAAGGGCCAGTCAATCGGTACGAGGTTCATGGGTGAATTGGCAAACTGTACGCGTTTGGCTTCGTCCCAGCGATTGCCATACATGTCGTGTGCTTCAAATAGGCTGATCACATGATCCATGGTCATGTAATAGACGTCTTCGGTTTCTTTGCCTGAGTAGGGGATCAACCAACGGCCACTGGCAACACGGCCACAGGCGTCGCCGTTTTCCCAACTGACTGGGATCAGACTGGTTTCTGCCAGAATTTGTTCTTGTTCATTCTGGCAATTGCGATCGATATCGAGCCAATGGGGCCAGTCCTTAAAGTTAAATCGATCGGTGTTGGGTTTGACTTCCCAGGCCGCGTGAATCTTGAAGCAGGGTTCGCGTACACAGATGTATTCGCCATCTGCAAAGTAACCGCCAAAGAAGTCAGGGTTCTGTTTGCTTCCCTGTTCTTGAGCGAAGCTTTGGGTGCTGATGCAGGCACTGGTAAAAAACCAGAACAAAGAGATCAGTGTGTTGAAAAGAAAGGCGTTCTTGGCCATTACTACGTCGGCAGTTCAGGATGAGTGAACGCCTAACATAAACAATGTGCGGCCACTTGTTAAGACGTGGCGGCATCAAGATGTGATGAAGTCCTGAACCCAGTATGTCGAAAGCAGCAATCTGTGAAATGTTGGCCTTTTTCGGGGCGTGCTCGGTGATCGCGTCCTGCCTTCCGACACAACTGGTGACGCCGTTTAGGTTTGCCCATAGCAGATGCATGCTTGGGCCTGCGGCGTATTGGATAAGGGTAGCGCGAGATCGCTGTATGCGATGCACTATTTTGATGCAGTAATTTTGCGCTGATGCGCTATGGTTTAAGTTAAACGCTTGCAGCCTGAGTCGTATGGGCGACATCAATTGACAGGAGCAATTCTATGCCAAGCCCCCGTAACGTTGTTTCCCTGTTTAATCTGTCTTGTATGCTCTTGCTATTGGCACTGAGCTTCTCCAGCTCGGCGCTGGAGCGAAAACGTGTATGTACTTGGGACCCCGTTGGCCAGACGGGACCGGTCATGACGTTTATTGACGACGTGCTTCCCGCCGCGATTGAGTGGGGGCTGGATCTGCAATTTCTGCCCTATCTGGATGAGAAGGAAGCGGTTAAAGATTTTAGGGCGGGCCTCTGTGACTTGGTCATCGTCACGGCGATTACCTCGCGACGCCTGCTCACCTTTGGCGGGTCTCTCGATGCCATGGGGGCGGTGACATCGCTGGATGAGCTGTACACGGTCCTGGCGACGATCGCCAGTGAAAAAGTTGCACCGAGCCTGATCGAAGATGGTTATGAGTTGGCGGTCTCGATACCCGTCGGGGCCATGTATGCCTTTGTGCGGGATCGCGCGATCAATAGTGTCGATGCCTTCCATGGCCGCACCATAGCCGTCATCAATCAAGACGTACAGGTGGCCCGCCTGGCCGAGTTCTCCAAAGCCACGCCTAAGCCTGAAACCCTGGCCACCTTCGCCCACAGCTTTGCCCGAGGTAAGGTCGACATCGTCATGATGCCTGCTCCGGCCTACGAAACGTTCGAGCTGAAAAAAGGCATTGGTGATAAGGGCGGTGTTTTGGATATTCCCATGTATTACGGCATGATCCAGGGGGTTTCGCGCCGCTCTGCTTTTCCGCCTGATTTTGGCTTGAAACTAAGGCAGTGGATGCTCAAGCAATTCCCGGTTTCCCGCAGTTTGATCGAAAGTGCCGAGCGCACAATTCCCGCGCATTACTGGATTCGCACCTCGGAAAAGACCAAAGAGTCACTGCGAGAGTTTTACAAAGAAATACGCCTGGCCCTGTTGGCAGAGCATCGTTTCAGTCCCAAGGCATTGAATTTACTCTGGAAGATTCGCTGTGCTGCGCGACCATCATTGGAAGAATGCGCCACTTCTGATGAGTAGCGGCGCGAGGTGGGGGCGGGCGCCAGGCATTGCTGGCAATAAAGCAATATGCGTGTGCTGCAGGCGGCTTGACCTGCAGCAAAGCGCATCGATTTGTCGCTGCGTATAGTGAGCGTTCGTCCACCCGATTCAAGCGGAGTTGTTATGCCCACGAAAGTTTCTCAATACATGTCTAACAAAGTGATTTCCGTGCCTGCTGACATGGGTATTCGCGATGCGTTTTTCCTGATGCGTCGAGAAAATATTCGTCATCTGCCAGTGATCGATGGGGCAAAAGAACTCGTTGGTATCGTGAGTGATCGTGAGTTACGACGCCCCAACTGGGTCGATGAAGCGCCCGACATCAGTCACATTTACGACTTGAATAATGACCTGGAATTGGGCGATGTCATGATCCGTAATGTCCAGGTATTACATACCTACGACTCGCTCAGCAAGGCGGTGAAATTACTGCTGGAACATAAGATTGGTGCGGCGCCCGTGCTGGATAAAAACCAAGCCTTGGTCGGTATGCTTTCAGCGGTCGATTTATTGGAAGCGCTGGATGATATGCTCGACGCTCAACGTAATACGTGAGCGACGAGCCTTTGCTTGTTATCGGGCAGCGATCTCTCAGGCGTGCTCAGCGGTACTGATAAACCACCTGCATATCCAGATTTTCTTGAATTTGTGACATGACCTTGCGTTGCTGGTTGATCAGCGACGTGTGGCATACATTGGCGGGCGTGCGGTCATCAATCATGCGTTCAACGTGCAGAATGTTATTTTCGAGACGATAGCGTGCTCGGTAATGCACATGCGCGGCGTGAATTTCGAAATCCTCTGGAATGGCCAGGATCTTCAACTCATCGGCAATCTGGTAACGATAGCGCTCCGAGATCTGCGCGCTGTAGCAGGCGAGCTCATAATCGCCCAGTTCTTTCGGCGAGGTGCCTACGATATTGCGAATACTGGCGTCGCTGTAGAGCGGCGCTTCAATGCGGAAAGCGCCAGAGCCGCGCGCTGCAATGAACTCCGGACGCACAAAGTCCAACTCGTAGTTGAAGGTGCTGAGTAAGGGTTTGGGATCATCTTTACGTAAGTTGCCTTGGCCTCTTCGATTTTGCGAACTCAGCATCTGCTCTAAGTATTGCTGTTCCTGCTGCGGTGTCACGTGGCGCCAGGTTTGCCGCGCGCCAGCGGCACTATAGCCCTGCAGAGAGACTTTCAGCATGCCCTGTAAGTGGCCCTCGCGCGTGAGGGTGAAGTCCGCCTCCTGCTGTGCTTTATTCTCGGTTTTATCGGTGCTGGGGGTCCGCTTCGCCTCGCCGTTGGTCAGCATCACGGGCTTGTCCGAAGTGCGTCCTCCCAACATTTCAAAGGGGCGGTCGTGGTCGGTGGTATCAACGAAATGGTCCCATTCGGGGAGATAGGTAATCACATGATCGAAGACATTCGCCACCGGAATCTCAGGCAAACGGTAGATTGAATTGGCGTTGATCAACGCCTGCTCGCTGCGGATACCCAGCGCGCTCAATAGGGCCTGATACAAGGTTGCGTGGTCTTTACAATCCCCCAAACGATTGTCCAGAACAAAATCCAGGTCACGCGGCACGATGGCGCCGATACCAATACTGTTGGGCGCATAGGTCATGTTCTGGGCGATCCATTCATGCAGGAGGCGTGCTTGCTGGCGCCGTTCTTTTGTCTCGCCGACGATTTGTTTTGCCAGTGCGCTGACGCGCGCGGTGACTTGAGCTTTGGGCAAGGCACGCTGCGCATACACGCGTGCGATTTCTGCATACGACTCGAAGCTGGAGGCCGCAAAGCCCGGTACCGATTCGATGTCGAACACAGTAAAGTCCTCGCGCTCGTCTTTCAGTGGACGCGGATTGACATAGCGCATTTCCACCAGTTTGCGGCCGTCCTGTCGTCGCTCCTGCATGTTCAGTTGGCGTACTTGCAACTGATACTCCAGCGCGGACGGGGTATTAAGAATCAGCGTTGCGCTTTCATACGGGGTTTGTGGCCAGAAGGTCTGGCTGACCGAAAAGTGGCCGGGAAAGAAGGCTTCTTTCTCGGTTTTTTCGATCTCATAGTGGACGGTATCACCCTGCGCCACATCGGGAAAAATAATGGTGAAGCGAGTCATATCGGAAATGGCCGGGCCTGCATTGGCTGCACCCGTATTCACGTTGACCTGATAGTTGCCGGGCGGGACTTCGACCCGCGAACCGTCCGCCTTGAGCGTATAGGCCTCTATGACTTCGAATGATTCCAGGCTCGTGCTATAGGCAAAACTGACGGCTTTGAGGCGTTGCGCGGCTGACTCGGTCAAGGCTTTGACGGCGACGCGGCTGCGTGTGCGGACGCTCAAGTCATCGTGCACATAGAACTCTACTTGATATTCGCTGTGGGTGAAATGCAGATCGGCGTACTCGGGGGGTGTGGCCGCCTCGGCTGCATTCGGCATGGGCTGTTTTGAGTTGTCAGATGCGGCCACTTCGGTCTGCGAAGAGGCCGAAAGTTTGGACGCTGATTGCGGCTCAAGCAGACTGCACGCGCTCAAGGTCGCGAGTAGCATCAATGCAACAAGTCTTAATGCGGGCGCAAAGGGCGAATAAGTCATAAAGCAGAAGTCCTGAGAGTTGCGGGAGTCTTTGGTTCTCCTCGGAGCTTAAACTATTTGTCCTATCGGGCACTAGATCAGGGCTCGTGGATCGCGGTGCTCTTATCTTGGTCCTTTTGTCTTGGGTTCGGGGGCCTGCTTAAGATTTGAATGCCTGCGTAATTTCCTCCAAACTGCCCGGCTAGGAGGATGATCTATGTCACAGGTCCCGAGCGCTCAAGCTTCCGCTTCTCAAGGTGAACCGCTTACAGGCGATGCACAACAGGCTTCGCGCGTGGCACAAGCGCGTGCTCAATTGTTGCAGTTTGCGGATCGCTTTGGCGCCTTAGCGGCCCGCATGCGTCGGCGTACCCGCCCTTCATTGCTGTTGGCCTTACTCAATGCCTTGGCTTTCGGCTGGCTGTTGTGGGTCGCTTGGGATGGGTCGCTCTGGTTAAGTATTCCTTTATTCATCGTGGTGACACTGCCCAGTGTGCTGGTGGTGATGGTGTATATGGCCTTTGATAGTGCGGCCGAACTGCCGCAGACGATGCGCGAATTGGGTGATACCTTGAATGATATTGCGGCACGCATGGTGCGAGATCGAGCGACAGAGACCCTGGACCTGCCGGAACAGACCGGTGTGATGGGGCGCTTAAGACGGGGGCTGGGAGCTTTGCGTTATTTGGCCTCACTCGGCGGGCAGGTGTGGGGC
>JBFHRI010000021.1:0-19182 GCA_041591755.1 Oleiphilaceae bacterium
AGCCGTCCGTTCGAAGCCAGACTCAAGGGCAAGCCAAGGCTGGACATGCAATCGACGCTTGTCGCATCGGTTGAGCGCTTAACTCATGCCGCGAATCCAACAAATTTGCGTCCTGAGGGGCCAGCTGGAGGCCACACTGCAGCGCTATGTGTGCCGCGTCTCCGCAGCCTGAGGCATGCAAGGCATAGGCGAAGTTATTCCACGCAGCCACTCGCTGCGGCTGTAAGATTGTCGCTTCGCGCAAAGCCATCACTGCGGCGGCATATTCCTGTTGCAGATAGGCAAGATTCCCACGCATCAACCAAGCATCAAAATGTTGCGGCCATCGGCGCGTGGCGGCGCGATAAGCCTTTGCTGCAGCCGCCCACTGTCCCACCTGTTCCAATCCATGTGCGGCTGCTAAAAATTGCTCGGGCTGCGCCGTCACAGGTACTTGGCCAGCAGATACGACGACCATGGCCCAATGTTCGGCGCGTTGCCACGTACGCTCGAATAGCGCGAAGGACATCACCAAGCGTTCAGTCGTGCCAGAGCGCAGCACTAATTGCTCTTGGACCAAGTCATAACCAATGACCACCGCGTAATGCCACTGCGGCAGCCAATCCAAGCCGAGATTCTGCATCACCAGCACCGGATGCCCCGCCGCCAACTCGGTTAAGAGATCCTGTAAATTCTGCGCCAGCAGATAAGACAACATGCCATAACGTCGTGGCGAGGCCGCCATCTCTATTTGCAAACTGCCCTCACGCGCAGGCAAGTAGACCTGAGGCACCAGCGCCTCGGCTTCGACCGATACGCCCTGAGCACCTAAGACTGTCGCCAGCGCGGCTGGACCACATTGATACTGACGTTGCGGGAAGAAAGGCGTCGCGGTAAGTTCCACGCTGGCGGGAAGACCTTGCGGAGGTGAATCCCGCAAGGTCTTTGTGTGTGGCGTTGCGGCACAGCCCACAAGATGCGCGAGCATGATCCACAGCAATGCAAAGATTAAAGACTGCCTCCGGGCCTCAGCGCGAAACAACATTCATCGAATCGGACGCACAAAGGGGAACACATCGGTTGCACCCAACATGTCGGTGATAATAAAGATCAAAAAGATGAACACCACCAATTCCAACACGCCTGCACCGGCGGGCAATTCTGCCATACGCTGATTCAAGCGCTGCAACTCGTCCGGCGTCAACTGGCTAATACGTTGCTCCACTTGCGCAGGATCAACGCCCAGGGCAATCAGCCTCTGCTGTACATCCGTTCGCGCAATTGTCATGAGAAGACTGGCTTTAGCCTCTGTCGCTGCTTGCATCTGAGCGACCTGATCACTATTTAAAAATGCAGCATGAGCAGGGCCTATTGAGACAAAAACCAAGGCCAAGGTCATGAACATCACCACAACGCGTTTTATCAAACTCATACAAAACCATCCTCTCTTAGCGATCTTGAACGTCTGCCTAATCCAGATCAGGCACCCTTCAACAACTGAAGCAGCGTGATTAAGCTAGTGCAGAATAGCGCGAACGACAAGCATTTAAGAGACTAGTTTAAGCCAATCTGCTGCGTCCCCTGAAACCTATAGTAGCCACTGGCCTCTTCGTTGCGAATAACATCAGCCTCTTCGCCAAAGAGCTGATCTTGCAAGGCGTGCAAACGAGCGTTGAGAGCCTCTCCCTGCAATGTGCTTTCGAGCTCGTTGCGCTGCGCGAGATAGCTTTTTCCGACCTGCCAGCGCTGCTCTCGAACCTGATCGAGTTCATCCCACCTTTGCAGGGCTGCCTCATCCAATCCTACAGCTTTTCTGAGCTCACGCAGATGCGCACTGCGTTCAGCCTTGGGCATTTGATGCAAGTCATATTGCACGGTGTCGACTTTAAGAAAGTTGTCCATCACCTCCTGCCCGCGGCGCGCCAGCATCTTAGGCGCGTCACTTTGATAAATTTGCTGTACCTGCCCGAGGTAGTAATCCAGCTTTTGTTCGAAGGCGAGTTCAGGCTGCGCCGCCAACTCACTTAATACATCCTGCACCTGCTCATTACGTAACAAACCCTGCCAAATGATCAGCGCATCCTCACCAAACAACTCAGTGCGTTTGGCCCAGACATATTGCCGCCGTTCTTCTTCGGGCATGGACGCCATGTAAGTGCGCTCGGCAAGGGCCCAGTCGTTGTAAACGATCAGATTCTGAAAACGCGGCAGCAAGATGTCCATGAGCTCAGGAAAGGCCATACGTAGCATTTCTTCTATATGGGCTTGCCAGTCATCACCATAAAGCGATTGTAAGAATGCCATCATCTTTTCGATGACGCGTATCTGAATCTTGGGATGATGAATATGCGCTGCAAACTCTTCTCGCATGCTCGCGGCGAACTCCTGCTGACGGCTTAGTTTCGCAGTGTCAGGGACTGCGGCCACAGACCCCTTGTTAGGTGCCTGCGCCGATTGGGAAATATCTGCAACCGTCGTGGCGGGTGCAACGGCCTCAAGTCGTGCTTTCTCGCTTGCAGTCGGGGGCGCAGAAAATGGCGCCCATATCCATAGCGCTGAGATACCTGCGAGCAGCACGAGGCCAACCAGTATTTTTTTCTTGGGCGTGGATTTAGCGAGGGCAGAATTGGAATCTAGCGACATTGCAGTTTAGTTCTCACGTTATTATGGTTGTTGTATTGCGGTATTCTAATTCTTCAGATTGGAGCAGAACATCATGCAGCAAACACGAGTCCAATAGCAGGGCTCTCTGACAATCAGAGAGTAACAACTTCACATCCGAAAGCATAACTGGATCACATTATTAAAAAGTGAGCACTGATTCACATTTTAAATAATATAACGGCCGTACTATCAGTCATGGCCGGTTTGCCTATATTTGGCAGAGCTGCCTACAAAACATAAGAAGTGTCTATACAAAAACAAAAAGAGGCTCATTATGACCAAATCTCTGTCCCAGAGACTGTTTGTCATGCTCGGTGCATTGACAGCGGCGATCGCAACTCCCACCTTCGCCCGCGACGCAGACCTGACTCGTTATCCCATCGTTTTCGCTCATGGCATGGCCGGATTCAACAATATCCTAGGCTATGACTACTGGGGCGATGACTATGGCCAGTACGTACTCGACCCTTGCGACGGTTTTCTTGAAACCAGCTGCAACTTCGATATTCATGTAGCACAAAAGAGCTACGTGTCGGCCGTGACCCCGATGCAAAGCTCCGAGGCACGAGGCACACAACTGGCCAACAACATTGAAAGCTACATGGCTTCCAGCGGTGCTACGCACGTGAATATCGTCTCCCACTCTCAGGGAGGTCTCGATTCACGCAAAGCGGCCAAAGTCTTACAACAACGCAAAGGGCGCCAGGTTGTGAAGACTCACGTGAGTATTTCCTCCCCGCACCGCGGCTCACCGGTTGCCAAATATGTGCTCGATCATTACTCACTGTCGGGCGTTGTTTCCGTATTAGCTAATTACTACGGCAGCATCGTGTATGGCTCTGGCAATGATACCCAAGCGGCCCTTAAGCAATTGGTCTACAACGATTACAGCAGCTCGGATGGTGTGACGACTGGCATGAAGGCCTTCAACATTGCCTATCCGCTGACCACCAGCACCATCGCTAATTCGGTCTCGCTGATGACCGCACAGAATGGTTCTGGGGTTAATCCTGCACTGTGGTTACTGTCTAACGTGATCTATGACATTGACGGCGATGGCTATTGTGTCGACGATTGTGACAATGATGGCGCTGCCGGCGCGGGTGATGGCTACCGCACGGATCGTGATGATGACGGTCTAGTGGGCATTAACTCACAGCAACAGGGCTATCGCCTGGATTATGTGACCTGTTTCGGTTGCCTCGATTATGTTTATCTGCGCACCGCCACGGGAACTGTAACCAATCTAAACGCTCCAAACGCAACTCAAATGACCTCGCTCTCCTATGTGATCAATCAAGATCACCTCGATGTGATTGGTGTCGGCCCCGACACCTTTGATGAGTTGGAGTTCTATGCCGCGATTACCGACTACATTGCGGATCGAGGGGATTAGTTGACGGATCGGTCAAAGGCAGGCGAAGGTTACACCTGCCTTTGATCTTCTCAGCTATAACGCGTGATCGACTCCCCAACCCGCGAGCAAACTCGCGAACCCCAATTTCTTAGCAACCGATTAACATGCGCTCTTTGCGCAAAATCTCTCGACTTACGCAATCACCCGATATGACCAGGCACCCGTCCCTAAGCTAAATGACGCCCAGGCCAGCGCATGTTGTATCGTTGACATCCATCTCCATTAATTTGTCGAACACTGTTGGTCTGCTTCACGACATGGACGACGATTCAAATGCCGTGGCCGCTCAAATACCTCTATCGAGTAGCGAACGCTCTGAGTGTGGCCTTGAGTATCAACCAGTTTCAAATCAACCGTCTCAACACAGGCGCTGGCGGGCGTCCAGGTGATTTCATAGTATCCGGCCAGAGGCGTGTTGGCGGCGATTTGCATCCCTTCCGGCCCATCCTGCAAGGACAACGCGACCGCACCTCCAATACTGGAAAAGCCGGCGGTACGAAAGCGATATGCTTGCCCGACCCAAGCTTCTAAGGAGGGGCGATTAATCAATGATAGCGTCGCCTCGCTCGCACGGGGCGATGGCACTTGCACGCTGTATTCAAGCACCGCAGTCGCTCCGTAAATATCGGCAACTGCTATTTCAACGACATGGCTGCCTGCCTGATCCGCTTGAGGTTGCCACGTGACGAGTCCCGAAAAATCAAGGTGCATCCCATCAGGGCCTTTGCGCAGACTGAAGGCAATAGGATCGCCATCCGCATCATAGGCTTGGATCTGATCGCTCACACTGCTGCCCACCGCATACTCCTGCTTAGGGCTCCCTACAAATTCCGGTGTGCGGTTGGCAATCGCGTCAGGGGTGACGACCAGGCTAGTGCTCAGCACTCGGCTAAACAGCCCATCGCTAGCTTCGATACTGATAGCATGAGCGCCGATTTGTTCGGCGGTGGGCGTCCACCACACTGAGCCATCGGCGTTCACTGACATCCCCATAGGGCCTTGCAATAAAGCAAAAGTGACCGGCATGCCTTCAGGATCGAAGGCCCTGATTTGATGGCGCAAGGTTTTCTGCACCAGAGTCCTAGCGGGGAACGCGGACTCAAATACAGGCGCTTGGTTCTGGTCAGGATCACTGCTGACAACAAGCAGCGTAAACGCTTGCACCGTCCAATTGCCTTGGTCATCTTTAGCCCCAACCAGTACATCATGCGGTCCGATTGCGGAGTCAGTAGGCGTCCACTCGATTACCCCAGAGGCGCTGATTTGCATCCCCAAAGGTCGCTGTTGTAATCGAAACTCGGTTGCCGGTAAAGAAGTGTCTAAGGCATGGGTGAACGGATGCTCGGCCCAGGTGTGCGAGGGGGGCATGGATGTAATCTGCAAACGCGGCTGCACAGAAATATAGAAGCGTTGCTCCGAAGCACCCTTGGCATTGGCAACACGCAGTCGAACAACGTGCTCGCCCACCGATTCAGCATGCGTCTGCCAAACCAATAGTCCTCGCTCAGAGACCGTCATCCCTGGTGGACTATCAAGCAGCACATAGGTCAGCGCCCCACTCAGCGGATTGGTCGCATTGACTTGGAAACGATAAGCGTCCCCTTGGCTCAGCGTTACCGAAGGAATAGCAGCAAGCGCCGGAGACAACGCGCTATGAGCGCCATCGAGATGCAGATTCACTTTCCAGCTATGCGTCGTCACAGCCCCAACAGAATCCATGATCTCAACATGCATGCCCGCGAACAGTTCTCTCTTGAACGCCGATAGCGCGTAGTATTCCATGGTTGGCGTCCAGCTTATCCTCAAATTCTCATCCATGACCCCTGGAGAACTGTAATTAACGATTGTAAAGTCATCACCCTCTGGGTCGCTGATTTCCAGCTGGTAGACATACTCCTCACCCACCACAGCATCGGTAGGAGAAACAGATAAGACTTCGGGTTTATGATTACTCGGGCGGGCAAGCACCGAAACCATGCCGGAGTGCGTTTGCGTATCACCATTTCGATCTGTTATCTGCAGCGTCAGCAGGTGCTGGCCCACCTGCTCCGCGTCGGTCACCCAGCGCAACTCCCCTGCGCTGGAGACACTGGCTGACGCTGGGCCGTTCAATATCGCGTAGGAATACGGCGGCTCACCACCCAAGACTTCAGCCCGATATACATAATCCGAACCGGCATAAACCTGAGCCGGCAACGGGTTGCGTATCGTCAACTGATCCGCCAGTGTCGCCACCCAAAAATCTTGTATGGCCGCGCCCTTCTGGCTGGAGGCGACGCGAATACGAAAATGGCGCAGATCCAAGGAGTTGTTTGACGTATCACATTCGAAAGACTCCTGGTTCGTGTGAGCAATCGAGAGACGGATATCACCCTGAATCGGGCCTCCAGAGCTGAAACTAAAGTCTCGTTGCGCCCGACTGCTCAAACCTTCAACCGGTACCGAACCAAGCCATTCAAAGTCACGCCCATCGCTCTCATAAAGATGCACCTCAAACGCCCCGGCATCCCGCAGACCGCGATTGCTTAGGGTGAACCCGATGGTTTGAGAGGACTCGACACTCGCAGCAGTAAACGCCAAATCTGACTGCCAGAAACCCGCCTGCGGCATCCCATTAATAACGCCATAGCGTCCCCAATTTCGCTCCTGACACTGCTCCCAGGTGCCATTGGCTACACCACTAATAAGGCCAAAATTATTCGCACTTTCACACGTGTCGTGAGAACCGCGCGCAGCAAAGGTATCGTTATGAAATGCTAGTCCGCGCTGCTCCTGGCCATCATACAAAGGCCGTTCGTAATCACCATAGGCATTGCTGAAACCTAAGGCGCGGCCATCCACGCCATCTACGACAAGGCGCGTCAGTACACCCGACCAGTACGGTGGCAAAGTGGTGTAGGCGAAAGTGCGAGCAAAGCCCCACTGTTCGCCGGCCAATAAACGCGCGTGCGTGCCGAGGGCGATTTGATTATCGATGTCCGTTGTGTCCGTCAGAGTGGGTGATATGGGTTTGAATATGCGTGGAAATCGCTGCGGCTTGTGGGTGCTCTCAACGAACAAAGAGGACGACCCAAACGAGCCGATTACAAAGTCATTCCATTGGGCGCAGGAATCCAGCGATTTATCTTGTGCCAGCTGGTTTTTTTCGGTGGTGTGCCAAGAGACGTAGCGGCCCACCCACTTGGCGCCAGGCGGTGCCGAAAGAAACTCATACTGCAGCGGCTGCCCATCCTGATTGGTGCTCACTGCATAGTCATAGCCCACTTTGGATGAGGCCACCGCCGTGGGCGTTGAGGTTATCCGAAGCGTATCTGGCGCGACGACCTGCACGGCCAGATTAAACGTTTGATGCGCGCTGGCCCCAGCGGCATCCGCGACATAAATATTGACCGGATAAGTGCCTGCGCTGAGCTCATCATCATTCAGCTTGAGCCGTCCGCTGGAATCGATACTCAAGGCAGGATCGGTGTCCTGCAGAGTCCAGGTGAACAGCTCATCGTCGACGTCACGCACTTGGACTGGATAATAATAACCCTGCCCTTGTTGCAGATTGACACTGGGAGGCACGCTGACGATATCTGGAGCATCGTTAACGGGGTGCACCGTGATTTGTATACTGGCCGACTGCGACCGCTCCTGAGTCGCTTGATCGACGACAAAATAGCTCAACTCATCCAGGCCAAAAAAGTCAGGCTTGGGGTAATACCTCAAGTCTGGCGGGGACCCTAACACAGTGCCATGCTGCGGTAGGCTTAGCAGCTGAAATAAAAGCTCCCCTTGAGCGCCGCTCGCCTCCAAATGAATACCCAGCACCGCATCTTCCTGCATCACCAGCTGCTGACTTATTGCCGAGAGCTGTTCGTCTTCTGACGCGGACGCCAAACCCACCTCCACTTGGAAGGCTTGCCAATCATAAGCACCCGTCGCTTCTCTCGCCACCAGCAATACAAAGTGCGAGCCTACCTGATCAAGCGAGGGCGCCCAGGCTATGCGACCTGAAACGGCATCAATCGACATGTTTCGAGGTGCATCCACCAACTCGAAGTACAGCTCATCTTCATCGACATCACTCGCCTGCACTGCATAGCGATACAGCTGGCCGACGATAGCGCTTGTATTCGGTTCAGAAAGAATCTGAGGCGCCGAATTGGGTGCCGGCGTTTCAGCCGGATCACCCGACACGGCTGCGATGGCATACGAAGTGCCTAGTGCGCTCAAGAGGCCACAAAAAATGACCAGAAGACGGAAAAACAAGAGAGCCGCAGCGCGGCGGGCGAGAAGGTCCATCAGGCAAATCCCTTTGTTGTTCAAAACTCATCCTTGAAGCTCATGCCGACCACCATCCTAGCGGGACATGAGAGACAACTCCTGAGGACCTTACCAAACGCGACTGATAAAAAACATGAACCAGAGCACGGTTTCTGGGATCGCGGGCCGTGTCACTCCTTGCGCGAAGCAGCGCATTCGGCCCGCTCAGGCTCATGCGCGCAACGCACGCGGCGCAACAGCATGAGCATTTTGGGCTCATAGATTTGATCATCGCCAAGAATCATGCGACTTTCACGAAACTCTTCGGTCCACGCATCGACCACGGCCAAAGGCACGTCGATCCATACTTCGGCAGGTATGCGTTCTTCTGGCGCACGCAAATAATCGACGATGCCCTGGAAGTATTTTAGCGTTTCCTCACGAGCATGCTGACCAAAGCCCTCGGGCAAACGCGACCAACGGGCCACGATTTGCATGGTGATAAACATAAAAGGCTCATTGTAGATCCCGCCGTGTGGCAGGACGCCTTTATGCATCTCAAACGGCTCATATACCAGCGCTGGCCCGCCCACTAAATCGACGATCCCATTATTGAATTTCAGGAAAGAGTCAATAATTTCAGACCAGACCGGCGTAATGCCAAAGCGCTTGCAGAGATATTCTGCTTCAGGAATACCCTCCGGGATCGCCATTTTCTTACCATGAAAATCTTTTGGATAAAGCGCCTTGCGATCACGCGTAAAACCAAAAATCGCGCCGGCGGGCGCAATGCCAATCACTTCATACTCGCCCTTTCTGAGCCAGGGCGCCGCCTTCGGTGCCGCTAATGTCTTAATCACGGAACCCAGCTGAGCATAACTGCTTAGCCCACCCACCACATCCGTTGACCCAGCAAAGTTGTTGAACTGGCGCGCACGCAGGCCCAACATATTCGCAATGTCACACTTACCCACACGAAAGTTTTCCATCACCAGGCGCTCGCTCTCGTACACCGTGTATTGCAAGTCGACGCCATGGCGATGTGCAAACATACGCGCTTTCCACATAACCTGCGCGGTTTCACCGTTGCGGCCCACCGGATCCCAGACACAGGCATGTACGGTACGTAAGTGTGTACCCGGTACCGAGGCGAACGCATTTAAAGTGGCGACCAGCATCAAGGTCGCAACCAATCCGGCACTCCACGCAATGACCTTAGTTATTTTTTGCTGCATCACCCGTGCAATCCTATTTGACGAATCATCGGCCCCGTATCGTCAGTCTTATGAGTCCAGACCCACTGCATTTTAGAGAAATGCAGCACAGCGTCTGTCAGAACCGATTACATTGCAAGACGCCAGCACAATAACGGTGCAATCCTCTGCCGAGTGTACTATCGTTAGCTGACGCATAAAAAAACGGAACCAACGCGTTGAGTAATCTCCATGAAACCTCGTCTGCGCTGAGTCTTGGAGCGCAGATTGGGAAGCGCATCCATTTCGGCACGACCCCGCAAGAAATCGAAAACCAGCGCAAGCGGCTGCTGGTATACAGTTTTGCCAACCTGGGCAGTCTGCTGCTGTTAATTTTTGCAGTCGTGTCGTTTGTGCACGAACGTTATTTGGTCGGCAAAGTCTTGCTGTGTTTTGTCGCGGTGATCCTGACTAGCGGCTTTCTCGCCCATAAAATGAAGCAAGTGCAGCCCGTTTGTATCTTTCTCGGAGTCGTTTTGTTGGCATTGGCCAGTTATCTGGTTTTGACTGGTGCGGCGGAAGGCACGGGGGCCTATTGGTCTTATATACCCTCGATGCTAATGGTGCTGTTAGTCGGACCTAAGTTGGGCGTGCTGTACATGGCACTCTACTTGATGATTATCATTCCCGGGCTTAAAGGCTCGTTTGATGCGGTCTACCCCTATTCCGAAATCGCCAGTACGCGCATCATCGCGTCTGCAATTGGATTGTATATTTTGATTCTGCTTAGCGAGTGGATTCGTGTCGGCTCTTACAGCGCCATCACCAACACCTCTGAGAATTTCCGTCATCAGGCCAATACCGATGCCTTAACCGGCCTGCTGAACCGGCACGGCATTCGTAGCGCGATGCAGGCGAGAAGTTTCGAACAGCCTGCGGTCGTCGCGCTGATCGATCTGGACCGCTTCAAAGTGATCAACGACACTTATGGTCACGACATAGGCGATCAAGTGTTAATAACCCTGGCAGACGTGTTGCAGGCCAATACCAAGGGGGGAGATGTGGTGGCACGCTGGGGCGGAGAAGAGTTTTTACTGATTCTATTTGGCACCAATCTGCATGACGCAGAAAAGCTGATTGGGAAGATCAAAGATCGCTTCGGCGGCCATCGTTTTGTGTCGCCCTCTGGCAACTTTTCGGCCAGCTTTAGCGCCGGCTTGGCATTATTACCACGTATGGCGGAATTTGAACGTTCGGTCAAACAGGCCGATGAACATCTTTACCAAGCCAAAGAGCATGGCCGTAACTGTGTGATGTGCTGAGCTCCCGCTCAACAACCTGTTAAGCGACGACACCGCACTGCACCCATTCTTCCCAAATGGGCGTCACATTGGTCGGCAGGGTCGGCGCGCGTCCCAATTCAGCCCAACTATAGCGAGGAGAATGAAAGTCGCTACCGACGGAGGCTTTCAGTCCAAAGCGCCGACACTCCTGAGCCAAACTCGCCATTTCAGATGGGGAATGCCCTGATACAGCGACTTCAATACCTTGGCCTCCGAGATCGCGAAACTCCTGAAATAAGGCACGTAGCCGCATCCAGCTAAGTTTATATTTGCAAGGGTGAGCGATGACGCAGGTCGCCCCCGCTTGATTCAAGATCGGCATGATTTCAGACATGTCGCGCCAGCATGACTGAACATCCCCCACTTTGCCCGCCCCCAAATAGCGCTTGAAGGCCTCCTCCATACTCTTAACCAAGCCGCGCTCAAGCATAAGCTGCGCAAAATGTGGACGACCTGGAATACCCTCAGGTGCGATGGCCCTGACATCCTCCAATAGATCGGGTAGTCCTTTTTTCACCAGCGCGTGCGCAATTTTCTCTGAGCGGGCACTTCGCGCCTGCGTTTGCGCGTGTTGTAAGGCTTCTATCACTGGATTGGCAAAACCAAAATTCAGCGCGACAATGTGCAAGGTGGTGTGGTGCCAAAGACAGCTGACTTCGATGCCGGAGACCAACTGCATCCCCATCGCCTCTGCCGCTTGCTGCGCCTCCAGCAAACCCGCCACGGTGTCATGGTCAGTCAGGGCCAGCGTTGTTACGCCTTGCTGGTGGGCACGCAAGACCAAGTCGTGGGGGCTCAAATCGCCGTCGGACGCAGTACTATGACAATGTAAATCGACGTTTTCACCTACATTCATAAGAAGCCTGACTACCTGTTCACAAAGATTACTGAAGCTTGAATTTTCAAGCCCGCTTGCTGTCTCTATAATAACTGCAAATCTTGACCGCCCAGTACAGGCCGCACCGCATGCAACCGGAATTCAACGCCCAGGAACCATCAACTTCTTTGAACACCCCACCCGCACGCGGCAAGCGCCGTCAAAATTCACAGGTGTGGACCGAGTTGATCCTGTGCGTGATTGTCCCGACACTGGTTCTTAAATACCTCAGTCCCGAAGATCGATTAGGACCGGTTTACGGCTTGATATTGGGTCTCTCGATCCCCCTGTTATACGGCTTACAACGTTTCTATCAAGAGCGCAAATTCGGCTTTATCCCAGCGTTGGGGTTTATTAGCATTCTACTCACCAGCGGCATCGGCCTGCTGGAACTGGACCCCAAATATGTGGCGATAAAAGAAGCCGCCATTCCCCTGATCATCGCTGTCGGCACGGTGCTTTCCCTCCGCACGCGCTATCCTTTGATCAAGACCATGATTTATAACGATACCGTGCTGCAAATCGACAAGGTCGACGCAGCCTTGGCTGCGCATCAAAGCCAGGCTGCCTTCGAGAGGGTTCTGCAAAATGCGACTTATATTCTCGCTAGCTCTTTCCTGCTTTCAGCGGTACTGAACTACGGCTTGGCCAAGTATATCGTGACCAGCCCGGCGGGCACACCGGCATTCAATGACGAATTGGGGACCATGAACCTGCTCAGCTATCCGGTGATTACCCTTCCCTGCGTGATTGTGATGGGCTTTGCCATGTATTATCTCTTCCGCGAAATTAAAAAACTGACCGGCCTCACGCTGGAAGAAATTATTCATCAGTGAGAACTCCATGCTTTATGCCATCATTTCCACCGACGTTGAAAACAGCTTGAGCCTGCGCCAAGGCGCGCGCCCTGCGCACTTGGCGCGACTCGAAGTGCTGAAGAGTCAAGGCCGCCTGATTCTGGCTGGCCCCCACCCGGCCATCGATAGCAATGACCCCGGCTCTACGGGCTTCACTGGCAGCTTGGTGATTGCTGAGTTTGACTCCTTGGGTGCCGCCACCGAATGGGCCGAAGACGATCCGTACATGCATGCTGGGGTCTACCAAAACGTTACCGTCAAACCCTTTAAAAAAGTGCTTCCCTAAGCCCGATAATTGCCGTACAACATCCACGCCATTCATTGCACCGAAAAACCGGATTTCGAACATGCTTTTACTCCGCCCCCTGCTGCTCGCCTTCACCGCGCTGCTGCTCGCACAGAATGTCGGCGCGCAAACTGCCTACGTCAACGACGAAATCTACGTGCCCCTACGCAGTGGCCCCGGCGCCGCTTATCGTATCGTCCACAAAGGTATTCGAAGCGGCACGGCTCTTCGCATCTTATCGGTTGACGAAGCCGCCGGTTACACACAGGTCCGCACGCCTGGCGGACTCGAAGGTTATTTGCCCAGCCAATATGTGTCGCGTGAGCCGATTGCCTCGGTGAAGCTCGAGAAAGTTGAGAAGGCCCTGGCCACGGCCTTGGCGGACAAACAAGAAGCGCTCACCCAATTGCAGGAGCTACAGCAGAAACTACAAACCCTGGAAGCGGATCACTCCAAGGTCGCCGAGACTCTGAACAGTGCCCATACTGAACTGGCCGATATCAAAGCGATTTCCTCCAATGCATTAAGTTTGGATCGGCGTAACCGGGAGTTGCATGAAGCCAACGAGCAGTTGCGCAATGAACTCGAGTTGGTGCAAACCGAGAATTTGCGCCTCAAGGACAAAAGCGAGTCCAACATGATGCTCCTAGGAGGCGGATTAGTTCTGCTGGGCGTACTCATCACCCTCATGGTCCCCGTGTTGAAACCGGGCCGTAAGAACGACAGCTGGGCATAAATGCCCGCTCTGTGGTTAGGATACTTGCCATTCAGCACATGGACGCCTTTTGAGCGCTTCTTCATAATAGCGCCTTTCTTTATTCCTTAGTTCACTCATCGTCACGCTTCGCCCACACCTTTTCGTCACGGTGAGGACTAAAGCGGACATGACTCTGCAGGGAGCGTAAAGGTGCGTACACCCCACCTGTATCTCGACCAAAGTTTGCAGCCGGGCCAGCAGGTCACTCTACCGGATGCGGCTTATCAACACCTGATCAAGGTCTTACGCATGGCACCTGGACAAGCGCTACGCTTGTTCAACGGTAGCGGCCATTTTTACCCCGCCACCCTGATCGAGATCTCCAAACGCCACGCCAGTGTGCAAATCGAAGGCTGCGAAAGCGCCCGCACTGAGTCCTGCCTACACACCCATTTGGGTCAAGTGGTGTCACGGGGTGACCGCATGGACTATGCCATCCAAAAAAGTACGGAATTAGGCGTGACTGAGATTACGCCGCTGCTCAGCGAGCGCTGTGAAGTAAAGCTCAACCAAGCCCGCGAAGATAAACGTTTGGCACACTGGCAGCAGATCGCCATCCATGCAGCAGAACAATCGGGGCGCAGCACTGTGCCGCGTATTCATCCCGTCAGTACACTGTCACAGTGGATTCAAACCCAACCGGAAACCTTCCTGCGCCTGGTCCTACATCATCGTGACACCGAGCAGTTAACGCAGATCCAGCCGCCTCCCCGCCAGGTCTCGCTCTTGATTGGCCCGGAGGGCGGACTCAGCGAATCCGAGATCGAGTTGGCGCGGACGGCGGGTTTCGTTGCCACCACGCTGGGTCCACGCATTTTCCGTACTGAAACAGCGCCCATCGCCGCACTCAGTGTCGTACAGTGGCTGTGGGGCGACTTCCAGCATTCTGCCACAGGATTTGAACTATGAGTGCCGATCTCGAGCAAGCGCCGCACAAGGTCACCTCGGCCCCGTTCCGTAAGACCCTGCCAGCACTGGGCATTTTGATTGGCACGGTGCTGCTGATCTTTCTGATTGCGATGCGCAAGCCGACCCCTCCTGAAACGGAAGTCAAAGAGAAGGAGTGGCTGGTGAATGCGGTACCCGCCACATTGAGCGAGGCGCAACCTCAGCTCGCATTGCTCGGAAAGGTAGAGTCGCCACATGCGAGCGAGCTGAGCGCCGCGATTAGTGCGGATGTGGCCTCCGTATCTGTCAGAGAGGGCAGCACGGTACGCCAGGGCGATCTGCTGGCGCAACTGCAGGCGCGTGAATGGCAACTCAGCCTGCAACAACGCGAAGCGGATCTAAAAGAAGCGCGAGCGCTGCTACAAAGTGAACAAAACCGTTATAGCGCGGACCGCGAATCCTTGCTCCAAGAGCAGACCTTGCTGGGCTTGGCTGAAAAGCAAGTGGCGCGCCAGCAACGCCTGAATCAGAACCAGCTAGTCTCCCAAGAGCGCTTAGACGATGCCCAAGCCTTGTTGGCTCAACGCCGGCTTAGCGTCACCCAACGCAGTCTCGCCATCGAAGATCATCAAGCCCGCGTGGAGCAATTGCAAGCGCGGGTCAGTAAAGCCCTGGCCGCCGTCGAGCGTGCCAAGCTCGATTTAGCCTACACCGAAATCCGCGCTCCCTTCGATGCAGTGGTGACCGCAGTGTATGTCGCGCCAGGCGAGCGAGTACAACCCGGACTACGTCTACTCAGTCTGGTGGATCGCTCACAGCTGGAAATCCGCGCCCAGCTGCCCGACCGCTATGTTTCACAGGTCCGTCAAGCCCTGGATCGGCAACAGCAGGTTTCCGGCCACGCGCAGCATCATGGCAGCCACCTCGCGTTGCGCCTCAGTCGACTCTCCGGACAAAGTTCAGCGGGCGGCGTTGATGTCTTTCTCACGCCCGTAGCACCCAATCCCTCACTGGCCCTGGGTACGACCGTGTCGGTACAGCTCTCTTTACCGGCCCAAAGCGAAGTCCTAAGCCTGCCGCAATCCGCGCTGTACGGGGTCAATCGTATTTATCGTATCGTGGACGGTCGGCTTGACCTGTTGGAGGTCGAAGTGGTCGGCAAGCGCTTCTCTGATGGCGAAGGCGATCAGGTTTTAGTTTCAGCGCCCACGGTGCGGCCTGATGATCGCATCGTTAGCACCCAGTTGCCCAATGCAGTGAGCGGACTCAAAGTCCGCGAGCGGGAGCGTTGAGATGGAATCGGGTTATGGCATGGATTACCACAAGCAGGATCTGATCGGTCGCTTTGCACAACACAAAGTCGCCGCCAATCTTTTGATGCTAGTGATGCTGCTGGCGGGAGTCATTGCCCTGGGCAAGCTCAATACGCAGTTTTTGCCCAGTTTCCAATCTGAGTTCGTGGTGATCCGGGTCATTTGGCCCGGCGCAGCGGCCGAGGATGTATCGCGCTCGGTCATCACCCCGCTCGAACAGGCGCTGCGAGACCTAGACTATGTAAAGCAAATGACCTCCACCGCCTACCAAGGCTCCGGCGTGATCGTGCTTGAATACGAACCGGACTCTGACATGGGGCTGGCGCTCGACCAGGTGAAACAAAGTGTTGATACCGTGCGCAACCTACCTTCCGACGCCGAAGAACCCGTGATCTACAAGTGGGCACTGTATGAAGATATCGCGACGCTGGTCTTGAGTTCGGGCGCCTCGCGCGAGGAGCTGCGCGCGCTGGCCTACAAGTTTGAGCGTGAATTATTGGATGCCGGCGTCGCCAAAGTCGAGTTTGTCGGATTACCCGAAGAAGAAATCGCCATCCAGGTCAGCGCCGAGCAGATCTCCGCACTGCAACAATCTCTCCCCCAACTCGCACAAAAAATTGCTGCCTTCAGTCGCGACATACCGGCCGGCACAACCGGCCGTGCTGATCTAGCCCGCGAACTGCGCGCCGTAGAGCAAAAACGTACGGTGCAGGAATTCAATGATCTGGCGATTCTCACCACAAGCGATGGCCAAAGTCTGCGGCTGGGCGATTTTGCTGAAGTCGAGCGGCGCCCCAAACAACAACAGGTCGAGGTGTACTATCAAGGCCAGCCAGCAGTGTTGTTACGGGTACGACGTACGCAAACCTCTGACACGCTTGAAGCCGCTGGCATCGTCAACGACTGGTTGGAAAAAACCCGTGCCACGCTCCCCCCCAGTTTGCAATTGCATGCCTTCAATGAAACCTACGTGTTGATCGAAGATCGCATCAACCTGTTGATTAAAAATGGCCTGAGCGGGCTGATTCTGGTGATCGCCATCCTCTTCATTTTTCTCAATGGTCGGGTCGCGTTCTGGGTGACCGTCGGCATTCCGATATCGTTTATGGGAACGCTTGCGGTCTTATACCTGTTGGGCGGCAGTATCAACATGGTCAGTATGTTTGCGCTGATCATGGCCCTGGGGATTATCGTGGATGATGCGATCGTGGTTGGGGAGGACGCGCTGACCCATTTTACACATGGAGAGAATCCGCTCCGCGCTGCCGAAGGTGGCGCTCGCCGCATGTTTGTGCCGGTCATGAGTTCCTCACTGACGACCATTGCCGCGTTTCTACCCTTGATGCTGATCAGTGGTATTTTTGGCGCGATCACCGCAACCATCCCGCTGGTCATAATCTGTGTGATTATCGCCTCCTTGGTTGAGTGCTTTTTAATTCTGCCCGGTCACCTAAATCATTCATTCCGCAAGTCAACCAATCGAATGGCCGATTCGGCACTGCGACGCAAGCTGGATGATCGCTTTAATTATTTTCGCGACCAAATTTTCCGCCCGCTGTCCGAGAAAGCCATTCAAAATCGCGCAGTGGTGTTGATGAGCGCCGCCTGCTTGTTTGCCATCGCCATTAGTTTGATTAAGTACGGCCATATCAAATCGGATTTTTTCCCGCAGCCCGAAAACCATGTGGTGTTGGCGAATGTGAAATTCGTTTCCGGCACACCACCCGAACAGGTGAAAGCCTTTGCCATGGAAATGGAACGCGCGCTCTGGGCGGCCAGTGATGAGCTGAAAACCGAGCAAGCGCTCGTGGTCTACGCGATCCCACGGATCAACGAAGCTTCATTCGATGGCGGACAAAACTTCTCGCGTGGCGAACATTATGCCTCAATGCACGTCGAACTCTTGCAGCCGGATGCGCGCGAGGTGCGTAATCCAGAGTTTATTGCGGCCTGGCAACGCCATATGCGCTTGCCTGATGGGATCGAACAACTCAGCATTTCCAGCCCGCGCGGCGGCCCCCCAGGTCAGGACATCGACATTTTCCTTTCCGGCCAGTCCCCCAAGGTCTTGAAAGAAGCCGCCAAGGAACTGAAAACTCAGCTTTCAACCTACGAGGGGGTGTACGACATTCAGGATGACCTGCCCTTTGGCAAGCATCAGTACTTATATCAACTCACCCCCACCGGCAAAGCCTTGGGCTTGACCGTCAATGATATCGGGTCACAGCTGCGCGCCGCGTTCGACGGGCAGATCGTGCAGGTGTTTTATGACGAGCACGACGAGGTCGAGGTGCGCCTGACCCTGCCCGATCAGGAGCGTGACCATGCGCGCACGCTCGACAATTTTCCCATCGTGACGCCCGCAGGCGAAATCGCGCAATTACGTAATGTGGTCGAACTGCGCGATCGCCAGGGATTAGAGCTGGTGCGACACACCGATGGCAAGCTGGGCTTGCATGTCACGGCTTCGGTGAATGCGGCCATCAATAACGCCAACGCAGTGCTGGCCGAGTTACGCCAGGAATTCCTGCCCAATTTGAGCAAGGAATATGGCCTTAAGATCGAGTTCAAAGGGCGCGCAGAGGAACAGGCCTCCTCACAGGCCGACATGGTATTGGGCGCGCAAATCGCCTTTATTCTCATCTATCTGATTCTGGCCTGGGTGTTTGGCTCCTACCTATGGCCACTCGCAGTGATGCTGGCGATACCGCTGGGTATTAGTGGCGCCATTTATGGACACTGGCTGCTGGGCTTGGATCTCACCCTACTCTCTTGGTTTGGCTTCTTTGGTTTGGCTGGCATCGTGATCAATGACTCCATCATCCTGATTACGTTCTACCGGCATTTATGTGAACAGGGCGCGACCGATGCGAAAGCCGCGATCGTCGAGGCAACCTGCGCCCGTCTGCGCGCGGTCATGCTGACTTCACTCACCACGATTGCCGGACTCTTACCCCTCTTATTCGAAACCTCACTACAGGCGCAGTTCCTGATTCCGATGGCGGTCAGTATTTCGTTCGGTCTGGCTTACGGGACATTGTTGATTTTATTTGTAATTCCAGCGCTGGTGACGCTGCTAGAAGAATGGAAAGTGACGCTGGCGGAGTCGTTTCAGCATTTGCGGGGGTGGTGGAAGGCTTGGCGGGCGAAGGCTTGATTATTGAGAGGGTTCAGTACCGTAGGTTGTGATGAGGAAGGAATCACAACCTACGACCGAGAGTTAGCGCTTAAAACATCGCCCCAATCTGCAAACTCGCGCCGGCGGCATCCGAGTTGCCCTGGGCGGCCAGCTCAATGGTGGCTCCCCAAAGATCCAAACCCAAACCTGCTGTCATTACTGTATCGGAGTCGGAATCGGCA
>JBFHRI010000022.1:0-19091 GCA_041591755.1 Oleiphilaceae bacterium
CCTGTTACTTGAACTTACTGGACCCGCTCGACTGCTCATGAGCGGAGAACGCGCTGCGCTTAATTTTGTTCAAACACTCTCTGCGACGTCTACGGTGACCGCGCACTATGTCAAATTGATTGCGCATACCCAAACGCGCCTGCTCGATACTCGCAAGACCATTCCAGGTCTGCGTCAGGCGCAGAAATACGCAGTCCTCTGTGGCGGTGGAAAAAACCATCGAATGGGCCTGTATGATGCCTTTTTGATCAAGGAAAACCACATTATGACCTGTGGCTCAATTGCAGCCGCCGTCAGTGCCGCGCGCACGGGGGCCCCTGCCAAGCCGGTAGAGGTAGAGGTGGAAAACTTGGCAGAACTGGAGCAAGCCTTGGCAGCCCAGGCCGACATCATCATGCTCGATAATTTTACCTTGGATGACATGCGCTCTGCCGTGGCTCGCTGCGCCGGCGCAGCGCTGCTTGAAGCCTCTGGCAATGTCGATGAACATTCGATTGTGGCCATTGCGGAAACCGGTGTTGATTATGTCTCAATTGGCGGATTGACCAAACATGTTCGGGCACTCGACCTATCGATGCGCGTGGTACTTTAGGGCCTCCTGAGGCGTTGCCAGCGACGTTTCACCCTTGTTACATTACGCTACACAATGAAGCATACAGGATGTTCAAATACGCATTACACTGCGTATTGCGCTGTGCAGGAGCAGTGGTCAGGACAGCCCGAGAACTCATGAATTGACGATTGCATTTTAGAGACTACGAGCACAGCGGCCCCATGAACTCGAACTTCTCAGCACCTGGCTTATACCTTCGGTTCTCACGCCTGCCTTCTGGCGTCAAGCTATTATTGACCGCGGCCATCGCACTGATTGTTGGACTAACCCAACACGCATTAGCCTTCAACATTGAACTGACACATTCTCAGTTGCCCCTCTGGCTGATCTCCGGAATGACCTGCGGCCTATGCTTTTTGCTGGGGCGCAAATCAGTTTCTGGCATTTTCCTTGGATTCATCCTGGCTGCCATCGTGTGCCAGAACCAGGAGTTTACAGAACTCGCCTATGAGATTTTTCTATATTTCTGCGTGGTTGTGCAAAGCTTGGCCCTGTACCTGGGTTTTAGGCAGTTTTCACTGAATCAAATCAATCCTCTGCATAGCAGCCGCAATCTATTAACTTTTGTCGGGCTTGGGCTCGTGGTCAGTGCCTTGGGGGCCTTGATCATCAGTGTGGGACACAGCGTGCTGATTCGACAGAGCGGACTGGACAGCGAGGTCCTATTTCTTACGTTTTTAGCGAACTACTCAGGTTTATTGACCCTTGCCCCCGTATTGATGTCGCTACGTAGCGAGGATTCACGCAAAACGATCGGTGACGCGACCCCTTTTGAGAAAGTACTGCTGCTTCTCGTATTCTGTTTGCTGCTCTTCATGGCTTACGGCCTACAACTTTCGATCTTGCTTTATTTGACGCCCGCCTTACTGTGGACCGCAGCACGCTTTCATCAAACCGCGTGTACAATCACCATTCTCGTGAGCAATCTGCTTCTATTACCGGAATTGAACACGACGAACATTCACACCCAACAAGGACTGATTCCCCACTTTCTTGAACTGAGTTGGTTAATCATCGCCACGGCCACCCTCTATTTCTGCACGCTATTAAATGATCAGAAACGAATCGAGAACCAGCTCGAAGACCTAGTGCTTCGGCGCACACTTGATTTGAATCTGGCGAACCAAGAACTGCGGGATGAAGTGTTCGTGCGCAAGCAGGCTGAAAAATCCTTCCGCAACTCATCACGGCGTTACCGAATGCTGTTCGAAACCGCAGCCATTCCGATCATCGTCCTCGATACGAATTTCCGCATCAAACAATGGAATTCCGCTACCGAAACCTTATTAGGCTGTCGCCGCGAAGACCTCAATAACAAAAACTTTGTTGACCTGTTTATCCCTCGCTCTAATCAGGATGAGGTGGCATGGCGCTTTACACGTTTGATGGAAACCGGCATCGCAAAGGAAAGCTTTGAAACGGAGGTCGTCAGTTTCGATGGCTTGCATCACACGATGTTGTGGAATATGAACTACCTGGTCGACACCGATGAAGAAAACGCGCAAGCACAATTGCTACTGATCGGACAAAACATCTCGGAAATCCGTAAAACGCAGGATCAGTTACATTACTTGGCGCATTTTGACGTTCTCACCGGCACCGCCAATCGTCGCTTGTTTGAAGACCGCTGCCGTCAGGCCATCCTCTCCGCCATTCGGCATCGCCATCAGGTTGCGCTTCTGGGATTGGATATCGACCACTTCAAACGCATCAATGACAGCCTCGGCCACGATGCGGGTGATGAGTTTCTGATTACCTTATCCAATCGCTTAAAGGGTTGTGTACGCAGCGAAGACACGATTGCCCGCTTGGGTGGTGATGAGTTTGCCGTGTTATTGGTCAACATAAATGGGCAAGACGGCGCGGAAACCGCCGCACGCAATATTTTGGACACCATTACCCGCCCCATCACGATTAACGGCAGCGAACTGATTGTCACCTCAAGTATCGGCATTACCCTGTGTCCTAATGATGGTACCGATTTTACTGATCTGTTAAAAAACGCCGATATGGCCATGTACCGAGCCAAGAAAGCGGGTCGCAACAACATCCAGTTCTACAGCCCTGAAATGAACGACGAGATGCAGCGTCAACTGCGTATCGAGCAAGAGCTGACGATCGCCCTGCAGAAAAACCAGTTCAAGGTTTATTACCAACCTATTATCGACATCGATACCGGTGAAGTCGTCGCGCTGGAAGCGCTTCTACGCTGGATGCATCCGAGCAAAGGACTGGTCTTGCCGGATTATTTCTTAAGCGTTGCGGAACAAACCGGCCAGGTTCATGACATTGGCGCCTGGATGCTGTTGAATGTCTGCCTGCATGGCCGCCTGATTAGAGAATGGACTGATACGCCCCTGCAGATTGCGCTGAACCTATCGACTCGCCAATTCAATCACCCCACCTTGGTGCAACATATCCAACAAGTACTACGCGAGACCCACTATAATCCGCACGACCTGATTCTGGACATTTCGGAACAGACCCTGAATCAGAATCCTGACAGTGGCCACGACAAGTTGTACGACCTCAAAAATCTGGGGGTTTCGCTGACTATCGACGGTTTTGGTAGCGGGCTTTCCTCGCTCCGCCAATTGCGCCAATTGCCCATCGACATGGTTAAGATCGACCGTACCTTTGTCGATGGCATCCCGGATGATGAGAACGATATCGCGATCTGCGAAACCCTCCTAGCCATTGCCTCGCAAATGGACTTGCGTACATTTGCCACAGGGGTGGAAACCAAGGAGCAGGAAGCGTTCATGAAGATCAATGGGTGTCGCTACGTCCAGGGCTATCGCTACGCTGAGCCCCTTTCCGTATGGGCGCTGCAAAGTTTCTTAAAGGATGTGAAAGAGGGCGTGTTGCTAGGTGGTGGCGATCAGATATTCCTGCCGTTTCAAGCTTGAAACGGTGCTTGGATGCAAGCCTCGCTCAAGTCAATCAGGCTCAGCATAGATCGCCACGATCAAATCAAACTGCTCTAAAAGTTGGCAAATTCGCGCACCATCTGCGGCTATGGATTTAAAATACTCCTCCGCCAGCGGTGCAATTTGACTGACCGGCGGCAGGTCTGCACCGGCCTCGACCAATAACGACATGCGCGGCAGGAAAATAAACTGTAACCATTCCGTAAAGTTAAGGGTGTCAATGCAAAAGGGCTCAACACTGGCCAAACGCTCCGCACTCGGCCGCTCCTTCGACCAAAGCCCTTGCGCCCGCATTTGCATTTCCAGCTCTAGCAGTACATCCGCAATCTGGTGGTAAACACCCTGCGTCACGAAACGGCCTCAGCCTCAGGCAGCTTGCCGCCACACAATACGGTGTACAGATCTTCGAACTGCTGCGTCAGCGGATGCTTGGGTGCCATATGAATCAGTGGCTTGTGCTCTTGATGTGACTCTTTCATCTTGATCGAGGCATTGAGCTTAACCGGCAAGACAGGCAAGCCTTCTGCGATCAATTCTTCGACCAGTCGCGCCGGCAAACTGGCACGCGGCTGAAATTGGTTGACCACGATGCCTTCAACCTGCAGATCTTTGTTGTGGTCGTCCTGAATATCCTGCAGTTCGCCGAGTATGTGATACAAGGCCTGGCGCGAAAAATCATCACAATCAAAGGGTATCAAGACGCGATCCGCTGCTATCAGCGCCGAACGTGTATAGAAATTCATCGCTGGAGCCGTGTCGATAATGATTTCATCGAAGGTTTTTTCCAGCTCGCGCAAGGCGGTGCGCAATTTATATATTTTGTGCTTGGACTCAAGCTTGCGCTCAAGATAATCCAACTCCGGATCGGAAGAAATAATAGACAAGGCCTCGAAAGGCGTTGCAATCACGTATTCCATGACGTCTTTGTTGAACAAATTGAACGACAAGGTTTGCTCAAAGTACTCGGCAATCGTCACCTTCTGCTCAGACGCCGCACAACCGGTAAGATAATGGGTGGAATTACCCTGAGGATCGAGATCAACCACCAGCGTGCGTTTACCCCGATTGGCCGCGATTGCGGCTAAGTTACACGAAATGCTGGACTTGCCCACACCACCTTTCTGGTTGAACACTACTCTAATCATTTTTGACCCCCAAGATTATTGCGAACCTTACCACCCAAAGACTTTTTTGATGAACGGTAAGGTCACGCGATTTTTTTGTGTCAGCGAAGCCTGATCCAAGCGCTCTATCACACCCAACAACTCAGAAACACTCCGCTCGCTGTGCTGTAAAATAAATGCCGCCGTCTCGCTGGCTAAATAAAAGCCTCTTTCCCGCCCCCAACGTATCAACAGCTCGGTTTTTTCGGAATCATTTAATGCGAGCAAGTTGAGAATCAAACCCGAATTCAATCGCGATTGCAGATCAGCCAGATTTAAACGCAGTTGTCGCGGCGCCAAACGCGACGAAACGATCAGCTTTTGACCGCTCATTTTGAACTGGTTGTACAAGTTGAACAAGATACGTTCATGTAAAGGGTTCGGCACCCACTGATCCAAATCATCCATCAACACGAAACTATAATCTTCAATACCCTCAAATACCGATTCGTAATCCAGTTCTTCATCCAGCTTGCCGATCTCGGACAAGCCATAGAAACGCGCGCCGATACGCCGACCTTCGAGCTCGTGCAGCGCTGCACTCAGCAAATGGGTTTTTCCGCTACCTGCGGCACCACTTAACAGCACTAAGGTTTCTTCGTTTTCTTGATCAAGAAAGTCTTGCAGTAAAGAGACGACCCGTTGGTTGTTGAAGGCATGATAATTGGCAAAGCTTGCCTGAGATTTGACCTGCATCGGCAATGTCAGCTGTCGAACCCGGCTAAAGTCATTCACGCGTGCGGCTCCGAGTGTGCTGCCTTGCGACCCCATACCCACAAGTAATGGGCACCACTGAGCAAGGTCGCCGCAACGACGGACCAAGCCGCTATCGTGCGCACTACCTCAGGTAGGACATAAAATGCCAAATCGATGATCACAAGCAGCACAAACACGATCTGCAGTGCGGTGCAGAGTTTTCCCCAAAACGAAGGCTTAATGGCATATTCACTGACGACATAGTGATACAACAAGGCCCCCCCTACGATAATCAGATCACGCCCCAACACCAGTGCCGCCAACCAGAGTGGAATTTCCCCTATCCATGCCAGCATCAGGTAGGCAGTCATCAATAACAGCTTGTCTGCCAACGGATCAGCAATCGCTCCAAAACGAGAATGCCAGTTAAATTGCCGGGCCAAGAAGCCATCTATTGCATCGGACAGTCCCGCCACAAAGAACACGACAAAAGCCAATGTAAACTCGCGTTCGTAGACTGCCAGCGCGAAGGGCAGCACCAACAGGATACGCAGCATGGTCAGGGCATTGGGGATCTGTCGGAGATACCGCATCACGATTTACCGTAAACCACGCCCACCCAGCCAATCAAAGCGCTCCACCGACGTGTGCTCTAGCCTCAGCGCAGCGTCATCGTCCCTGGCCTGCTCACCTAATAAGGGCTGCGGCGCTTGACGATGCCGCATCAAGCCGGCGAGTTCGATGTGCTCGAGCAGTTGCTCAAAGGTACCGGCCAGCTTGATCTGCCAAACAACCTGGGTGCCGTCAACCCGCTGCAAGCTCAGACCCGCGACGGGCGGCAAGCGCTCCAAATGCCGCTGAAGTTTAATGAACTCATCAAATCCGACCACCTGCTCTACCTCGAGCGTCAGTAAACCCGCATGCGCGGTACTTTGATCACGTCCCTTGAGAACCGCATAACGTTGCGCCAAATACTCTGCCACATCCTTAGACATCTCCGACACCGCCGAAGCCATGGCAAGCTGCCTGCGCTGCCCACTGATGCTCTCTTGTCGATGGACGAACTTCCACGTGGCATTCCATGAGCCCGGAGCAACCTCAAATAGGCGCACTAACAAGACGGCGTCAGGCTGGTAACGTTGATTAGCGTCGGCCACCGAGCCTTCAAACAGCTCAGACAAGCCCTCTAGACTGACAGCCATGATGTCCTGCAAGTCGGCACTGGGCAGGAACAGGGGCAGACCCCGTTGCCTCGCTTGTACTTGCAGGTTGTCAGCCAGCCCAACCGCGTCGGCATTGCCCAGCAGGGCTCGCTCTCCTGCTTGCTCTGCTACCGCCCACACCAGTATGGATGGACGAACGGCACCCCATACCGGAATTCCGAGAGCACTCAGGCGTTGATCGATGGCGGCCGCAGCAAAATTTGCTTGCAGTAACTGAGGTAAAGGTTCCTGAATCTGATGCCGGCCGAGGCTCACTGCATCGGCGTCTGACCGGTTCTGCCAAGCTAGCCAGTCTGGGTTATCGCGATAACTGAAGGCCTGTATTAATTGCTCTGCCGGAGGGAATTGTTGCAGCAAACCTTGTTGCAGCACGCGATCCTCGCGACCGGAGACCTTGATCAACACCTCTTGCAATGCTAAATCAAAACCGGCATTACGATCACGTTCTGACTGACTGGCGACGGGCACAGTCGCCCGGTATAGGTGGGCCACGCGCTCAGCATAACTGGCGATCGGCAAAAGAAGGGCCAAGACGAGACAAAATAGACGTAAAAGGTCGTGAAAAACCAAAGACAAGGCCTGAGTTCCGTGACTGAATATAAATGCCGGCCATAATATGCGTGCAAGGGCCAGAACACAACCTGAGCGGCATCGCGCCCGGCTTGATTCGGGCCTGTCAGCACTCGCGTCAAATCCCGCGTTGGACAACTGGCCAGCGTCGGCGCCAACTGGTAGAATTCGCGCTGTTTTTTTGAGCCCCCCGGTGGCTCGCCCAGTTTATGATCTCCCGCTTCAGCGACGCCCCTGGCGCACAGGTATCTGTCTTTATGAGTGACAAGCAAGCCAAACCCTCCCTGAGTTACAAAGATGCAGGTGTCGACATCGATGCCGGCGACGCGCTGGTCGAACGCATCAAATCAGTTGCCAAAAGGACCAAACGCCCAGAAGTCATGGGTGGCCTGGGGGGCTTCGGTGCCCTGTTTGAATTGCCAAAAGGCTATCGCGAGCCGGTGCTGATCTCTGGCACCGACGGTGTTGGCACCAAACTCAAGTTAGCCATGGACCTGCAACGCCACGACACGATCGGGATCGACCTGGTCGCGATGTGCGTTAACGACTTGGTCGTGGCGGGCGCTGAGCCGCTATTCTTCCTCGATTACTATGCCACCGGCAAACTCAATGTCGACGTCGCCGCTGAAGTCGTCAAAGGCATTGGCGATGGCTGTGAGTTGGCAGGCTGCGCATTGGTTGGCGGCGAAACGGCGGAAATGCCAGGCATGTATCAAGGCGAAGACTATGATTTGGCAGGATTTTGCGTCGGCATCGCGGAAAAAAGCGAGCTGATCGATGGTGCCCGGGTCGCGCCGGGCAATGCCTTGATTGCTCTGGCCTCTTCGGGTCCACACTCCAATGGTTACTCCCTGATTCGAAAAATTCTCGAGGTCGCCGAGGCGGACTTACAGCAAAGCCTCAACGGCCAGACTTTGGCGGATGCGCTGATGGCGCCAACCCGTATCTATGTCAAACCGCTCCTCTCTTTAATTAAGCAACAGACCGTGCTGGCGCTATCTCACATTACGGGTGGGGGCCTGCTCGAGAATATCCCGCGCGTACTGCCGGATCACTGTAAAGCAGTGATCGATCTCAAGTCATGGCATCTTCCCCCCGTATTTAGCTGGCTGCAAGCGCAAGGTAATGTGGCCCAGAAAGAAATGTACCGCACCTTCAATTGCGGCGTCGGCATGGTGATTTGCGTGCCCGAGGAACAAAGCGAAGCAACCATCGCTCATCTGCAAACGCTCGGTGAAACACCCTGGCGCATTGGCTCTATTGAGACGCGTCAGGGACAGGAGCACCAAGTCGAGCTGCGCGACTAGAATAGATGGAAACCGAAGTACCCAAACCACCCCGCATCGTCGTCCTGATCTCAGGCAGTGGCAGCAACTTGCAAGCACTGATCGATCAGATCGAATGCGGGGAAATTAATGCGCAGATCGTGGGTGTGCTGTCTAATGTGCCAGAAGCCTACGGACTTGAGCGCGCACGCAAGGCCGGATTAAATGCACTTGCCATTGATCATCGCGCCTTTTCCTCACGCGAACAATTCGACGCAGCCATGATCCGCAAAATCGATCCGCTGGAACCAGAGCTCGTCGTGCTGGCGGGGTTTATGCGTATTTTGACACCCGATTTTGTGCGTCGTTATGAAGGACGCATGCTCAACATTCACCCCTCGCTGCTGCCCAAGTATCCTGGCTTACAAACGCATCAACGCGCGCTCGAAGCGGGCGATTGCGAGCATGGTGCGACCGTGCACTTTGTTACCGCCGAGCTCGACAGTGGCCCTTATATTATCCAGGGCAAGGTGCCTGTTCTACCCCAAGACGATGTCAAAACACTGACGGCGCGGGTACATCAACAGGAGCATGTCATTTATCCGATTGCAGTGAAGTGGTTCGTCGAGGGTCGCCTTAAAATGCAGGACGGCCAAGCACTGCTGGATGAGCAGGCGCTGCCTTCGTCCGGATTGCAACTCGAAAGCGCGCATGCTCTTCATTAACCTAAAAAAAACGTTTTAGCATCCGCTTGAACTATATTCCCTAAGAGCGAGTCTTAACACGAAACGCCCAATGCCCCCGATTAATTGTCCAGGAACCTTGCCGATGTTCGCTAAATTGCTCGTTCGCTTCTGCGTCGCCTGTTCCATAACATTTTTAAGCGCCTCCCTGTTTGCCGCAGAGCTCAGCCCCCACAAGGCAGGTTATAGCGCACGCATCAAGAAAGGCGTCAGCCTGAATGGCGAGGCCGTGAGAGAACTCAAAGCCCTGCCCGATGGCTCCTGGCTCTATCGATTTGACGTCGATAGCGTGATAGCTGATATTCGAGAATCGGTGGTTTTTCGCTGGGACGACCACTACCTCGTGCCGCAAAAATACGATTACGAACTTAGCGGCATGTTGATTCGCGATCGTGAACAAAAAGCCGAGTTTAATTGGTCGCAGCACCTCGCCGCAGGGAAAGACGGCAAGCGCAAATGGCAAACCCAGGTTCCCGCACGCACTCTGGACCGACTGGGCTACCAGCTGCAACTGGTGTACGACATACAGTCGGGTAAACCCGAAGTCACCTATCCGGTGTTACACAAGGGCCGCCTGGATGAAGACACATTTCGCGTCATCGGGGAAGAACCCATCCACACCGTGCTCGGCCAAACACCGGCCATCTTGGTCGAAAAGGTGCGCGAACCGACCAAAAAGCGCAAAACTCACCTCTGGTTTGCCAAAGCCCATCCACTGCTATTACTTAAAATGGTGCAGCTGGAAGATGATGGCGAGGAATATGAGATCAATCTGCAGTGGGTAGAGATTAACGGAAAGCGGCTCTAGTCTCATAAGTAAGTGAGACCGGAGCGGCAATCGCACAGGCTTAGCTACTTTGCGCGGCGCTCTCAACTGCAGCTGCGGTCTCCGCGCCGCCATAACGCCGTTCGACATAGCCCGGATCGTTGACAAAAACCCGCCCATCGCGGTACTTCCAAGCGTCTTTGAACATCTGAAAGAACTCATCTAGGTTCAAGCGCAGCGGATTGAGTGTGGAGGGCTGTCGTTGAGTCAAACCATACTTGATTGTCCCGGCATCACGCTCATCGACAAAGGTCCCAAAAAACCGATCCCAAACAATTAACACGCCCCCAAAATTGGTGTCGATTTGCGTGGGTTTGCAGCCGTGGTGCACGCGATGATGCGAAGGAGTGTTGAACACCCATTCGAGCGCACCCAGACGCCGCACCACCTCGGTATGCAGGAAGAACTGATAGACCAAGCTGAGTTCAATAGCGATCAAAGACCAGGTTTTATCGAATCCCACCAGCGCCAGTGGTAACCACCAAAGCACCCAACCAAAATTTAAATCCATTAAAAAATTCTGTCTTAATGCGGTTGAAAAATTTAGTCGTTGCGAAGAATGATGGGTCACATGTATGGCCCAGAACCACCGAATAGAATGCATGGCCCGATGGTAGAAGTAATAAAAAAAATCACTGACGAGAAAAAGTAGAGCATACGCGGCGAAACCATGCTCAAATGACCATTGCAAGCCCCAGCCCCGCACATAGTCGTAACAATATTGAATGAACAACGCAATGGCGATCCCGTCGACCACCTTGTACAGCGCTCCAGTGCTCATATTGGCCAGCGTTTCGCGCAAGTCGTAAACGTCCGGTCGGTTTTTTCGCCGCCAGTAGTGGGCCTCTAACAAAATAATGGCGATAAACACGGCCCCAGCCAGTGCGATAAAGCCCAGAGCATGGAGTAGGTCTGACATCTTGCCTCCGTAGCGGCGCTGCGATCAATTTAGGCGCAGTATAGGTCGCCGCGATTCGCAGATATTGCCATGACTGCTATATTTTTATGCAATCTGCGCCATGAGACTGCTGATGCTCAATGACTACCGGATATCCAGCACTGCCCTTGCTTTACTTCAAGACTATTTGCAGCAGCATCTGCAAGGCTTGACGACACGCCCTGCCTTGGTCGGCGCCGACGCCGCACAAGCCTTAACTTATCGCAACTGGTGGCAACTGCTGGATCAGCTGAGCCAACAGACTGGAATAAAGTTACTGGGGCTCGAGATTGGGTCTCAGGTCCGGGCAGAACAATGCGGTCTTGCGGGTTATTTGTTACGCAGCAGCAAGACGCTCTTGCATGCGCTCGAGACCTTTGTGCGTTACGAAAAGCTCTTGTATGCGGGCGGCCAGTCTGAACTGCAGGAAAGCCCACGCAACGTATGCTTGAACTGGCGCAGCGAGCCGGGTCTTTCAACCCTTCAGTCCGACCTGCTACTTACCAGTGGCTTGATAAGTGTCTTGCGGGAAAACCTAGGGGCTCCAGCACTCAAAGCTGCTCTGCAGCTGCCGCATGCACTGAATAAGGAGCAGACTCAGCAATTGAGCGATTTCTTCGGTCAGCCCGTCAGCCCATTGGCGCCGTCCCTGCAACTTGTTTTCTTGCGTGACGACATGCATCGTCCGATGACTTTTGCTGACGCATCGCTGTATGACATATTGCGGCACCAGGCGCAGGCCCAGTTGCGCATACAACCTGAAGGCGACCCTTTCTTGCTGCAGCTGCGCAGCGCCTTGTTAGATGGTTTAGAAGTAGGCGAAACCAACGCTGCACTCCTTGCACAGCGCTTGCACATCTCCGAGCGGACCTTGCATCGTCGTTTACAACAGCGCGGCTTATGTTTTCGCGAACTGTTAAGCGAAACAAGAAAAACAAAAGTTCACGAATATATGCTTGATCCTCGGATGAGTCTGAGCGAAATTGCACAGCGTCTTGGATTCCAGGAACAGAGTTCTTTTTCGCGCGCATTCCAGCATTGGTATTCGGACACACCACTGAAATATCGTAAGCGTCTTCTGCAAAGCACATAGCTTGGTAGAACAATCATGTGTTGTTCTGATGCTTAGATTGCTAAAAGAAACAACACTCGAAAACGCTGTTACAAAATGGCAATTCATTCGAACAATGCTACTTTGAAATGAGAACAGTGCATTGTGTTTCCGGATTTAACCGGATTTTTATGACTGATTGGAGCTCGCATGAAATCCAGATTTCTTCTTCCTCTGGTGCTGTTAAGCGTGACTGCTGCGCACGCAGAACCCTTGATGACAAAAGCGCAGTACGAAGATTACAGCGTCCGCTATCAGTGTATTGAGATGGAACATGTCCATGACCTCAATGCTAAAGAAGAAGCTCTGATTGCGCTCGAGCAAAAGTACAACTTGAGTGATGACACCTTTGATGCCTTCGATGAGCTCGTTTCGGAATATGAGCGCGACGACGAGTTACTCGATCGGATCATTACTCGCGTGCGCGAAGAATGCCGCCGAAACTAAGCGATGACCCGCAATGAACCTTGGGCTCTCTAACGGAGCCTTGGGTTTAACTCAAGCCTGATAGAGCTTTCGAACTTCCCGCCCAATGATCATCAATCCTTGGCGCACTTTCTCATCGTCCTGAGCATAGCTGATGCGAATGCATTCACGACAATGCGGCCACGCTTGTTTTTGCGCCTCATCGAGTCCAGGAAAAAAATAATGCCCCGGTACGACCAAGACGCCCTGCTCTTTCAGTCGCTCATATAACTGCTGACTAGTGATGGGCAGTCCTTCTAACCATAGCCAGAGGAACATCGCACCCTCCACCCGATGTAAATGATAAGGCAAACCCGTCAAGACCTGGTGCAAGGTCTCTTGGGCCTTTTCTGCCTTCGCCCGATAATAAGGCCGTATACACTGCGCAGCTAAGGTCAACAGTTCATCGCGTTGCGCCAGCTCCAGCGCCAGCATACTGCCAAAACTGTTGGTCGCCAGATTGAGAATGGCGTTGATACGACTCAAGGCCTGAACGATATCCTCACGTGCAATGACAATTCCGGTTCGGGCGGCGGGCAAACCAAACTTGGATAGGCTTAGGCTGAGAATAATGCCCTCATCCCAATGCGCCTTGGCGGCCGTGTAGACCAGGCCTGGAAAAGGTAAGCCGTAGGCAGCATCAACGATTAACGGTATATCAACCTCGCGTGCTCGAGCGGCGAGCTTTTCCAACTCCAGATCGGTAATCACATTGCCACTGGGGTTGGTCGGCCGAGACACACAAACGGCCGCAATATTTTCGTTTAATTGCAGGGAAGCAAAGTCAATGTGATATTTAAACGTGTGATCGCCGAATAACTCGATTGATGGCTTATTGGCACAAAACAAACGCGATTCGATCCCTGCATCGGCGTAGCCAATATATTCGGGCGTCACGGGCAACAATATCTGCCTAAGACCACCCTCTTCATCGCGTCCCCCAAACATGTTGAATAACATAAAAAACGCCGATTGGCTGCCATTCGTCAAGGCCACGTTTTCTGGTCGCAGGTTCCAGTCATAGTGCCGATTCAGCATCTCGACCAGGGCCTGAATAAACGCCTGATCGCCCTGCGGGGGGTCATAGGTACCAATCAATTTGCGCAATGCCAAGGGGGAGCTAGCGATGGCCTGTATACGCTCTTGGAAATAGCGCTCCACGGCGGGAATGTGTGCTGGATTGCCGCCACCCAGCATGAGTATTTCGCTATCCCCTGCCAAGGCCGCGCCCAAATCATCCATCAGCACCTGAATGCCACTCTGAGAAGAGAACTTGGCTCCGAACTGGGAAAGCTTCATACGTCTATCGCCCCTGTTGCACAACGCGAAAACCAGCTCCCGCTTGCAATACGCGGGAGTGCCGAAGCAAAAGCCACACGGCTAGCTTTCTATGGTTTCACCGCAACTTCACGGCGTCAACGGCGGGAGCAGAGTTTATTTGTCGGGAAACAGACTTTCCCAGCGTGGGCTCGACTCTGCGACAAAGCTGCCCGTGTACTGATTAACCAAACTGTCGCGTCGATTATAGAAAGTGACACAACAGTAGTCCGGTTCAGGGCCCATATCGATCCAGTGCCGGGTGTAGGGAGGAATGACGACCAGATCACCAGCACGACAGGGCAATATATGCACCTTTCCTTCCAGGTTTAAATACAGCAGCATGGTACCGGCCAAAAACCAGCGAATCTCATGATCTTCATGAACATGCTCGCTCAAATAGCTTTCGCGTAGGTTGATGGCACGGCTCTTAAACTGGCGCGCATTGATGACCTCGAACTGCTCTCGCGCAAATTTCGCTTTTAGCAGGGCAATATCCTGACTGAAAATATCGGCAATGCGCTGTGTATCGGTCAACAACTTCGTATCCAGCAGGACCGAAACAGCATGCCGTTGAAAGTAGACACCCGCTGCATCCAACTGCCGAGACAAGTCCTCACCAACCCGATAGCGCTCCTTAAGGAACGACGCATTGACTTTTGATCCAATCGCAGAAACCTGTTTCAAACTGCATCTCCTGAGCAGACGACAACAAACCTGATGTTCTGGTTGAGAGCCACTCGTTTTTTGCTCGCGACATGGAAACCCCGCGATCGCTGGAACTGTGACTAAGCGCTAATTCTTAGGTTGAAGTTTCGCACAGTGCTGGCGGTGCGCAAATCGCAGTGAGTCGCGCTGTTACTCAGTTCTCGCAGGTTGACATTGGTTAACGTTTTAACCCAAAAATATGTCGCCTGATCACTTTAAACCGTGCCGTTCCCGATTGAGCTGTTTACTACGCTCACCCTTTTTTAACAACACATACAAAGCGCCAGTACCACCATGTTGTTTCTGCGCCGAGTGGGCCGCCAAAACCACGTCGATCTGGGGCAGCCAAACCGCTAAGTGACTTTTCAGCAAAGCGACCTTGTCAGGATTACGCTCGCCTTTTCCGTGCAGAATCAATACCGACCGCAACTCGTAACGATAACACTCCGCAAGGAAGGCGTAGACCTCTCTACGCGCCTCTTCGACGGTCATTCGATGGAGATCCAAGCGGGCCTCGATCTCATACTGTCCAAGCCGCAATTTACGATATACACCATGCTGCACCCCATCCCCCCGATATTCGATCAGGTCGTGCGGGCCCAACAAGGGCACTTGATCCGACGCCAAGGGGTCATCCACCACGCGGGCAGCCACGGCTAAGCGCCGCCGCACTCTCTTGCCGGGAGTATCCTCGCTCGCTTTGGCTACGGCTGCACGATCCTGAGCAATAGGCTTGACGCCTTGCATTTCAGCACAGAACAGCGACTTATCCTCTTCTGGCTCCTGCGTAGCCGGACGTTTGTTCTCGTTCATGCCTGCTTTTCAACTATGGGATTTAGCTCATCTACTCCCTCTGCGTCGGACCGGAACACTTCCGAAATCAGTTCCCAGGGCGGCACAGGTCGCGTCGCATCCAATATATGCTCGATAAATGCCGAAACTTTGGAGGGCAACTCTTTGCGGCTTGGGTAAACCAAGTAGAACGTGCGCTCGAAAAAGGGCGTTTGCGGCAACAAATGCACCAGTCGTCCTTCCAGCACATCGTCACTCACCAGTATTTGCGGCACCGCACCAATACCAAAACCATTCAGCGCCATCTTGCGGATCATGTCCATGTCATTCGAAATCATGCGCGGCTTCAGGTGCACATCGTTGATGGACTGCCCGACCTTGAATTTCCAGGGCACCGAGGGGTGTGAGATGCACCGATGCTCAGATAGCTCTTCGATTGAACTCGGCGCCCCATACTGCGCAACATAATCGGGAGACGCGACCAGGGCCAACCTCGCCGACCCCAAATTTCGAGTCACCAGGCTAGAGTCGCTCAGCGGCCCCACGCGCATGGCGACATCTATCTCATGCTCGAGCATGTCGACAATTTTATTATCGGAAAAGATTTCGATATCCACCTTTGGATATTTTTCTAGGAAGGCTTGGATCGTACGCATCAAGAATGGCGTGGAAAACGCAAGCGGCGTGCTGAGTCGCAATTTGCCACTCGGCTCGGACTGCATATTATTGACCGCTCGATCCGCCTCTTCGGCCTGTTCGACTAAGCGTACACAATGGTCGTAATACAGTTTACCAACCTCTGTTGGCTTCAGATTTCGGGTGGTGCGGTTAATCAAACGCACGCCGACGCGCTTCTCCAACTGGCTGATTTTCCGACTGACTGTCGATTTTGGCAGTTTCAATTTATCGGCCGCCTTGGTGAAGCTGCCGGTACCGACAACCACGGCAAAAATAGCCATTTCGTTAAGGTCTTGCATGAGTCATCTCACAGTCCAGTTGACGAAAACACCTTGGGACAGAGACGGTTTGCACCGCGCGCTTTATCCCACCAGTGGAACAGTACATTTAAATCTAACCGATTAAACGGCAATAAGGAACATGCGTAGAATTTACCGTATTATTTTTTTGAAGACCTTGCGCATAAGCGCTGACATACACCAGGAGTAACCTCATGACCGAACGTTTTGCCGCAGCCGTCATTCGATGGCGCTGGCTAATCCTTTTTAGCACCCTGGTGTGCGTGGTCTTGATCGCGCGGGGAGCTGAAAATATTGGTTTTAGCTCGAACTATCGCGTGTTTTTCTCTCAAGACAACGAGCAATTGATTGCGTTCGAAGCCTTGCAGAACACCTACGACAAAAGTGATAACGTCCTGATTGTGCTGGAGCCACGACGCGATCAGGACGTATTTAACGCAGACTTTTTGGCTGCGGTGAAAGATCTCACCGAACGCAGTTGGCAGGTTCCGTATTCGACCCGCGTTGATTCATTGACTAACTATCAACACACCTACGCCGAAGCCGACGATCTGATTGTCGGCGACCTGGTGGAAGACCCGCCGAGCGCCGATCTGCAACAAATCCGCGAAATCGCTCTGAATGAGCCCTTGTTGGTGCGTCGCCTGGTGGCCGCCGATGGCAAGGTCACGGCGGTCAACGTCACGGTGCAGCTGCCCCAGAAGACCGAGCTCGAAATGCCGGAAGTGGTGGCCTATGTGCGTGAGATGGTCGAGGAGTTCAAGACCCAGCACCCGGACATTGAGGTCTACATTACCGGCAGCGTCATGCTGGGCAATGCCTTTTCCGAGTCCGCACAAAAAGACATGCGCTCTCTGGTTCCCATGATGTTCTTAGTCATCGCCCTGACCTTATGGTTCTTGCTGCGCTCAATAACCGCGATGCTCGCCACTTTGACGGTCATCATCTTATCGATTATCTCTGCCATGGGCATGTTCGGCTGGCTGGGCTGGACATTGACCGGCCCCTCCACAGCGGCACCGACCGTCATTACCACGATGGCTGTGGCCGATTGTGTGCACATCTTGGTTAGTTTTCTGTATAACCGACGCCAGGGCATGGCCAAAGATAAGGCCATGCAGGAAAGCATACGAATTAATCTGCAACCGGTTTTTATAACCAGCCTGACCACCGTCTTGGGTTTCCTGACGATGAATTTCAGCGAGGTGCCACCCTTCCGCGATCTTGGGAATACCGTCGCGATGGGGGTCGTCGCTGCATTCTTCCTCTCAGTTCTATTCCTGCCCGCGCTGGTCATGGTGTTGCCGGTGCGACCGCCGCGCGAACAGATCCAACGAGAGCACCGCCAGATCGATCGTATTGGCGACTTCGTCATCCGCAATCGACGCAAGGTGTTATGGGGCAGCGCATTGGTTTCCGTGCTGCTTTTTGCGGGGATTCCGGGTAACCAAATCAATGATGAGTTTGTAGGCTATTTCAAAACCAGCGTGCAATTTAGACAGGATACCGACCAGACTGCGGCCAAGCTCTCTGGCATCTATACCATGGAGTACTCCCTACTCTCAGGCGAAAGCGACGGCATCAGCGACCCAGAGTTTTTGCGCCAGGTTGAGGCGTTTGCCGACTACGCACGAAGCTTCGAAGAGGTCGTCCATGTTGAATCCATTACCGAAATTTTCAAGCGCTTGAATCGCAACATGCATGGTGACGATCCGGCCTGGCACAAGCTGCCCGAATCGCGCGAACTGGCCGCTCAATACCTCTTGCTGTATGAGATGTCGTTGCCTTATGGATTGGACCTAAATAACCAGTTAAATGTCGACAAGTCGTCGGTGCGCGTGCGCATTACGCTGCGTAATATCTCGAGTCGTCGTACACTCGAACTCGAAAAAGACTTTGCTACCTGGCTCGCAAGCCACACCGATATCGAACAATTTTATGCCGCGAGCCCCAACATCATGTTTTCGCATATTGGCGAGCGCAATGCCACCGGCATGGTGACCGGAGTGGGCTATGCGCTTTTAATCATCTGCCTCATCATGTCGGTGGTGCTGAAGTCGGTCAAGTTAGGGGTGGTCAGCATGATTCCTAACCTGGTGCCGATCGGCGCTGCCTTCGGGATTTGGGGACTGGTACATGGCGATGTCGGCATTTCAGTCGGTACGGCTGTGGGTATGGTGCTCGGCATCGTCATCGATGACACGGTGCACTTCCTAAGCAAATATCAGCGTGCCCGACGAGAAAAAAATTTCGGCGCGGAAGAAGCCGTGCGCTACGCCTTCTCCACCGTGGGTACGGCGCTATGGGTCACGACCTTTGTGCTGATCGCCGGCTTTATGGTCCTGGCCATGAGTGATTTCAATATGAATGCGTATATGGGCATCTTTACCGCAATCACGATCGCTCTGGCCCTTGTTTTCGACTTTTTGGCACTGCCTGCTCTTCTGCTCAAACTTCAGGGAGACAAGGGAGCATCGAGAGACCAAGCCGCGACCAATGAAGACGACAAGCCCTCTATGCAGCGAGCGGCGTAAATCTGCGGGTCGCCAACACATCTCAGCACTTTCCTTGTCGTTGGCGCCCCCCAGTCATTCCGTCCCACGCCACAGTCATTCCGTCCCACGCCACAGTCATTCCGTCCCACGCCACAGTCATTCCGCCCCACGCCCCAGTCATCCCTCCCCACGCCCCAGTCATCCCTCCCCACGCCACAGTCATCCGTCCCCACGCCCCAGTCATCCCTCCCCACGCCCCA
>JBFHRI010000023.1:0-18962 GCA_041591755.1 Oleiphilaceae bacterium
GCTGGCCTCCAAAGCCACCGGCTTCCCGATTGCCAAACTGGCCGCCAAGCTCGCCTCCGGCTACACGCTCGACGAGCTTCCCAACGACATCACCAAAGAGACGCCCGCCTGCTTCGAGCCGTCCATCGACTATGTCGTCACCAAAATTCCACGCTTCACCTTCGAAAAGTTCCCGCAGGCGGATGCCCGCCTGACCACCCAAATGAAGTCCGTGGGTGAAGTCATGGCGATTGGTCGGACGTTCCAGGAGTCCTTACAAAAAGCCCTGCGCGGTTTGGAAGTGGGCTCCAATGGTTTTGAGCCGAAAGTCGACCCACAAACGCAAGCCGATGCCCGTGCCATTGTTACACGCGAACTGAAAAACCCCGGCGCCGAGCGAATTTGGTACATTGGCGATGCCTTCCGTTTGGGCATGAGCATCGATGAAATTTATCAGTTGAGCGGTGTGGATCCCTGGTTCCTGGTGCAGATCGAAGATCTGATCGAGGAAGAGTGCGTGGTGTCTAATATGGCGCGCAAGGACATTACCGCCGCTGCGCTGCGTCGCCTCAAGCGCAAGGGCTTCTCCGATGCGCGTTTGGCCAAGCTGCTGCACATTTCTGAAAAAGAACTGCGTGGTCTGCGCTATCAGTTCAATATTCACCCGGTTTACAAGCGTGTAGATACTTGCGCAGCGGAGTTTGCTTCCTCCACGGCGTACATGTACTCAACCTACGAGGAAGAGTGCGAAGCCAATGTCTCGGATCGCGAAAAAATCATCGTGATTGGCGGTGGTCCGAACCGTATCGGGCAGGGGATCGAATTCGACTACTGCTGCGTGCACGCGGCACTGGCGCTGCGTGAGGATGGTTTTGAGACCATCATGATCAACTGTAACCCAGAAACCGTTTCCACTGATTACGACACCTCTGATCGCCTGTATTTCGAGCCGGTGACCCTGGAAGACGTGTTAGAAATCGTGCATATCGAAAAGCCGAAAGGTGTGATTGTGCAATACGGTGGCCAAACGCCGCTGAAGCTGGCACGAGGTCTTGAAGCGGCCGGCGTGCCGATTATCGGCACCAGCCCTGAGGCAATTGACCGCGCGGAAGATCGAGAGCGCTTCCAAAAGATGATCGAGCGCTTGGGCCTGCTACAGCCTGAGAACGCGACCGTGCGCTCCAACGAAGAAGCCTTGATCGCCGCCAAAGAAATCGGCTATCCGCTGGTGGTACGTCCCTCTTATGTGCTGGGCGGTCGAGCCATGGAGATCGTGTATAACGAGCAGGAATTGGCGCGTTATATGAAAGACGCCGTGAGTGTCTCGAATGACAGTCCGGTTTTGCTCGATCACTTCCTTAATGCCGCCGTCGAAGTCGACATTGACGCGGTCAGTGACGGTCAGCACGTGGTGATCGGCGCGATCATGCAGCATATTGAACAGGCCGGTGTGCATTCCGGTGATTCGGCGTGTTCCCTGCCTCCTTACCATCTGCCTGAAGACGTGCAGAATGAAATGCGCGAAATGGTCAAGGCCATGGCGCTGGAGCTGGGTGTCGTCGGCTTGATGAATGTGCAGCTGGCCTGGCAGGATGGCAAGATCTATGTGATCGAAGTGAATCCGCGGGCTTCACGTACCGTGCCCTTCGTGTCCAAAGCGATCGGTGTGTCTCTGGCTAAAATAGCTGCGCGCTGTATGGCGGGCAAAAGTCTTGCTGATCAGGGCTTTATTAACGAAATCGTGCCGCAGCATTTCAGCGTCAAAGAATCGGTGTTCCCGTTCAATAAGTTCCCATCGGTGGATCCGATCCTTGGTCCGGAAATGAAATCAACGGGCGAAGTGATGGGCATCGGCGAGACCTTCGCTGAAGCCTTTGCCAAGGCGACGATTGCCTCTGGGCAGAGTCTGCCGCACTCCGGCAAGGCCTTTCTCAGTGTGCGCGAGGTGGATCAGCCGGGCGTGGTTGAGTTGGCGCAAAGTCTGGTCGATGCGGGCTTCAAACTGGTTGCAACACGTGGCACAGCCCTGGCCATTCGCGAGGCCGGGATTCAGGTCGATATCATCAACAAAGTGCGCGAAGGTCGTCCGCATATTGTGGATGCCATCAAGAATCATGAAATTGATTTGATCGTTAACACCACAGAGGGGCGTCAGGCGATTGCCGATTCGGCGCAGATTCGCCAATCCGCCCTGCAGAAAAAGATTGCCTACAGCACGACGCTGGAAGGTGGTAAGGCCATCGCCAGTGCCATTCGTTTTGGTTCCAATAACACGGTCCGGCGTCTGCAAACTCTGCACTCAACGCATTAAGTAAGGAAAACCTATGCAGCGTATACCCATGACAGTGCAGGGCGAGAAGGCCCTGCGCGAAGAGCTTAATCGACTGAAAACAGTAGATCGTCCTCGCGTCATTGCCGCGATTGCGGATGCTCGAGAGCACGGCGATTTGAAAGAAAATGCTGAATATCACGCCGCGCGCGAACAGCAGAGCTTTATCGAAGGGCGTATTCAGGAAATTGAAGGCAAGCTGAGTAATTCTCAGATCATCGACATCAAGAGTATCGAAGCGACCGGGCGTGTCATCTTTGGCGCTACAGTTTCACTGATTAACTTGGAAACCGACGAAACCGTGCGTTATCAGATCGTCGGCGACGATGAGGCTGATATCAAAGCCGGCAAGATTTCGGTGTCTTCACCGATTGCGCGTGCCATGGTGGGCAAGCAGGAGGGCGATATCATCAACGTGCGTGTGCCGAATGGCATCATCGAGTACGAGATCGAGGAAGTTCTGCATCTTTAATAGCGCTGGGGGCTCAGGCATCGCACCGTTGCTACGGGCGCCAGCCTGTTTTCGTCATTCCGGGCTCGACCCGGAATCTATGTTTCAGGCAATTCGATTGTTTGCCACGTAAGCGTGAGCTCAAGCCTGTGGCTCCGATCTGGATCCCGGATCAAGTCCGGGATGACAGAGTTGGTCTGGGATGACAGAGTTGGTCTGGGATGACTGAGTTGGTCTAGGATGATTGAGTTGGTCTAGGATGACTGAGTTGGTCTAGGATGATTGAGCTGGTCCTGGCGCCAACCTGTTTTCGTCATTCCGGGCTCGACCCGGAATCTATGTTTCAGACAACTCGATTGTTGGTCGCTTAAGCGAGTGCTCAAGCCCTTGGCTGCGATCTGGATCCCGGATCAAGTCCGGGATGACTGAGTTGATCCGGGATGACTGAGTTGATCCGGGATGACTGCGTGGGTCCGGGATGACTGCGTGGGTCCGGGATGACTGAACTGGTCCGGGCTCGACCGGGCCCCTTGTTTTAGGCCTGGCCCCGAATCAAATTGGACAACTTCGGGTTGGGCTTGGGGTTACGGCGCAGTAAGACCAGGACTTTACCGATTGACTGAATCAGTTCCGCACGGCTTTGCGTGAGGATTTCGTCGGTCAGTGCTTTGCGGGCTTCGCGATCACTGACATTGATTTTCACTTTAATCAATTCGTGATCGTTGAGGGCGCGATCCAGTTCCTTGAACATGCCTTCGCTCAAACCCTTGTCACCCACCAGAATGATCGGGTTCAGATTGTGCGCGATGGCGCGGTACTGTTTGATGTCTTCTTGCTTATGTGCGGGCATGGCGATGGGTCTTGTCGAGGACGTAGTTGCTCAAAAGGTGCGCAAGTTTACATGGGTGGGTTCTGAGATCAAGGGGCGCGGTCGAAAAATCTCAATTGCCGTCGCTTGCATTCGCAAACAATGCCCCCAGATCGGTAAGCTCGCTATGTTTGGATTAAGCCGAGAATAGTAAGTTATTCGCGTGGCATGTATATTTAGGTAGTTAAATTCGAAGCGTGAGGATCTCCTCTTGAATGACATGGTAAAAAACCTGTTCCTGTGGTTAGCAATCGCGATTGTATTGCTGGCTGTATTCAATAATTTTGGCGGACCGCAGAAATCGTCCAATGTCGACTATTCCCAATTTATTGAGATGGTGCAGCAGGGGCAGGTTCGGCAGGTGGTGATCGATGGATTGAATTTTGATATCGAGACCCTTGATGGTCGGCGCTACGCCACCGTGCGTCCAATGGTTGAAGATCCTCGCCTGATGGATGAGTTAATCGCCAACAAAGTGAGAGTGGTGGGTAAAGAGCCAGAGAAGCAGAGTATTTGGACCCAACTCTTGGTGGCCTCGTTTCCGATTCTGATCATTCTGGCCATTTTTATGTTCTTCATGCGGCAAATGCAGGGGGGCGGTGGCGGCAAGGGCCCGATGTCCTTTGGGAAGAGTAAAGCGCGCCTGATGAGTGAAGATCAGATCAAGACCACCTTCGCCGATGTGGCGGGGGTCGATGAGGCCAAAGAAGATGTGAGGGAGTTGGTTGAGTTTTTGCGTGACCCCAGCAAATTCCAACGCTTGGGCGGTAAGATCCCGCGTGGCGTATTGATGGTGGGTCAGCCCGGGACCGGTAAAACCCTGTTGGCCAAGGCGATTGCCGGCGAAGCCAAAGTGCCGTTTTTCTCGATTTCTGGTTCAGACTTTGTCGAAATGTTCGTGGGTGTCGGTGCCTCGCGAGTGCGTGACATGTTTGATCAGGCGAAGAAACAAAGCCCTTGTATTATCTTTATCGACGAGATCGATGCAGTAGGTCGTCATCGTGGTGCGGGTCTCGGTGGCGGTCACGATGAGCGTGAGCAGACGCTGAACCAGTTGCTGGTCGAGATGGATGGTTTTGAAGGCAATGAAGGCGTGATCGTGATCGCCGCGACCAACCGTCCTGATGTGTTGGATCCGGCGCTGTTGCGACCCGGTCGCTTCGATCGTCAGGTGGTCGTCGGTCTGCCCGATATACTCGGTCGTGAGCAAATCCTAAAAGTACACATGAAGAAGGTGCCGCTGGATGATGATGTTGAGCCGGGCGTGATTGCGCGCGGTACTCCGGGCTTTTCTGGTGCCGACCTGGCCAATCTGGTCAACGAGGCGGCGCTGTTTGCGGCGCGCGCCAATAGGCGTGCCGTCTCGATGGCGGAGTTTGAATTGGCCAAGGACAAGATCATGATGGGTGCCGAGCGCAAATCCATGGTGATGTCCGAGAAGGAAAAGCAGAACACAGCCTATCATGAAGCCGGTCACGCGATCGTGGGCCGTTTGATGCCCGAGCACGACCCGGTCTACAAGGTGAGTATCATTCCGCGTGGTCGGGCGCTGGGTGTGACCATGTTCCTGCCGGAAGAAGATCGTTACAGCTTGAGTCGACGCCAATTGATTAGTCAGATTTGCTCTCTCTATGGCGGGCGTATCGCCGAGGAAATGACTCTGGGCGAAGATGGTGTGACGACGGGGGCCTCAAACGATATTCACCGTGCCACTGAAATTGCCCGCAATATGGTGACCAAGTGGGGCTTGTCCGCCAAGCTGGGTCCGCTGAAGTATGATGATGCGCACGAAGAGGTCTTTTTGGGCAAGACCGCGGCTGCCGGAAACTCGAGCAATGTCTCGGGCAAGACGCGTAACGAGATTGACGAAGAAGTGCGGCATATTATCGACGAGTGCTATGCCACGGCGCGTCGGCTGTTGGAAGAGAATCGCGATAAACTGGATGCGATGGCGGCAGCCTTAATGAAGTATGAAACCATCGATAGTCCGCAGATCGATGACATCATGGCGGGCAAAGAACCCAGGCCTCCGAAGGGCTGGGGTGGTAATGGGCGCGGCAATGGCAACGGGACAGGTGGTGCACCCGTCAAACCTAAGGAAGAGCCCGCTTCGAGTGCAGACGAGCAGGGTCCTGAAGAACGCGAGGGTACTCTGGGCGATCCGGCCGGCGGTCGCTAGGTTCGGATTCGCTGTAAGAAAGGTGTAACCCATTCGGGTTGCGCCTTTTTTGTTTTTAGTTCTTGGCTGATTGTTTGTTGGATTGCGCGCGAAGAGGAGAAGCTTGTGCTGTTGCGATGTGCCAGCCGCACGCTGGATCTAAGCATGCCTCGCGTTATGGGCGTGTTGAACGTTACGCCGGATTCTTTTTCTGATGGCGGATTGTTCAGAGGTGTTGATGCCGCCTTGGCTCGCGCCGAGCAAATGTTACACGAGGGCGCGGCCATCATCGATGTGGGTGGTGAGTCAACCCGGCCGGGTGCTGAAAGCGTCTCCTTGCAGGAAGAATTAGATCGAGTTTGTCCTGTGGTTGAACGCTTGGCCGCAAACCTGGATGTCGTGGTCTCGGTGGATACGAGTACGCCAGAGGTGATGCGCCAGTCGCTGGCGCTGGGTGCGGGATTGATCAATGATGTGCGTGCCTTTCAGCGCCCAGGTGCTCTGGCAGAGTTGGCAGGGAGTCAGGCCGCGATTTGTTTGATGCATATGCAGGGAGAGCCGCAAAGCATGCAGCAGGCGCCAAGCTACACCTCCGTGTTGGCAGAGGTGAAGGATTTTCTCGCTGGCCGCGTCAAAGAGGTAAGGTCTGCAGGGGTGGCGCAGGAATGCATCGTGCTGGACCCGGGCTTCGGTTTTGGTAAAACACTGCAACACAATTACCTGCTTTTGGATGGATTGAGTGCGCTACAGTCACTGGGTTATCCCTTGTTGGTGGGTGTGTCGCGCAAGTCGATGATTGGTGCGGTGATTGATCGAGCACCGCAGGAGCGTATGGCGGGGAGTCTGGCCGGGGCGGTGTTGGCCATGGAAAGAGGGGCCAAAATCCTGCGTGTACACGATGTGGCGCCCACGGTGGATGCCGTCAAAATTGTTCATCATATGCAGCAGGTGCGCCTTGGCGCAGGCTGATTTATTACATTGAGGGAGTTATGACACAACGTAAATATTTTGGTACCGACGGCATCCGCGGACGTTTGGGTGAGGGTGCGATTACGCCGGAATTTATGGTCAAGCTGGGCTGGGCCTGTGGTCAGGTGTTCAAGAAGAGCGGTAGTCGCAACCGGGTGATTATTGGCAAGGATACGCGCATCTCGGGCTACTTGTTTGAGTCGGCGTTGGAAGCAGGGTTGTCAGCCGCTGGTGTGGATATTCGTTTGCTGGGACCGATGCCGACACCGGCAGTCGCCTATCTTACGCGCACCTATCGCGCCAACGCAGGCGTGGTGATTAGCGCCTCACATAATCCTTATCAGGACAACGGCATCAAGTTTTTTTCGGCTCAGGGGATGAAGCTGGATGATGAGGTTGAGTTGGAAATCGAATCCTGGCTCGATAAGCCGCTAAAAGTCGTCGAGCCTAATATGCTGGGTAAGGCGCGACGTATTGATGATGCGGTTGGGCGCTACGTTGAGTTTTGCAAAAGTACCATCCCCTCGGTGATTGCGCTGGATAATCTTAATATCGTGCTGGACTGCGCGCATGGTGCAACCTATTTAGCGGCGCCGTTTGTATTCCGAGAATTGGGTGCCAATGTGCATGCCATCGGAGTTGAGCCGGATGGGCTCAATATCAATGATAAGGTTGGTTCTACGAGTCCTGATCGTTTAGTGCAAGAAGTCTTGTCGCGTGGCGCGGATCTGGGCATTGCGTTTGATGGTGATGGTGATCGCGTCATCATGGTTGACCACAAAGGCGAGGTGGTGGATGGTGATGAGTTGATCTTCATCATCGCGCGGCATCGACAAAAAATGGGGCTGTTGCAGGGGGGCGTCGTCGGCACGCTGATGACTAACTTCGGTGCCGAGCTGGCCCTCCAGCGTTTGGACATTCCCTTCATTCGTGCCAATGTGGGCGATCGTTACGTCATGGAGCAGTTGTTGGCGAATAAATGGCAGTTAGGTGGCGAAAACTCGGGGCATATCGTTTGTTTTGACAAAGCGACCACGGGGGATGCAATTGTTTCTGCCTTGCAGGTGCTGCATGCCATGGTTGATGAGCAAAAGTCGCTGGCGGACTTGAAAGCCGGAATGAGTAAGTTGCCCCAGCTACTCAAGAATGTGCGCGTTAAAGAGAAAATTAACCCATTGGATAATCCGCAAATCCGTGCAGCCTGTACCGAGATGGAGCAGCGTTTAGCCGGCAAGGGGCGTGTTTTGTTGCGCGCTTCGGGCACCGAGCCGCTGATTCGCGTGATGGCGGAAGGCGAGGATGCAGGCTTAGTTAATCAGGTGGTGGCAGAGCTTGCCGAAGTCGTCGAAAAAGCGGTTGGATAAGTCGCGCGTTGGGCCTCAGTTTGCGCTTGTAAGTGCCCAATAACTCGGTTAGTATTTGCGCCCTCTTGAGACATGGGTGGATGCATGCGGCCGAAGATTGTAGCCGGAAATTGGAAGATGAATGGGGGCTTAGCCTTTGCTGAGGCTTACCTGAGTGAATTTTCCAGTCTGGTTGCCAAGCTGCCTGCCAATCCGGCACTCTCGATCGTGTTGGCGCCGCCGGCCTTGTTGTTAGGCGCGATGTCACAGCAACTGGCAACTTCCGGCGGGGTGGCGAGCCAGCGTATAAGTCTGAGCGCGCAAAACGTCGCGGCCTACGAGTCGGGTGCGTATACCGGTGAGTTGTCGGCTGTCATGTTGTCTGAAGTCGGTTGCACTTGGTCGCTGATTGGTCACTCTGAACGTCGCTCGCTGTTTGCAGAACGTGATGCAGATGTCGTGGCTAAGGTGGAGCGCGTGTTGGCAGCGGGTTTGAGACCCGTTGTTTGTGTCGGCGAGACCTTGGCGCAACGCGAAGAGGGTCGCGCAGAGCAGGTGGTGTCTGAGCAGGTCGGGGCCGTTTTGGGCGCTTTTGATGAAGAGCGGCTCAATATGTTGGTGCTGGCTTACGAGCCGGTGTGGGCGATCGGTACAGGTCGCACCGCGAGTCCGCAACAGGCGCAGCAAATGCATGCGGTGATTCGTGCGCTGTTGCAAGAGAAGTCGGCAGATTTGGCAGAGCGTGTGCCGGTTTTATATGGCGGCAGTGTGAATGCTGGAAATGCCAAAGAATTGTTCGCCCAGCCGGATATCGATGGTGGTTTGGTGGGCGGGGCTTCGTTGAAGCCTGCTGAGTTTGCGCAAATTTGCGAACAGATGGGTTGATGTATGGATTTTTTTGAAACAGCGATTGTGGTGGTGCATCTGTTGGTGTGTCTCGCCCTGATTGGTCTGGTATTATTGCAGCAGGGTAAAGGTGCGGAGGCGGGCGCTTCGTTTGGCGCTGGCGCATCGCAGACCGTTTTTGGTAGTCAGGGAAGTGCGAACTTCATGACGCGCTCAACCAAATGGCTGGCCGTTGTGTTTTTTGCTACAAGTATGGCTTTGGCTTATGTGGCAAAAGAAAAGTCGTTGGTGGCGGGGCAGGACGAGTTGATCAACGTGCCGCAGGCATCGCAAGAAGTGACGACTAAGCCGGCTAAAGAGACTGCGGGTGTGGCCGAAGAAAGTGCTGCAGAGGGTGAGTCGATTGTGCTCGAGTCGGCGGAGTCAGAACCCCTTGTAGAGGGTGCTCTTGATTCGGCACCGCAAGCGCCGGAAAAAGTAGAGCTGGAATAAGCTCAATGATTGTGTTCGGGGTGCCTGGGGTGCTCCGACCAATGCCCAAGTGGTGAAATTGGTAGACACGCTATCTTGAGGGGGTAGTGGCGCAAGCCGTGCCGGTTCAAATCCGGCCTTGGGCACCATATTCGAGTGTTGTTCGCACGCGTGCGAGCGGTTGAATGTTGTCAAGGTGCTGCCTATAATTGCAGCCCTTCTTGATCGGGCGCCGAGCGCGGATCAAAAAACGCTAAGCTAGTTTACCTTTTGGTTGCGCATGCCAGAGTTTCGAACTGATTCTTTGAGTAGGCGGCCGCTGAGGGATAGAACGAGGAGGCTGCAGTGTCGGCAGCGCTTGGTTGGGATGCCAGAGTTTCAAGAGAGTCGCAAGCCTATTGTGACTCGTGCTGCCAGGGCATGCCGTGCAATTGATTGTGTGCCGCCGGTGCGCTGGAAGTCTTGCGAAAACCCCTCATCTGAGGGGTTTTTTGTTCGTGGTGGGCGTTAGGCCCTTTTTTTATTTTTAAGATGCGGTCCGATCTCGTCGTGATTGGGCTACATGGGGTGGTTGTTTTTGGCAACGAAGCAAGAAATTCTTGAAGGTTTGATTCGCCCTGTGGTGACCGGGCTCGGTTACGAGTGCTGGGGTATAGCCTTTTTGAGTCAGGGGCGTCACACCCTGCTACGTGTCTATATTGATCGGCCGCAAAGTGCGCCTATTGCCGCAGCAGACGCCGAGACTGCCCAGGAAGATGCCATTCAAGAAAGCGAGAGTGGCATTTTTCTGGAAGACTGTGAGCGTGTTAGCCGACAGCTGAGTGCCGTGCTCGATGTTGAAGACCCGATTGCGGGTGATTACACCCTGGAAGTGTCGTCTCCCGGTATGGATCGACCGCTTTATACGCTGGATCAGTATCGTCGTTTTACTGGGAGTCAGATCGCCCTGGTCTTACGCATGCCATTTGAGGGGCGGCGCAAATATCAGGGGCTGCTCAAGGGTGTGGAAGAGGATGAAGTGGTGATTCAGGTGGATCAGGAAGAATATCTGTTCCCCTTTGAAGGTATAGAAAAAGCGAATGTTGTCCCGCAGTTTGATTAATCTATTGGAGCGAATAACGCGATGAACAAAGAAATATTGCTGGTCGTAGAAGCGGTTTCGAACGAGAAGGGCGTCGCCAAAGATGTGATTTTTGAGGCGATAGAACTGGCTCTCGCAACAGCGACCAAAAAGCGTTATGAAGACGAAGAAGACGCGGACATCATCGTCAACATTGATCGCAAGACTGGCGAGTATGAAACTTTCCGTCGCTGGTTGGTGGTCGATAACGATGCCGTGCCGGCGTTGGGCACTGAGTTGACTTTGCAAGAAGCGCACGAAATCAGTAAAGACCTAAAGCCTGGTGACGAACATATCGAACAGGTTGAGTCAGTAGAGTTCGGGCGCATTGGTGCGCAGGCGGCGAAACAAATTATCGTGCAGAAAGTGCGTGAAGCCGAGCGCGAAAAAATTGTCGAAAGCTATGTCAGTCGCGTGGGCGAGTTGGTGTCCGGTACCGTGAAAAAAGTCACGCGCGATAACGTGATTGTTGACCTGGGCAATAATGCTGAAGCCTTATTGCCGCGTGAAAAATTGATCGGTCGTGAAGTATTCCGCATGGGAGATCGCGTACGCGCCCTGTTGGAAGAGATTCGCCAGGATGTCCGGGGTCCTCAGCTAATTCTGAGTCGCACCTCACCCAAGATGCTGATCGAGTTATTCCGTATCGAAGTGCCTGAAATCTCTGAGGAAGTGATTGAAGTGCGCGGCGCAGCCCGAGACCCTGGCTCGCGTGCGAAAATAGCCGTAAAAACCAATGACAAACGTATCGATCCAGTCGGTGCTTGTGTGGGCATGCGTGGTGCGCGCGTGCAGGCGGTATCGGGTGAGTTGGGGAATGAGCGTATCGATATCGTGTTGTGGGACGACAATCCAGCCCAGTTGGTCATTAATGCCATGGCGCCGGCTGAAGTGGCGTCCATTGTCATCGACGAAGATACGCATTCGATGGACGTCGCTGTGGCCAATGAAAACCTGGCAATGGCCATCGGCCGCAATGGTCAAAACGTACGCTTGGCCGCAGAGCTGACCGGCTGGGAATTGAATGTGATGTCGGAAGAAGAAGCCGGCAAGCAACAGGAAGAAGAGGCGACACGCTACGTGCGTTTGTTCGTTGAGCGCTTGGATGTGGATGAAGAGCTGGCTTTGGAGTTGGTTAATGAAGGCTTTACCACATTAGAAGAAATCGCTTATGTGCCTATCGACGAAATGCTGTCCATTGAAGGTTTTGATGAGGATATCGTTGAAGAGCTGCGTCGTCGCGCCAAGGATGCCTTGTTGAATCAAGCTTTGGCCTCGGAAGAAAAACTCGAAACCGGCGAGCCGGCAGAAGATTTATTGACGATGGATGGTATGGATAAACATCTGGCCCTGGTCTTGGCGAGCCGCGGCATCGTCACCATGGAAGATCTGGCAGAACAATCGATTGATGAGTTGATGGAAATTGACGGCATGGACGAGGAACGTGCAGCGCAGTTGATTATGACCGCGCGAGCGCCTTGGTTCGAATAGTCGTAGCCGTTATGCCGCAGCTAATTCGAAGCGGTGGCAGCAAGCAGAATCTCAGGTAACTGAATACAGTATGAAAAGTCATTTTTCAGGTTCAAGAAATAACGACGGGAGTCAGGAGAAGAAGAGATGTCAGAAGTAACAGTTAAACAACTGGCAGAAGATATCGGCGCTCCAGTCGACAGGTTGCTCAAGCAGATGGCAGACGCCGGTCTCACTGCGCGAGATGCCAACAGTGCCGTCAGCGACACAGAGAAAGAGGCGCTGCTGGCGCATTTGAAGCGTAGTCATGGGGATGATGCCAACGAGCCGAAGAAAATCACGCTCAAACGTAAAACGACGACAACCTTGAAAATGTCGGGTGGCGCCGGTAAGACCAAGATGGTCAACGTTGAAGTGCGGAAAAAACGTACGTACGTGAAGCGTCCCGATATGTCATTGGAGCTGGAGCGTCAACGCGAGCAGGAGGCAGCCGAAGCGGCTAAGCGAGAAGCGGAAGAAAAAGCTCGTCGTGAGGCGATGGAAGCGCGCAAACGTCAGGAAGAAGAACAGGCTAGATTAGAAGCCCAGACGGCGTCTGGTACCCAAGAGGCGCTTGTGACGCCGGATCCTGCGCTGATCGCTGAAGTCGTTGTGCCGCCGCCAGAGGAAGACGAGGACGCGAAGCACAAGAAGCGTCATGCCAAGAAGAAAGTTGATACCCCAGTCGTCGAAGAAGACGATGGCAAGCCCAAGAAACATGTTAAGTCAGCCGGTCATCGTGGCCCGCGTCAGCGCGAGGATATGTTTGGCGCGATCGGTTTGGAAGAAGAAGATGGCGAGCCACGTAAGTTGCGCGTCAAGAAAAAGAAAGAAAAGCGTCGCCACGCGTTTGAAATGCCCACGACACCTGTGGTGCGTGAAGTCGCCATTGGTGAGAGCATTATTGTCAGCGAGCTTGCGGATCGCATGTCGGTTAAGAGTTCGGCTGTGATCAAGTGTTTGATGGGCATGGGCGTGATGGCGACCATGAATCAGGCGATTGATCAGGAAACGGCCGTTCTGGTGGTCGAGGAGTTAGGGCATAAGGTGAAGCTATTTCAGGAAGATGCAATCGAGACTGAAGTGCTTGAAGGCATTGATTACGAGGGTGAAGAAACCCAGCGTGCCCCCATCGTATCGGTCATGGGGCATGTCGATCACGGCAAGACCTCTCTGCTGGATTACATCCGTCGTACTAAGGTGGCAGCAGGCGAGTCGGGCGGGATTACACAGCACATCGGCGCCTATCATGTGGAAACGCCGCACGGCATGATTTCTTTCCTGGATACCCCCGGCCACGCAGCGTTTACCGCGATGCGTGCTCGCGGCGCACAGTGTACCGACATCGTGATTCTGGTGGTGGCAGCGGATGATGGTGTCATGCCGCAAACCGAAGAAGCGATTCAGCACGCGCGTTCAGCGGGCGTGCCAATCATTGTTGCCGTCAACAAGATCGATAAAGAAGAAGCCGACCCGGATCGCGTTCGCAGCGAGCTGGCGGCCAAAGATGTGCTGCCGGAAGATTGGGGTGGCGATGTGCAGTTTGTGCATGTTTCTGCGCACACCGGTGATGGCATTGACCAGCTCCTGGATGCCATCCTGTTGCAGGCTGAAATGCTCGAGTTGAAGGCCGTCAAAGATGCGCCGGCCAAAGGTGTGGTGGTCGAGTCCAGCCTGGATCGTGGTCGTGGTGCGGTCGCTACCATTCTGGTTCAAAACGGGACCCTGCGTCGTGGGGATATCGCGATTGCGGGTACCTGTTATGGACGTATCCGAGCGCTGATGGATGAGAACGGTCAACAGGTGCAGGAAGCCGGCCCCTCAATTCCGGTCGAAGTGCTCGGATTGAATGGCACGCCTGATGCTGGTGATGAGTTCGTCGTGGTGTCGGATGAGCGAAAAGCGCGTGAACTGACGGAGTTCCGTGCTGACAAGAGCCGTAAAGAGCGTCTCACACGTCAGCAGGCGCTGAAGTTGGAGAATATGTTTGGCGGTATGGGACAAAACGAAGTTCGCACGCTGAACATCGTCCTGAAAACCGACGTGCGCGGCTCCTTGGAGGCCTTGTTGGCTTCGTTGGCAGAAATCGGAAACGAGGAAGTGCAGGTCAAAGTGGTGTCCAGCGGTGTGGGCGGCATTACCGAAACCGATGCGAATCTGGCCTTGGCGAGTAACGCGGTCATTATCGGCTTCAATGTGCGCGCGGATGCGACGGCGAAGAAGGTGATCGAAGAGGAAGGTTTGGATCTGCGCTATTACAGTGTCATCTACGAGATCATTGATCACGTGAAGCAGGCGCTGACCGGCATGTTGGCCCCGGCTTATCGCGAAGACATCGTCGGTATTGCCGAAGTGCGCGACGTTTTCAAATCGCCAAAGTTTGGTCAGGTCGCGGGCTGTATGGTGCTTGAGGGTACCATCTATCGCAACAAGAAGATCCGTGTATTGCGTGACAATATCGTGATCTTTGAAGGCGAGCTCGAATCCCTGCGTCGCTTCAAGGATGACGTCAATGAAGTACGTTCCGGAACGGAGTGTGGTATTGGCGTGAAGAACTACGACGTCAAGATTGGCGACAAGATTGAAGTCTTCGATAAGGTTTCAATCGAACGTACATTGAAATAAGCGGGCAAACGTGTGAGAGAGTTTAGTCGACTGGATCGCATTGCCGATCAGATGCAGCGCGATCTGGCGGAGTTGTTGCGAACCGAGCTGAAAGATCCACGCGTCGGCATGGTTACCATCAATGCCGTCAAGGTGGCGAAAGATCTCGGTTATGCCGATGTCTACGTCACCTTGTTGACTGTGAACGAAGTCAATGAGAAAAGCCCGGAAGTGCAAGAAAGCCTCAAGGCGCTGAACCATGCCGCCGGTTTCTTGCGCAGCGAATTGGGGCGGCGCATCAAGCTGCGTACGATTCCGCAACTGCGCTTTCATTACGATGTGAGTGTCGGGCGGGGGCGTGCGCTGGATGCCTTGATCAATCGCGCACGCGACAAAGATCGCTCCCAAAGCAGTGAGGACGACGCTGCCGATCCCCAGAACGAGGGCTGAGCGCGTTTGGCTCGTACACGTAAAGGGCGTCCGGTGGATGGCGTATTGATTTTGGACAAGCCGCAAGGCATGAGTTCGAATCAGGCGCTGCAAAAAGTGCGCTGGTTGTTTCAGGCGCAAAAAGGTGGGCATACCGGCAGTCTGGATCCTTTGGCGACGGGTGTGCTGCCCATCTGCTTGGGTGAGGCTTCCAAGCTGGCGGCCTATCTGCTGGATGCCGACAAGGTCTATCAGACTACTGCACAGCTCGGTGTCATTACCGCCAGCGGCGACAGCGAAGGAGAGGTGCTTGAAACCCGCGCGGTGCCAACTTTTAACGCGTCCGATATCGAGCAGGTATTAGCGCGCTTTCGAGGGTGCATCGAGCAGGTGCCCACCATGTTTTCGGCCTTAAAACATCAGGGTCGTCCACTCTATGAATACGCCCGACAGGGCCTCGAAGTCGAGCGCAAGGCGCGACGCATCAAGATCAGCCAATTGCGACTCGACGCCTTCGACGGTCAGACGCTGCAGCTCACAGTGCATTGCAGTAAAGGCACTTACATTCGTTCGCTGGTTGAGGACATTGGCTTGGCGCTAGGTTGCGGTGCGCATGTGACGCAGTTACGGCGCACACAAGCCGGTCATTTTGATTTGTCACAGGCGCATACCTTGCCCCAGATTATTGCGCTGCGCGAAGACATTGCGCTGGATCCTGAGCAGGGGCTCGCCTCAGCAGACTGGCGTGCTTTGGATGCCTGTTTGCTGCCCGCCGATTGTTTGGTGCCAGATTTTCCGGCCATAAACGTGAATTCTGCTAGTTTGAGGTCGCTATTCAACGGACAAATCGTTAAACTACTGCCCGCATTTGCTATATCGCTAGAACCGGGTGCTCTGGTGCGCATTTATGATGATGCGCAGAGCGAGCATTTTTTAGGGATGGGCGAGGTGGTGAGTCTGCCTGAGGGTGTGCTCGGCGTACAGCCGCGACGCCTGTTACACCAGCCTGATGCCGGGTTGGATCATGGCTAAAGGCAAACTAGGGCTGATGCAAAGAAAGAATTGATGGGACGTCGGCTTGGCCGGCGCTCGTAAAACGACGATGGCTGTAAATATGCGCGGTCATCGTTGACCTTAAGCAAAGCATATTGAGGAATGAAAGATGGCATTATCCGCCCAGGAAAAAGCGCAAGTTGTCAAAGAATACCAGCGAGCAGACGGCGACACGGGTTCTCCAGAAGTTCAAGTGGCTCTTCTGACAACCAACATCAACAAGCTGCAGTCCCACTTCAAGGCCAATGATCATGATCACCACTCACGTCGTGGTCTGATTCGCATGGTTAACCAGCGTCGCAAGCTGCTGGACTACTTGAAGCGCAAGGACGCTGAGCGTTATGTTCAGCTGATCGGCCGACTGGGTCTGCGTAAGTAAGCGCTGATTCGGCTGTCTATGTTCTGCATGAAGCTGCCCTCACGTTGCCCGTGCAAAGTGTTTGGCCTGTTGATTCTGAACCGATAGCATCCCATACCGGGTCTTCCTCAGCGGGAATGACCCGGTATTTTTTTTGGTGTCTTCTTTCCGAGTGCTCAACAAAGTTTTATGGCTGAGGGTTTTTAGTGCTGAGAATCTTCAGCCGTAAAGCTTTGGTTGTGAGATCTCCGGAAGGCTGGCAAGAAATCGATTGAAACAGTAAAGATGAAAAGAAAGAGCGAGGAATCGTTGTGAATCCGGTAATCAAACAATTTAATTATGGTAATTCTAAGGTCACTCTGGAAACGGGCCGTATTGCCCGCCAAGCCGCCGGTGCGGTATTGGTCAGCGTCGATGACACGGTGGTCCTGGTGGCTGTGACGGCCGCTAAAGATGTGTCGCCTGGACAGGACTTCTTCCCCCTGTCAGTGCACTATCAAGAGAAACAATATGCTGTGGGTAAAATCCCTGGCGGTTACATCAAGCGCGAAACACGTCCTTCCGAGAAAGAGACGCTGACTTCGCGTCTGATCGATCGTCCGATTCGTCCCTTGTTCCCTAAAGGCTTCATGAATGAAGTGCAGGTGGTCTGTACCGTGATCTCTGCGAACAAGACTCAAGATCCGGATATCGCTGCGATGATTGGCACCTCTGCCGCGCTGGCCATCTCGGGTGTACCTTTCAACGGTCCCATCGGTGCGGCGCGTGTCGGTTTTACCGATGAAAGCGGCTACATCCTGAACCCGGGTTATGAGTACCTCAAAGACTCCTTGCTCGACATGGTGGTTGCAGGGACCAAAGATGCCGTATTGATGGTTGAGTCAGAAGCCAAAGAACTGACCGAAGACGAGATGCTGGGCGCCGTCTTGTTTGCGCACAAAGAAATGCAGACCGTCATTAATGCCGTTAGCGAGTTTGCGGCAGAAGTTGGCACCAAGACATGGGATTGGCAGCCTGCGCCCGCAAATACAGCGCTGTTGGATGCGATCTCTGCTGAATTTGGCGCGGCGATTGGCGCGGCCTACGAGATCAGCGACAAGATGGCGCGTTATGCCGCGTTGGAAGGCGTGCGTGCGCAAGTGGTTGAAAAATTTGCGACGGATGCAGAAGGTGCACCGAGCAAAGATGAAGTCAAAGCTTATTTTGGTAAGCTCGAGAAGAAAATCGTACGCGGCCGCATCATTGCCGGTCAGCCACGTATCGACGGTCGTGACAATGCCACGGTGCGACCCATCCGTGTCGAGGTAGGCGTGCTGCCTAACACCCACGGCTCTGCGCTGTTCACCCGTGGTGAAACGCAAGCGCTGGTGACCACCACGCTGGGCTCACTGCGCGACGCGCAAATCGTTGACGCGCTGCAAGGTGAGAGCAAAGACATTTTCATGTTCAACTACAACTTCCCTCCCTACTCTGTGGGCGAGTGTGGTCGCATGGGCGCGCCCGGTCGTCGTGAGATTGGCCATGGTCGTCTCGCCAAGCGTGGCGTACAGGCGCTGATGCCGACTGAGGATGAATTCCCATACGCGGTGCGTGTGGTGTCAGAAATCACTGAGTCTAACGGTTCCAGCTCCATGGCGAGCGTCTGCGGTAGCAGCCTGGCGTTGATGGATGCCGGTGTTCCAGTCGCTGCGCCTGTGGCCGGTATTGCAATGGGCCTGGTACTCGAAGGGACCGAGTTTGCGGTACTGACCGACATTCTTGGTGATGAAGACCACTTGGGCGATATGGACTTTAAAGTAGCCGGTACCGATGAAGGGATCACCGCGCTGCAGATGGACATCAAAATCCAGGGGATCACCGAACAAATCATGGAGATCGCTCTGAAGCAGGCGCAAGATGCGCGTTTGCATATTCTCGGCGAAATGAACAAGGTGATCTCCGAGCCACGAGAGAAGATCTCGGACAAAGCGCCTGCCATGTTCACCATGAGCGTGCACCCAGACAAGATTCGCGAAGTCATCGGTAAGGGCGGTGCAACCATTCGCTCCATCACCGACGAAACCGGCGCATCGGTCGATATCGAAGATGACGGCTCCATTCGCGTTTACGCCGATACGGCGGCGGCTGCGCAAGCGGCCATCGATCGTATCGTTGCGATCACGGCTGAAGTCGAAATCGGTCAAATCTACACCGGCAAGGTGGCGCGCATCGTTGAGTTCGGTGCGTTCGTTAACATCCTGCCTGGCAAAGACGGCCTGGTGCACATCAGCCAGATTTCCGACGAGCGTGTAGAACAGGTGACCGACGTGCTGAAAGAAGGCGAGATGGTTAAGGTTAAGGTGCTCGACATCGATAATCGTGGCCGTATCAAGCTGAGCATGAAAGGGCTGACAGAGGCCTGATCGTCCTGTTGAGTCTGAAAAAGCCGGGGCATTGCTCCGGCTTTTTTGTATGTATCGAAGGCTCGGATAGACC
>JBFHRI010000024.1:0-18832 GCA_041591755.1 Oleiphilaceae bacterium
CAGCCTGAGTTCAAACACAGCCCCGTAGCGGTCAAGCCTTATGCCGCCTCTTGGCGGGGACAGCTCTGGCTGGCACAGGATGTGGATTGTCCGATGTTGACGGACTACCAGGTGCGTGTCCCTCTGGCGAGGGGTGTGCAATATCGTTTGGCCGATCAGAAAGCACCTCCTGCATGGCGAGAGTGGTTGCAGGCGCAGTTGTCGCAGTACAGTGACTGGATCGAATTAATTGACTCAGAGGGGCAGTTTTATCGTGCTGCTGCATTTGTAGATGGCGTGCTGCGCGCGGTATTTTTTGCCCAGACAGGTGCGCAAGCACTGTCGGCCAGCCCGGTCGTGGCCGACAAGTTAGGACAGGAGATGGTCGGTGCGGCACGTTTTACGGTGTTGGCTGGACGCGACGCTGAGGCAGTAGACCACGGAGCCATCGTCTGTGCCTGCTATCAAGTGGGTGAGCGTACGATCATCGCCGCCATTGAGCGTGGGGCATGCACGGCGCCAGCGCTCGGCGCCGAACTCAAGTGTGGGACCAATTGTGGTTCGTGTGTTCCCGAGCTCAATTCCTTGATTGCGGCACACGCCGGCAGCAGAGGGGTAAAAGCAGTAAGTCGCTAGGGCCTGTGGGTGGCGCGGATATTTTTCAATGGCTTACGTGCGGCAACCTGATTGTCGGCCCCACAGCCCACTGCTTTGTTCGAGTTTATTCGATCGCTACGGATGCAATTTGCCTAAAAAATACCTATGGTTAAGGGTACCGCTTAATGGCTTTCAGAGTTGGAGGGCATCATGGAGCAGACCCGAACAGAAACCCTGGTTATTGGTGCCGGTATGGCCGGCTTGAGTTGCGCAAAATTGCTGGCGGATGCAGGGCACCAGGTTTTGGTGGTCGACAAGGCGCGGGGCAGTGGTGGGCGCATGGCCTCCAAGCGACTGACACTGGGCGACGGGCACCAGGTCGTGTTTGACTTGGGTTGTAGTGGCGTCGCGGCACAAACACGGACTTTTTTGCAGCAAATGCAACGTTGGCAAGAGGCCGGCCTCCTTGAGCAATGGCGCAAGGTGGGTGGCATTGTGGAATATGTAGGTAAACCACGCAATTCGATGCTCACGCGTTTCATGGCAGATCAGCTCTCCACGCGCTTTAGCGTGCGTATTCAAAAACTCATATGGCAAGACGAACGCTGGCTGGCTTTTGCTGAGGAAGACGCAAGTTTAGTTCCAGTGATTGAGGCGCAGCACCTGGTGTTAGCGACCCCGGCGGAACAAGCGGCCGCATTGCTGCCCGAAGGGCATGCATTCAAGTCTCAGGTCGCGGCCGTCACGACCCTGCCCCAGTGGGTCGTCGTGTTGGTCAGTCCTGATCTGACTCTCAGTGCCGAGCAGCAAGCCGCGCTGCTGAAAAGCTCGCTGATCCGCAGTGCGGTGTGTGACTCACAAAAGCCTGGCCGAACGCGTTTGGCGGGCATGAAAGTGTGGCAGGTACAGTTGAGCAGCGAATGGTCCGAACCGCATTGCGATGACAAGATCAATGAGGTCTATCAAGCGGTCCTGACCGAACTGGAACGCGTCACTGGAAAGTCCTGTGAAGTGAGTGATTACTATGTCCATCGGTGGCTATATGCCTCTGGGCACCGTAATCCTATCCATAATGCTGAGTGTCTTTGGGATGTCACGACGCGGCTGGGTCTGTGCGGTGATTATTTTCATCATCCGGAATTGGCTGAGGACCCGGTGCGACGCTACGGTGTCGAGTCTGCCTTCCTGAGTGGGCGCGCGCTGGCAGCAGGGATGCGCGATTAAGTCTTGCTGATCGCCGCGGCTGGAGGAAGGGCAATAGCCGGCGAGAACCCGGCGGCAATGTGCCGGATTCTCGCGGTCTTTTAGTCCAGCATCTCCAAGTTTCGCACGCCGCCCTTATCTGCACTGGTGGCCAGCATGGCATAAGCTTTAAGGGCGGGGGACACCTTACGGGGGCGTGGCGCCGCTGGTTTCCAGGCATCCTTCCCTTTCGCTTCCATGGCCGCTCGGCGCTGCGCCAGCACGTCCTCGCTGACTTGTAGATTGATGCTGCGTTTCGGGATGTCAATCAAAATACTGTCGCCGTCTTCGATCAGTGCGATCGCACCCCCCGCAGCGGCCTCGGGCGAGGCGTGTCCAATCGAAAGACCGGAGGTACCCCCGCTGAAGCGGCCATCGGTAAGCAGGGCGCAGGCCTTGCCCAAGCCTTTGGATTTTAGGTAGCTGGTGGGGTAGAGCATTTCCTGCATGCCTGGCCCCCCTTTCGGGCCTTCATAACGAATCACCACTACATCACCGGCTTTGACTTCGTCATTGAGAATGCCTTTCACGGCAGCTTCTTGACTCTCGAAGATTTTGGCCTTGCCTTCGAACACTAAAATCGATTCATCGACCCCGGCAGTCTTCACCACACAACCATCCAAGGCGATGTTGCCATAGAGCACGGCCAGGCCGCCTTCTTGTGAGTAGGCATGGGCTAAGGAGCGGATACAGCCACTTTTCCGGTCGGCATCCAGCGTTGCCCAGCGGGTGGACTGACTGAAGGCCACTTGGGTTGGAATGCCCGCCGGACCGGCTTTAAAAAACGTCGCGACCTCAGGATTCTGGCTTTGCATGATGTCCCAGTTTTGCAACGCTTCTTTCATCGTTTTGCTATGCACGGTAGGTATGTCGGTATGCAACAGTCCGGCACGGTCGAGCTCACCCAGAATGCCCATAATGCCGCCTGCACGATGCACGTCTTCGATATGATACTTTTGTGTATTCGGCGCGACCTTGCACAATTGCGGCGCCTTGCGACTCAGCTCATCGATGCGGTGCAAGCTGAAGTCGAGCTCAGCTTCACGCGCCGCTGCCAGCAGGTGCAAAATGGTGTTGGTGGAGCCGCCCATGGCAACGTCCAGCATTACGGCGTTTTCAAAGGCTTTGGTGCTGGCGATATTGCGCGGAAGTACGCTGTCATCGTTTTGCTCGTAGTAACGTTTGGCCAGCTCGACGATCAGGCTGCCGGCGCGCAGGAATAGCTGCTCGCGATCGGCATGGGTCGCCAAGGTGGTGCCATTGCCAGGTAGGGATAGACCAATCGCTTCGGTTAGGCAGTTCATTGAGTTGGCAGTAAACATCCCGGAGCACGACCCACAGGTGGGGCAGGCACTGCGCTCGATCTCTTCCACGGTCGCATCGTCCACGCTGTCATCGGCGGCGATTACCATTGCATCGACCAAATCCAGTTTATGTTCCGCCAGCTTGGTCTTGCCCGCTTCCATCGGGCCGCCGGACACAAACACCACCGGGATGTTCAAGCGCAGGGCCGCCATCAACATTCCGGGCGTGATCTTGTCGCAATTGGAAATGCAGACCAAGGCATCAGCGCAATGCGCGTTGACCATGTACTCCACTGAGTCTGCGATCAGTTCGCGCGAGGGCAAACTGTAAAGCATGCCGTCATGGCCCATGGCAATCCCATCATCGACCGCGATGGTGTTGAACTCTTTGGCCACGCCGCCGGCTTTCTCGATTTGCCGCGCGACCAGCTGACCCAAATCTTTCAAGTGCACGTGACCGGGAACGAACTGGGTGAAGGAGTTGGCAACCGCGATAATGGGTTTGCTGAAGTCTTCGGTTTTCATCCCGGTGGCACGCCATAGGGCGCGTGCACCGGCCATGTTGCGGCCGTGAGTCGAGGTCTTGGAACGATAATCTGGCATCTTGGTCTCTTTAAGATCTGGGAATTCGGGCGCCGCCTGGGCAGGGATAAGAGCATAGCAAATATTCACGAGCAGGCACTACACCTCTGATCATCGCAACACTGCGATAAAGTGGGCAGAGTGGCGTTGATCCATTATGCTTGAAGGAGGGGAGTGTATAGGTGCTGGCGCTCTAGCACTTGTAATCCTATGGTTGATGCGCGACGAAAGAGGAGGACGACCATGACCAGCCCGTTAATGTCAGCGCCCCTGTTTCCACTGAATGCTTTGGTCTGCCCGGGTGGGCGGTTGCCTTTACGTATATTTGAACAGCGCTATCTCGACATGGTCAGTGAGTGCATGCGACATGACAGTGGTTTTGTGGTGCTGATGTTGATACCTCAGACGCAGAGACCGGAGGGGGGCGATCAGCACCCGTTTTATCACACCGGTACCATGGTCAAAGTCGTCGATTTTGGCCAAGGCGAGCATGCCTTAAAAATTACCGTGGAAGGACAGGAAAGAGTGCGCGTAGTGGCGGCTGAGCGCCAAGAAGATGGTTTGTGGATTGGCCAGCTGGAGCCCGCCGACGAAGAAGCCTATGTCGCGATCCCCGAACGTTATGAGGATCTGGCCAATGTGCTCAAGGCGCTGGTGCAGCATCCGATGGTGGAGGCGCTGAATCTGGCGATCGATTTTGCCGACTGTCGGCAGGTGGGGTGGCGTTTAACAGAGTTGCTGCCGTTGGAGAATTCGCAGAAGCAGCATCTTTTAGAGATGACGGATCCGGTCTATCGTTTACAGCGAATTTCAGATCAGCTGTTACAGATGATGCAATAGCGGGATTGGGCTGATAGCGTTGCACCGCGTCGGCATGCAAAAAGCTTTGATAGATGAGGGCGGAAGTCAGCCAAAGCAGCATGCCTAACAGCGTCAATTTGAATGGGCTCAACAATAGAGCAGCCCCTTGTTCCAGCCAGCGACTGTAAAGCGTTCGCGTCAGTCCACAAATACTCAAGCCCAATAAGACGCCTCCGATTACATCGCTCAACCAATGCACCCCCAGTAGTACGCGAGACAACGCGACCATGGCCATGGGCAGTGCAAAGCCCAGATAGATTTGCCAGCGTTCTTTAGGGGGCATCTGTTGTGCGATGATGCTGGCAATTAGGCCGTAGAACACCGTGACGCCGCTGGTGTGGCCACTGGGGTAACTCATGCTTTGGGGTACCTGCATCAACAGTTCTGGCCGGGGTAAAGCCAAACCGGCCTTGAGGCCATGTGTTAGCGCTGCGGTCGCCAGTCCGGCGAGTACCAGATGCAGCGCCAGAATCGGACGACGCAGCAACACCATGATGAGCACCAAGATCGCAAAGCTGATGTAGAGAAAGGCTTCGTCGCCCAGCAGTGTCAGGCTAACCAGCCAGGGATCGGTGACAGGGTTGCGCAGTAGTGCTGCAAAAGTAAGGATTTGCTGGTCCAATAACTTGATGGGAGGCCAATACAGGACCGCTAGGGACCACGCGAGAAACCCGCTGAGCGAAATGACGAAGAGGCTCAATGAGGCCAGAGGAAATTCGCGTGGAGGGTGGTGATAGCGGGTCAGCGCGAGCCAAAAACGTCGGAACAGCGGTGAGCTTTCCTTACGGATTTCAATCGCATCGTAGAGCTGAGAGCCGGCTTGCAGAGAGCGGCTACAAAACCCAAAGGCGAGCGCAAGCAAACCCACGATGACGGCCGCCGCTCCGGCATACCAATAAAAACTCCCCGGTAAATCAAGGTGAACCGTGGCGCCGGTAAGAAAGCCGGGCAGAATATAGACCGGGGCCCAGGCCAGTGCCGAACTCACATTAAAGAACACAAAGCTGCGGGGCTTCATGTTTAGCATGCCCGCAACCAAGGGAATAATGGCGCGGATGGGGCCCACGAAACGGCCGAAGAAAATACTCTTTCCACCGTGGTGATCAAAGAATTTTTCACCGCTACGCACCAGTTCAGGGTAGCGGGATACCGGCCACATCTGGCGCAATGCGCCTTGATAGTGACGTCCCAGCCAGAAGCTCAATGCGTCACCCAGTACCGCACCGATTACCCCGGCCGCCAAGGTCGGTCCAAGCGCCAATCCGGCACCGCCGGCGGCGGCTGCAATCATGAACAACAGTACGACGCCGGGCACCACGATGCCGACGATCGCCAGCGATTCAATGAATGAAATCACGCCCACGCCAACTAGCAAAAGGGCTTGATGCTGCGACAGCCAATCCAATAGCGCTTGCAGGGTTTCAGCATTCATGGAAAAACTTCGCGAAGAACAACGGGGCGGTTTCAGGAGGAATGATGACAGACTCGATTATGACCATTTTTCTGCGCTTCCAACATCGCCAGGCGCGCTTCGCTGATCATGCGCTCGTAGCTGCAGGTACGTTCGCCAGTCTTGTAAGAGGTGCAACCCACGCTCACTGTGATACTGTCGACGACGGGCCAATTGCTTTCTTCGATGGTGCGGCGTATGCGCTCTGCAATCACCAGTAAGCCTTCAGGCGGTGTGCAAGGCAGCATCAGGTAGTAAGTATGTTCTTCGCTGCAGTATTGGCTATCGCCGGCGCGGATCGTCGCGCGCAGTGTATCGGCCAGATGCCGGAACAGCGTGTTGACCTGTGCGAGTCCATGCAAATCTATCATCTGCGGCAGGTAATCGATCTCCAAGGCAATTAAAGATAGGGGGCGTCCGGTACGATCCGCACGGCACAGCTCCTTGGCCAGGGTGTCTTCGAGATGACGCATATTGTATGCGCCCGTTAAGGGGTCGCGAATCTCCAGTTCGACCAAAGTGCGACTACTGCGCTGGTGAATCTGCGCGAACGCGATAGCGACCGCGCAGAGCAACAGGTAAGTGGCGCAGAAATGCAATGCTTGTCCCAAATCTTCGCGCTGCCAGGCGATCAACGCCACACTCACCAGTGCGACGCCATTGCATTTGACTGCCTGATTGTAGGGCAATACCAGAAAGCTCAATAACGCCAGCGGGTAAATCCAGATCAGTGCTTGCACATGGTGCAGTGCGGCATCCCAGACGATGGTCAAAAACGTCAAGGCTAAGAGTATTCGACTCAACAGGTCGCTGTAGCGAGGCTCCAGCATGAAGCGCACATACAGCCCATGGCAGGCGTAAAGAAGACCCAGCAAGCTGGCACTGTAGACCAGTTCATACAGACCGAAACGGAAGTTCTGCCAGGCCAACAAACCCAGCAGTAGCGCGTAGATCAAAAAAAGAGTCGAGCTGACTCGGACATAGAGCGGATCATTGCTCATTCTCTTGCTTTCCCTCCGCGCTGGGTGATGCCTCGTTATCTTCAATGCTGCCGGCTTCATCATGGCTTTCGTCTGAGCTATCACGATGCAGCAACGTGCGGTTACTGGCTTTGCTGCGGGTCATTTCAAGGGCCCTTTCAGCGCGCTGGGTGAGGGAACGGGGCTCGTCGCCGACATTGAGGCCGGATACGCCCATGCTCACAGAAATGGACTCGCCCTTGATTTTCAGTTCGCGACGGATTTTGACGCGTATGGTATTGGCGATTTTCACCGCTTGTGCACTACTGGTGTGCGGCAGGACCACCAGAAACTCCTGTGAGCGCCACAAATAGTAGCTGTCAAATAGGCGCAAGTTGTTGTGCAAAAGGCGTCCGATCTCGATGACCGCGTTATCCAGGTCGCGTTGTGCTAAGCGCTCCAAATGTTCCCGGTCCAATGCCAGCGCAATCACTGAAAGTTCGCTGCCTTCGCGTTCGCTGCGTTGGATTTCTTTGGCAAGGTCATCGACCAGATGCTCCTGGGTGGCGGCCGTGGTCAGATTGTCGGTGCGACGCAAGGGCTGTAGCTGGCGTTGTCGAATGTCTCGCAGGTAGGCGAAAGCCCCAGCAATAAAGGCGCATAAAACCAGGATGAAGCCCAGTTGCGCGGTATCAAAGATGCGACTGGAGCCGGCTAGAAAATACAGTGCGCACAGCACGTAGATCAGTGTGCCGATCAATGCGTGCTTAGCCGGAAGCAAGAAGGCAAAAACCAGTGGAGGCACAATCAACCAGGTTTGTGACATCGGCAGATCAGTGGCTAAGGCAAACAGGATGACCACTGCGATGATGGCCATCAAACCTAGGCCTATCCATTTTTGTTGTCCGCTCCATTCAGGCTTTACACGCAATACCAAAAGGACGGCAATGAGCAGCGCTGTGAGCAGGGCGCTAAACAGCCGTCCCTGGGTCAATGAGACCATAGCCGCCGCTGCCGCGACGACAAGTGCGTAATTGAGAGGTTTTGATTGCAGAAGCAGGTGAGGATCTGACTGCGACATAAATGACGAGGTCCGTTCTGATTTTCGTTATGTGACGGCGAGCCAAGGTTCTAACATAAGCGCCTTGGTCAGGCAAGCGGTGTTCTTTAGTCCTTGGGATCTGTTTCGTCTGGAAAGGCAAAACCCTCAGGCGCTTTGCCTTGAATATAGTAGGCAAAGGCGATCACTTCTGCGACGATTCGGTAGAGCAGTTCAGGGATTTGTTCGCCCAGCTCCAACGTGGCCAACATTTCGACCAGCTCTCGATTCTCATACAGCGGTACCCCATGCTCTCGCGCAACCTGCATGATGGCCTCGGCCAAATCCGCCTCGCCCTTGGCCGTCACCTTAGGGGGATCAATCTCATCGTATTTAAGTGCGACCGCTCTAGGCAGGCGGTCAGAGTGATTGGCTGAACTCATGCGCGCGTGTCCACAATGTTGGCCTGAAGAGGCTTCTGTTCGCTTTTGGGTGCGCCTTGTTGGTACTGGATGGGGGCGACCTCCAGACCGAGTGCTTGCAGTCGCTCTGCGAAATGCTCGGAATGCTGCTGTAGCAGTTTCAAGGTGCTATCACGCCCGGCCCAGATCAGCGATGTCGCGGCGGGCGGTCGCACCCTGACCTGAATCGTAATCGGGCCCAAGTCGGCAAAGTCAAAGGCGAGAGAGATTTTCCACTGTATCGAAGCGCTGCGTTCGCTGCGTTTTTCGGCCTCTTCCTGCTGGCGTGTTTGCTCTCGATCCAGTCGCAACTGGAACAGATCCAGCTGCTGCGCTTGGTTGAGGATAGGCAGGTCAAGCAGCCAGGTCTGTGTCACCAACCCCTCCGTGCTGTTGCTGCTGCTTTGCAATAGACTGTTGAGTTGATTGAATTGAATGCGATGCAGCAGACCCGCCAACAGCCGCAACATTTGTCCCGTCGTGAGCTCCTGATCCGCCAGCATGGCGCTGGCCTTTAGTGTGGCCAGGTCGGGCTGTAGGCGAGGGAAAGCCAAGGGTTGCTGCAGCAGGAGCGTATCCAGTGCTGGAGGCAATGAGCTCGATGCCTGCTCGCGTGGGACATGGGGGGCGAGATCTCGCACTAAGCCCAAGAGTACGGCCTTCAAGTCGGGTAACTGAGCTGCGGTGCTGCCTGGAGCGACGGGGTTGGTGCCTGTTGAGAGCGTTTCTGTGGGCGTGGTGTGTGCGTTTTGCGAGGAACCGGCTGGCAATTGCGCGCCCATCTGTTGTAACTGTAATAGCAGCCTGGCACTGGCGGATTGGTAAAATGAGTCGTGAAGCGGTGTGGCGCTCAAAGTGGCTTGTGTGACAGTGTTCTGCAGTAACTGAGGGGTGCCGGGTTTGGGGCTTTCGAAGGCGCTTGCTTTCCCGTGTTGATTCGCCGCTCCAGGCGCTTGCAGGTTTTGTAGCACCTCTCTGACCTGCTGCTTTAGCGTCTCCAAAGACGCGGGTGCTGGCGGGTTCGCAGCGCCCTGCGTGCCAGGCGTGTTCGCAGCGTCTTTCGCTAGGTTTTGTACCAGTTTGTGTTCGAAGTTCAAGCCTTGAGCAGAGAGCCAGTGTTTGATTTGGGTGGCCATGCCGCTTGCTTGCTGGGTGGGTGCTTGATGCTGAACGTCCAATAATTGGTGTTGACGGGGTAGCGCTTGCAGTAGCTGACGCAGTGCCGTCGCTTGTGGGCTGAGCGAGGGTGCGGGCATTGCTGCTGTAGCACCAGCAGAGACCTGTGGCGCGGTAGGTTTTGTTAAGGAGTCCAGTAAAACGGAAAGCGCGGGCAGACCGAGTTGTCGCGTTAGCAGCGGAGCGAGGTTGCTTTGGAGTCGCTGTTGTAACCATTGCAGATCGTCGGTGGTGACTTGGGGATCAAGCAGGCTAGAGTTAGTGGCAACGGGTGCAGCAACGGCCTTGGCGGGCTGGAAGCTCAGCGTGCCATCCTGGTTGACGCGCAGCCATAGGCGCATGCCCGGCTGCGGGGGCGGCTCCACGGCTTCGCTTGGCAAACTGACCAAAAGATGCTGTCCTTGAAGTCGCAGTATCCAATCGTTTTGCGGTTTGGGCTGCGGGGTGGTGCCAGCGTTCATCGTGGGCGCATCGGCTGGCGCGGTGTTTGTTTGGGGCGGCGGCGCATTCAACAGATCTTTCGCGAGGCCCAGCAGCTTGGCTTCGTAAGTATGGCCTGGGGTCAGCGTCCACTGCTGCGGCGGCGTCAAGACGAGCGCAATACCCGGTGTCCGCGTCGAGCCGGACAGGGGGTAGGCAGAAAGCGGTTTTTGAACGTCCACGAACTTAGCCCAGTGTCGACAAGTTGAAGCGACCACTATAGACCCAATTCAGCATGGGATGAAGTCTTCTGTAAGCCGCCGCGAATCGCTTCTTGCAGAGAATACCCCAACTGTTTCGAAGCCAATCTGTGATAATCCTCCCAATCGAGACGTGCGCGCATTATTTCATTGTGTAAGCAGGATATAATGCGCGATCTTTTCAAGCCGGAAAGGCCTGTCGAACAAAAAGTGGATGGAACACGTGGCGGAAATGACGAGCTTGTTTGCAAGACTATGCACATCGGTCGGATTGTTGGCAATTCTTACGGCCTGTGTTGATCGTGAAATAACCAATCCAAAGATCAAAGAGACCGAGCCGATGGGCTTTCCGGTGCCGGCGGAGGAAACATACGTTCCCGTAGAGGAACCGGTTTTTGGTTCTGCACTCGAACCCTTGGAAGTCCTGAATGAGTCCTCGCTGCTGAGTTTTGACCCATCAGATCCCAGTGCCGTGCCTGAAGTCGTGCTGCAAACAGCGGGCGGTGACGCAGGCAAAACGTTGGCAATCGGCCTCGATACCGATAACGACGGCACGGGCAGTGCTGAGTACACCGTCATGGTGCGCAATGATGACGTGTTTGTGGTGGATCATGCCGATGGGAGCTATCGCAAGCTGTATCACCTGGCGAATATGGTCTGTGAAATCAAGCCCAAAGTGGTTGTGACCACGACGACAGTAGGTAATGACGTTGAACACCGCGTGCATCATGCGCGGTCCGTTTATGTGAAAACCAAAAGCAACTCAATCAGCGGCAGCGACTGCACGAGTAGCGGCGGTGTACGGTATGTCGAATTGCCGCTCAACTATAATGGGTTTGCTCGCGATGGGGACCCTCGATACAGCAATCGGCTCTATATCATCGATGAGTCCGAGTATAACGCGGAACTGGTGTTTGGTTGGGTGGACGATGAACTGACCAGCACGAGCACCACGGACAAGCGTCTTGCCTACGGCTTTTTGGGTTATAACTCAGTCACTCGCCGACTGGAGTTTTTTTCCGGTGCGCGTAACAAAATTTGGAGTCAACCGCGTAAAACTGAGTTGTTTACTGTGAACACCACGGAGCGGCAAGCCTGGTTCAAGGTTTCGTCGTTAGAGCATCAACAGTATTTGGTGGAGCTGGGGCGCGATACCTTTGTTGTCGATGCAGGCAGTATGTTTTTTAATCGTGCAGCGACAGATGTGCCCCAGATATTGAGTGATCGTATTTATCAGCGAGACAGTCGCTCGGATGGGCGTTTGAATACCGACTATCATACGGTGCATAACAGTGCCGACCTGATCTTGGTCGATAACTTCAAGATTTTTCGCCACAGATACGCGCCCGCCTCAGTACCTGAGACGACGCGAACATTCAATATCTTTCCCTTACCATCGGTGGGGCATGGTCGCGAGCGATATGAGCAGACCTATGCCTTCAACCAGCTGCAATTGCGCAGCTGTGAGTTGAGCATGCTGTTTCCGGATCGGGCCACCTGCCGACAGGCAAACTTCCACCAAACCACAGACCCCAACAACTGGCAGTTTGCTACAACGTGTCAAAGTGCACTTGGCTGTGCAATCACGGTTGATAATAGCGACTACTGCACGACGCAGGCTGAATTTCTGGTGAGCCAGGATAGCTCCAATTTGTGCAAAACGGAGGAATATCAGCATCTCAACGAACTGAACAATCCTGCCAATGATGCCGAGTTCAGAGGCTTTATTCAGTATGGCCCCCGCTACGTGAGAGACTTGGATTTGAAAATGGATGCACAGAGTTTGTTTGTGACCCTGCGTCTGAACGAACGCGATGTGCTGGTGCGTTATTTCTACAATGTTGAATTAAACGCGCCCAAATTGAGTCGAGAGCGGGTGTTGTTGGGGCGGCGCGTTGCGCATGCCGGTTTGGACACACATTTAATGTCCAATGGTAATCTGTTCCTGACGACCCTGACCAACTTGAGCGATCAGCATCGCACCGATGCGTGCTATAACACGGAACTCAACTCCGAGACGCCTTGCGTGTCGTGTTCAGCCGAGCAATTTGCTGAGGGCAAATGCCTTTCGCGTTACAACATCTATGAGTCACGCGCGTTGTTCTGTTCTGCCACACAGGTGAGTGCTGGCGAGTGTGTGGATAGCCGGATTATTCCGACAGATCTGCTGTCTGTGCAAAACGCCGGCACCAGTGGTCGCTGGTTACCGGTGCATGACCAGTCGTCTGCCGATGGCGTCGGCGTGAAAAAAATGTATTTGCTGCAGTCTGCACAGTGGTTGGATGAAGCGAGGCTGGAGAATCCCAGGATTTTTGCGGTGGACAACGATACCGGGATCGTTGATTTTTCAGATCATCTGGGGCAAATCACGGGTACGGTAGAGTTCGTGTCCAGCGCATGGCGCCAGGGAAGTGGGTTTGATCGATTGAATCTGGTCGAATACGAATTGGATACAGGCCTGGGTAAATCGAGTGCGCATGGCGTTGCTGCGATTCACTTTGTGCTGCAATCTGACGTGCCCCAATCATTAGTTCAAAAAGCGGCGCAAAAAGCTTATCTGCGACGCAAATGACCGAGTGAGTATGGTCCTGATACTCTCAATAAAAACGGCAGCGCTCGCTGCCGTTTTTATTGCTTGAATATGATGACGTGGCACTTACCCTTGCAAGAGCGCCATGGCGGCTTCCATTTGTGCGGTCAGATCCTCGTCCTCTTCCGCTTCTGGGTCGGGGTCTACCCCTGCGCGTTTGAAGGCCGAAATGCTTGACCAATCCATTTTCGCGTATTTATGTCGACTACCAGCATAGGACTGCAACATCGATACCATCACCAGATCGGCGTAATCTACGCGGGGCACGACGCGCTCAAAGTTGACGCATTCTTTGGGTACGATGCGCAGCTCTTCTGCAAACTCCCATTTGGTGAGAATGCGTTTGCCGATGGGAGGCTGCAGGCGGTCCAAAATTGCGTCCAAGGCAAAGCCTGTCAATTGAACATCGTTGTCCTCAACGTATTTAAGAACGGGGAGCGCGCCAATCGCGTAGATCAGTCCCGCGAGCGTCGCCTGACCGGCATTTAAATGGCTGTGTTTGCTGGCCAACACACTACACATCCCGGCGACTTCAGTGCTGCGCTGCCAAACGTCTCGCATGCGTGAGTCGATCATATCTGAAGTGGCTTGAAACATTTGCGCCATCGCCAATCCTGTGGCGAGACTGCTGGTGTATTGCATGCCCAGTCGATTGACAGCCAAGCTGAGGTTATTGATTTCGTTAGCACCGCGGAACAATGGGCTGTTACAGACTTTGAGAATGCGCGCGCTGAGTGCGGTGTCTCGATTGATCACCTCGATCAGATCGGACAGACCGGAATCCGGATTGTCGACGATTTCGCGTACGCTCAGGGCAATTTCGGGCAGGGTGGGCAATACCAAGGTGTCGGTCTCAATGGCATGGACGATATCCCGCGCGATTTGTTGGGCTAGTTGCTGTTCTGACATACGCTCCTCAGATAAGCGACGTTTTTAAATGACTAGGAGACTTCCACAAGCCTCAGGGCTGCCATTAGTTATAGCAGAGCCTGTACTAAAGCGCGGTCGCAAAATGATGATTTCTGTGTTGTTTTTTGTAGAGGTGGTGGCCTCTCTTGAAATTTAAGGGTTTTGACGCTCGATGCTAAAATCCACAGCGGTTTCTGGACTGAGTCGAATCGTGGGTGCGCCGTTGGCGAACGCCTCCTCGAGAACGGCCAAGGTAATGCTACCCGTGCGGGGACTGTAATGTGATCGCACCACTTCGCCACATTTGTGGCCATCTACGTCATAGACGGATTCGCCCGGCTGCGTTGTAACGCGCGCAGCGGCGTGCAAACGATACATGCGCTTTTTCTGTTTGCCGAGATATTTCAGTCGGGCAATGATTTCTTGTCCGGTGTAGCAGCCTTTGTCGAAGCTGACTGCGCCCAACTCCTGTAGATTCAGGTGTTGCAGGATAAAGGCTTCCTGTGTGCTTGGGTACAGCTCAGGAATCCCACTTTGTGCTTCTAGGGCAGCCCAGTCCTCCGCCGAAAATTCACCTGTAGTCGTCACGGGGCCGACGCTGTACACCTCGTAGAGCGCGGGCGTGGTCAAGCTGCGCAGGACGTAAGTGCCCTCTGCTTCACGCGCGACTTCGGACGACTCGGGCAGCCTGAGGGCCTCAGTGGCAGAGAATAGCCCCCACGCCTGGTATTCGTCGGCATGCCGTATTTGGCATTTAAAAAACACCGCATATTTGCCCAGCTGTCGCAAAAAGGCCTCGGCACAGCTTTGCTGGAGCCGCAACAGAAAACTGTCGGGGCCCGTACGGATAAGACGAAACAACCCATACATGCGGCCTTTGGGGGTGTTCGCGGTGCCGTAGCTGACGCCATGCACGGGTAATCGGGCAATGTGTATGCTGGTTTGTCCTTGCAATAGCTTTTCGGCATCGGGTCCGCTGATTTCGATCAATGCATACGGCAGTAAGGTCGCGTCGTTCAGGTGCAGGGGGGTAGAGTCATTCATGGTGGTGTTCAGTGGGTCGCAAGCTGGAAGGGAAACGCAATCTTACCCGTAAGCGCCGGAACGCATCCAGCTGCTTACAATTGTGACGCGTTAAAATGAGCCAATAATCGGGGCGGCGCTTGGGGTGCGAACGGGGCGGTGTGGCCGCGTTGAGGGATACAATACAAAGCCAAGGTTTGAGTAAACGGATTTCTCTGAGTTGGACCTCATGTGCAGTCTGGTTGCGCAGGTGTACGCGCAGGTGATCGGTGTGAACTTGAATGGCTTCGATACTGCAGGGGGCGAGCCGCCAGGCATCGTAAGCTTGTGACAGCCCAAACACAATGAGTAGTGGGCCGCCCAGTAGCAGGCTCAGCCACAGCGGCAAGCCTAGCCAGATCACGATGGCCAGCGCACAGATAACTGGGGTTGCCAGCAGTAGGCTGAGCTGCCAGCTGGCTTGTAGCTCAAGCTGGATCGGGTTGAACACGGTCCAAAATGATACCGACGATGCGCGCCAGATCCGGGTCTTCGGGCACGGTTTTCTGCATGAACCAGCCAAACATATCCTGATCTTCGCAGCTCAAAAGTTTCTCATAGCGCAATTGATCCTCCTTGCTCAAGGTGCGATAGGCTTCCTTCAAAAAAGGCACCAACAAACAATCCAGTTCAAGCATGCCACGACGGCTGTGCCAGAACAGGCGATTGAACTCAGTATTGTCCTGTTCGGTGGAGGGGGGCGGGGCTTGAGTCATCGGGCGAACTACTCCTGCGAGCGGCATGCGCGCTAAGTGTCAAAGGAAGCGCAACGAAAGGAACGCCGCTCATTATAGGGATTGCAAGGAGCGCTCACAACTCAGCACGCGACTCAACAGAGGTATTCCAGCGCTTGCTCAAGGCGCGCCTGGAGCGAACCTTCCAGTCGGCGCCAGCGAATGCCGCGACGGGCTAAGTTGTGTTCGAACCAGCGATTTTGCATAGCACGAAACGTGGCGTCCTGCCGAGTTCCGTCCTGCACAAACTCAAAGTCGTCTGCGCACAGTAAGTAGTAGTCATAGTGGGTGTCAGCCAATACCCGCAGTTGCGGATCGGCGCGCCCGAACAATTGCAGACTGTAGAACAGTGTGGCCAGTGGCGTGGTGTCGCAGACCATCCAGTCGCGAGCCAGCGGCAGTAATTCCTGCTCCTGACGCAGCTGCGTTTGCGCGATGTGGAGCATGTCGAGGTAGTCGAACTGGCCTTGCTTTTGTTCCCAACGTGCGCGGCCATACTCTTCTACGTAAACCGTATCAAGCGCTTCTGCGAGCGCTTCGCAGAGCGTCGATTTGCCCGTCGATTCACCCCCCAGGACGGCGATGCGGCGAATGTTCCGGTGATAGGAGGAGTATAGGGACATGCGTTTTGTTTTACTCGAAAAGGCTGAACCCGCGTCGACAAGGTGAACAGGATTTCATCAGCGTAGTCTTGATCTTTTGATGCGCGAGTGTACTACTTTAGGGCAGCGTGCGACGTGTTCGCGACAACCATTTTACGCATTGAGGGCTGAGCTATGAGAATTTCGTTTTGGTGGGTGGTGTTGGGGCTTGCTTTACTTGCGGGCTGTGCGGAGTCAACGCCTTCCCAGTCTGCGCAGGCGCAAGTCGAGCAGAGCGCCTCGGGAGAGGCGCAGCAGCAAGAGGATACTGGCACGCAGGCCGCTCCGGCGGGTCCTAACGCCAGCGCTGAGATGCTGGTCTACAAGTCGCCGACCTGTGGCTGCTGTGGTGATTGGATCAAGCATATGGAAGGCGCGGGCTTTGCGCTTAAATCCGAGCATCCGGAGGATCTGGCGGGCATTAAGACGCAACTGGGAATTGCAGAGAATGTGCGCTCCTGTCACACCGCGGTGAGTCCTCAAGGTTACGTGTTCGAGGGGCATATTCCGGCGCGATTGATTCAGCAGTTTCTTGCGAGCCCGCCTGAGGATGCGATCGGTCTAAGTGTGCCGGGTATGCCAGTGGGAAGCCCCGGCATGGAGTCGGGCGATCGCTTTATGCCTTACCAGGTCATGCTCTTACGGCGTGACGGCAGTACTGCAGTCTATGCGTCTATTAACACTCTTGAAGAGCAGTATTGAGCAGAACTAGGGCTCTCGGTGTAGAATGCCGGTCTTTTTACGGGATTCGATCAGGAATTCTTTGAACCTTTACATTCGTTAACCAGGTATTCGGGGACGTCAACATGGGTCGTGCGTATCAAAACCGCAAAGAATCAATGGCCAAAACGGCCGCCATGAAAACCAAGGTCTATAGCAAGTACGGCCGAGAAATCTATGTCTGTGCCAAGTCCGGTGGGGCTGACCCAAGCGCCAACCTCTCGCTGCGGGCCATGATTGACCGCGCCAAGAAAGACCAAGTCCCTGCGCATGTGATTGAAAAGGCATTGGAAAAGGCCAAAGGTGGCGTCGGTGAAGATTTTGCGGTCGCGCGCTATGAAGGTTTTGGCCCTGGCAACTGTATGGTGATTGTCGATTGCTTGACCGACAATCCGACCCGTACCTTCAATGACGTGCGCCTGTGTTTCACCAAGACCAAAAGCAAGTTGGGCACGCCGGGCAGCGTCTCGCATATGTTTGATCACTGTGCCATTTTTGCCTTTAAATGTGACGATGAAGAGAAAGCGCTTGAAGTGCTGATGGAAGCGGATGTCGATGTCACCGATTTGGAATATGAGAACGGCATGGTGACCGTGTTTGCGCCGAGTACAGAATACGGTAAGGCGAGAGGGGCTCTGGTTGAAGCGTTTGGCAGTAAGGGAGAGTTGGACTTCGACGTCGATGCAATTCAGTTCGTACCGCAAACCCAGACCGAAGTTACGGGTGAAGATGTTGAGGTCTTTGACAAGTTCATCGACTTACTCAATGATCTGGACGACGTACAGAACGTCTTCCATAACGCGCAGTTGCCCGACTAAGGCAAACGGAATCCGCTCTTTCAGAGCAAGGCCGGTTTACGATACCCGGCCTCCTACATACAGCCAACGCCCCTGTATACGCACGAATTCTGAGCGCTCGTGTAGCGCCACTTGTCCGTCTGGGGCGTCTTCATCGCGATAGTAAGCCTTGAATTCAACGCTGCCTTTGTCGCCCTTCTGTGCGCGTTCCAGTACCTCCAAGCGCAGCCATTTTACTTCGGTTTCATCCAGCATCTGCTCGTTCAAGCCGCGTGCTGTGGCTGGGAACCAGGTATCCAGCAAGTAGCGTCCATGACCGCCCAAGGCATAGGCGCTGTAGCGTGAGCGCATGAGTTGCTCAGGTGTTTTGGCGTACTCCTGGCCACTGATAAAGCGCCCACAGCAACGATCATAGGTTTTGTCGGAGCCGCAGGGACAGTTTTGTTCATTCATGGTTTGCGATCTCTTGGGTGGGCGGAAGGGAATAGGTTCCGGTGGCATGTGCAACCGGATCGCTCAATCCTTCAGAAAACAGGCTGACCTCGCCCATCGCCAGGCTGCGGCCAAGTTTCAAGAGGCGACACTGCGCGATCAGCGCGCGGTCGGCAGCGTGCTTGCGCAGAAAATTAAAATTCAAACTGCTGGTTACAGCCAGTGCAACCAGTCCAATCTCGGCAAGGATCGCGACGTATAGTGCAGCATCCGCCAATTCCATGATGGTGGGACCGGAAACCGTGCCGCCGGGCCGCGTATGGATGGTTGAGATTTCTCGGCGTAGCGTCGCCATGCCCTGGCCAGCCTCGATAATCGAAAAATCGGCATGCGCAAATTCGCGGGCAAAAAACGCCTCGAGTTCGACCAGGGTGGGTTTATTCATCTTGGGGCTCGTTTTGAAGAGAATTCATACCCTGAACAGTTTGCCTTATCTCGGGTGTGAAAGACTACAATAACACAAGCAAAGCTCCTCTCCCTTACGAAGGGAGAGGTTGGGAGGGGGTGAAGGCGGGCAGCGCGGAGTTGTGATCCTGTCCCCCCCCCCCCCCCCCCCC